>JBGATY010000203.1:0-6539 GCA_044228955.1 Planctomycetota bacterium | reverse complement strand
CCGACCTTCTTCGGATCGTAGACGACCTTGACCGTCTCGGCGTGTCCGGTGCTCTCGTAGCAGACCTGCTTGTACGTGGGCTTGTCGGTCTTGCCGCCCATGTACCCGGACTCGGCGTCGATCACGCCTTCCGTCTGCTCGAACACGTCCTCGACACCCCAGAAGCAGCCGGCGGCGAAGTACGCGGTTTCCGTCTTGATCGGTTGTGATTCCATCGGGATCGCTTCTCCATCGGGGATGAACTTGAGTGCGGCCGAATTCATGCAGAAACGCTTGCCCGTCGGCTTCGGGCCGTCGTCGAACACGTGGCCGAGGTGGGCGCCGCTGCGCGCGTCGAGCACCTCGACGCGCGACATGCCGTGGGTCCCGTCCTCGCGCAACACGACGTGGTCCGGATCGATCGGCCGCGTGAACGAGGGCCAACCCGTGCCCGATTCGAACTTGTCCTCGGAACGGAAGAGCGGCAGACCGCCCACGACGCACACGTACGTGCCGGCGCGGTGCTCGTCCCAGTAGCGCCCGGTGCGCGGCGGTTCCGTACCGGCGCGTTGGGTCACTTCGACTTCGATCGGCGAGAGCGTCTTGACGATCTCGGCGATCTTCTCGGGCGCGAGGCGGGTGAGGTCGTGCCCGGATTTCGACACGAGTGCGGCTTTCTTCTGGGGGGCCGGAGCCTTCTGGCCCTCGCCCTGGCAGGCGAAGGAGTTGAGGCCGAGGAAGGCGAACAAACTGGCTGTCGTGAGGAAGGTCTTCATGTGTGTGTCCACTACGTCGCGGCTGCCTGTTCGTGACCACGCGCGGAGGTCTTCGTACGCCACGCGGACGATTCTTGCCAGCCCCAGTCCCGCAGAGGACCACGTCTGGATGACGGGGTCCTCTGGAAGGCTCGTGGCGGGGGATCGGGTCGAGACGACGCAGCACAAAGGCCGCGAGGATCACATCTCCCAGACGATCGACACCGCGCTCGACAGATTGTTCGTCGCGGCCGTGCAGAACGCCGCCGCGTCGCGGAACCAGATCTGGTAGTTGCGCACGGCGCCGGGACCGGAGACGAGACCGGCGACCGACAGGCTCGGGCCGCCGCTCGGGAACTGCGACGCGCCCGCGACGTTCGTCACGACGCCGAGACGCACGATCGTGCCCGAGATGCACAGGAGCCCGTCGCCGAACGCGAGGCCCGCGCCGCCGGCCTGCTGCGCCGTGCCCTGGAAGTAGAGGCACGGACCGTTCGTCATCTGCGTGCCTTGGAGCAGGACCGTGTCGTTGGAGTAGCGCGCGGTGCCGGTCGCGAGCAGCAGACCCCCGAGTCCGACGGAACTCAGGCAGCCTTCGCCCGAGAGGAAGGCCGAGTTGTTGCCGCACGGGCAGGGCGTGCCGATGCCGTCGCCGCTGCAGTAGAACCCGATCGAGGGAACCGGCAGTTCGTAGACGCCCATGTCGGCGTACTGCGACGCGCCCCCGCCCGTATTCGGCACGGTGGGTTCGTCGGCGAGGCGCGGACGGAGATCGAAGTCCGTCGCGAGGGCCGGCGGAACGAGCGTGTTGTTGGCGGCATCGATGCACGGCGAGCCGATCGGCAGGTGGAAGTCGCCACCGGCGGAGTTCACGAATTGCGGATCGACGGCGATGTTGCCCGTGCCGGGGGAATTGCCCTGCACGCAGGAGTACGAGACGTTGTACGTGGTGCCGTTGAGTTGGTTCGCCAGCGCCTGCGCGCCGCCCGGCCCCGTGTTGGCCCACACGATGCAGTTCGCGACTTCGACGTTGGACGTGCTCGCGATGAAGCCGGCCGCGGCACTCACCGTCGAGGTGTTGCCGAAGATCGTGCAGTTCCTGAACGACGGCGACGATCCGGAGACGAAGATCGCTCCGCCGCCGCCCGATCCCGTGCAGGAATTGCCGTAGAAGATGCAGTCGTACACCTTCACGGCCGAGTTCGAGAAGATCTCGATCGCGCCCGCGCGCGCGGCGGTGTTGCCGGTGAACACGCAGCGCGTGAAGACCGTGCCGACGCTCGTCGCCTGGTCGAAGGCTCCGCCGAAGCTGGCGCCGAAATTGTTCTCGAAGCGGCAGTCGGTGAAGGTCGGGCTCGACGAGTTGATGTACCCCGCACCGCCGCCGAACGTGCAGCGGTTGTTGCGGAAGATGCAATTGCGAATCGTCGCGTTGCTGGCCGATTGCAACAAGATGCCGCCGCCGCGGTCCTGCGGATTGGCGCCGTTCGCGTTGCCGCCCGTCACGATGAACCCGTCCAGGATCGCCGTGGCGGTGGCGCTGTTGCCGTTGATTACGTGTTGACTGTTGTCGGTGAAGATGTTGCTCCCGTCGTCCCCGGCGAGGTCGCCCGACAAAGTCGTGACGTTGAGCGCGACGTTGCGCTGGGCGAGCAGCGTTTCGGTGCCGTTGAAGCCGCCGTAGACCCCGACGCCCGTCTTGAGCGTGACGTAGATCGTGCGCGTCAAGGTCGCCGTCGGCTTGTACACGCCTTGCGCGACCCAGATCTCGTCGCCGGCGACGGCCGCGGTCAATGCGACCGACACGCCGTCGACCGTGCGGTAGGCATTGGCCCAGCTCGTGCCGTCGTTCGCGCCGCTCGCGAGGTTGACGTCGACGTAGCGCGTGCTCGCCGCGGAGAAGGAAGCGAGGAGGGCCAAAGTGGCCGGTGTGAGGAACGATCGAATCATGGTGGCGGGTGGGGTGGGAGTGCGGGAGAGAGGGATCGGTGCCGAACCGAAAAGTCTACCACCCGCCTGCATTCTCGCTGCCCTCACCCGCGCGCGACCTCACGGCTCTTCCACAGGTGGAACACCACCGGGTACACGACCAACTCCATGGCGAAGCTGAGCGCGAGTCCGCCCAGCAGCGGAGCCGCAAGGCGCCGCATCACGTCGGCTCCCGTTCCCTCAGCCCACAGGAGCGGCAGGAGTCCGACGAAGGCGGCCGCGACGGTCATGGCCTTGGGCCGGATGCGCTTCACCGCGCCGTCGTGGACGGCGGCGACCAGATCGGCCGGAGTCTTCATGCGGCCCTCGCGCACGAAGCGCGCGTAGCTGTCGTCGAGGTAGAAGAGCATCACGAGCCCCGTCTCCGCGTCGAGTCCGGCCAGCGCGATCGCTCCGATCGCGACCGCGAGCGAGAGGTTGTAGTCGAGCGCCCACAAGAACCACGCCGCTCCGACGAGGCTGAACGGCAGCGCGAGCAACACGACCGAAACGCGGAACCAGCTCCGCGAGGCCGCGTAGAGCAGGACGACGATCAGGAATAGCGTCGCGATCGACGCCATGACGAGGCGCGGGATCGTCTTCTCGAGGAACTCGTACTGGCCCGAGAAGACGAGCGAGTAGCCGGCCGGCAAGGCGAGATCGCGGGCGACGCGCTCGCGGGCATCCTTCACGTAGCCGCCGAGGTCACGCCCGGCCACGTCGACGAACACCCACGCCGTGCGCTGGGCGTTCTCGGAACGGATCATCGGCGGGCCCGGGCGCAGTTCGAATTTCGCCAACTGTCCGAGCGGGATGCTGCCGCCTTCCATCAAGTCGACGCGCACCTCGGAGAGCGCCGGCAAGTCGTCGCGCAGCTCGCGCGGGTAGCGCACCTGCACGCCGTAGCGCTCGGGGCCCTCGACGGTGGTCGTGACGACCATGCCGCCGATGGCGGTCTCGATCGCGTCCTGCACATCGCCGGTCGTGAGTCCGTAGCGTCCGGCTCGCTCGCGATCGATGTCGATGTCGAGGTAGCGTCCGCCCGTCGTGCGCTCGGGATACGCGCTCACGGTGCCCGGCACGTCGCGCACGATGTCCGCCGCCCGTTGCGCGAGCTGCCCGAGCTCTCCGAGATCGGGCCCCATGATCTTGATGCCGACGGGCGTCTTGATGCCGGTCGCGAGCATGTTGATACGGTTCTCGATGGGGTAGGGCCAGGCGTTCGCCATGCCCGGCAGGGACACGGCTTCGTTCAAGCCCGGGTGATGCGTCCCATCGGCGTCGGTCCAGCCCGAGCGCAACTCGTCCGTCGTGATCGGCCTCGAAACGGGCCAGATGGACGCGAGCGGATGCGCGATCCATTCCGGCCAGGACGAGAAGATCCGCTCGACGCTGCGCTTGCGCCATTTCTCGCGATCGTGCTCGAGCTGCACGACCGTCTCGATCATCGAGAGCGGCGCCGGATCCGTCGCCGTGTCGGCGCGGCCGATCTTGCCGTGAACGCTGGTCACTTCGGGGAACGAGGCGATGATCTTGTCGGTCACCTGCAACAGCTCGCGACTCTTGCCCACGCTGACCGACGGATCGGTCGTGGGCATGTAGAGCAGATCGCCTTCGTCGAGCGCCGGCATGAACTCCGTGCCGAGGCGCGAAATCGGGTACCACGCCGACGCCAGCAGCAACAGCGCCGTCACGATCACGACAGCGCGGTGCTTCATCGCGGCGCGGAACACGGGCTCGTACATCCACTGCAGGAGGATCGAGAGCGGACTCCTCTTCTCGTGCACGATGCGCTGCGGCACGAGCAGCATCCCCGCGAAGAGGGCCCAACCCAGCGCGAACCACAGCGCGTAATCGTGCGTCGCGGAGCTGCGCTGCGCCACGACGAACAAGAGCGTCGAGGGGACGGCCATCGCGAGGAGGATCACGACGACGCTCTTCAGCGTGCTCCACCGCGCGGGCAGGACGCGGGACGTGATGAACACGATCATCAACACCGGCACGATCGTGATCGCGAGCAGCGAGGCCGCCGCCATGGCGAACGTCTTCGTGTACGCGAGCGGGTGGAACAGCCGGCCGGCCTCGCCACCCAGCGCGAAGACGGGCAGGAAGCTGACGGTCAGGATCGCGAGCGAGAAGAAGAGTTGCGGACCGACCTCCACCGCCGCCTCGGCGATGACCGCGGCGCGCGTCCTCGGCGCGTGACCGGACGCCACGCGCTCTTCCTCGCGGTCGAGGTGCTTGTGACCGTTCTCGACCATGATGATCGCCGAATCGACGACGACGCCGATCGAGATCGCCAGTCCGCCGAGCGACATGATGTTGGCTTCGATGCCGAGCAGGTACGTCGCGAGCAAGGCCAGGATGAGGCTGGCGGGCACCACGAACACGGCGACCAGCTCGCTGCGCGCGTGCAAGAGGAACAGGATGCACACGAGTCCGACGACGAGGATTTCCTCGAGCAGCGTGTGCACGAGCGTGTCGATCGAGCGCTGGATCAGGCGCGAGCGGTCGTACGTCTCCTTGACGAACACGCCGGGAGGCAAGCCGTCCTCGAGCGCGTGGATCTTCTCCTTGACCTGTGCGATGACCGCGAACGCGTTGGAGCCGAAGCGCGCCACGACGATGCCGCCGGCGACCTCGCCCCGACCGTCCAGTTCCGCGACACCGCGTCGCGCTTCGCCGCCGATCTGCACGCGCGCCACGTCCCCGATCGTCACCGGCGCGTTCCCGAGTCCGCGCACCAGCGGAATCGACTCGATGTCATGCGTGCCGTCGAGATAGGCCCGGCTCCGCACGAGGATCTCGTTCTCGGCGAGCTCGAGCACGCTGCCGCCGACGTCCTTGTTCGAGCGGCGCAGCGCTTCCGAGACCTGCATCAGCGCGATGCCGCGCGCCGCGAGCTTCTGTGGATCGACGACGACCTGGTACTGCTTGACGAATCCGCCTATCGAAGCGACCTCGGACACGCCGTCGACCGCCGTCAGCGGATAGCGCATGTACCAGTCCTGGAGGCTGCGCATCTCGGCCAGGTCCCTGTCGGCGGGGACGAGAGCGCGGCCGTCCAGCGGACACGCGCCGGGCTTCTCGAATCCGCGGACGCGCTCGAGATGCAGGCGACGCTCCTCGGGAGCATCTCCAGGGGTTTCGTACCAGCGCATTTCGCTCTCGTCGTGGAGGATGCCGCGCGGGTGCTCCGGGCAGTACCAGCCGGGGTAGAGCGCGTACTGGTACACCCAGCCCACACCGGTCGCGTCGGGCCCGAGCTTCGGCTCCACGCCGCGCGGTAGCCGGTCGCGCGCGTAGGACAGCGACTCGAGGACGCGGCTGCGCGCCCACGACATGTCGGTCTTGTCCTCGAAGAGCACGTACACGAACGACATGCCGAACATGCTGTAGCCGCGCACCGCGGTCGAGCCCGGCACCGCGAGCATCGCGGTGGTCAGCGGATAGGTGACCTGATCGTCGACGACTTCTGGATTCTGGCCTTCGAACTCCGCCGTCACGATGACCTGGACGTCGGACAGGTCGGGGATCGCGTCGAGGCGGATGTGGAAGACGCTCCACACGCCGGCTCCGACCAGCATCATCGTGAGCAGCGCGACGATGGCCTTGTTGCGCGTCGAGAAGGCGATGATCGCGGCGATCACCGGGCACCTCCGTGTTCGAGTTCGAGCGGGCGCACGACCTCGCCGCACTCCTTCATGACCGTCCCGTAGTAGGGGTTCTTCACGCCGGGATCACGCTGCAGCCAGCGACCCGGCGCCATCGGGCACTTCAACAGGTAGAGCTTCGGTCCGCCCGCCTTCTCCGAAGGAGGAACGCGGGACACGAGAT
>JBGATY010000202.1:0-6598 GCA_044228955.1 Planctomycetota bacterium | reverse complement strand
ACCCGGCGGGCTCCGGGGCGGGCGCGCTGGACCGGCGCGCGGCCGGGGTTAAGGGCGGCGGCCAGGCGTCCGGTGGAGGTTCCTTGGATTCGGCCGATCGGCTCCGCGCCCTCGACTCGCTCGACCCGTCGGCGCGCCTCGACGCGCTCGTCGCTCTCGCCGGAGAGCTCGCTGCACCCGCGCCCGGCGCGCCGGACGCCGGCGTCGTGAAGGCCCTGCTCGACGTGGTCGAACGGGGCAACGCACGGTCCTGGCGCTTCCTGCTCACCACCGGGATCCTCGGCGTCGCCCTGCCCGAGATCGGGCAGGCGATGCGAGAGCGCGAGGCGGACCAGGTGTTCGTCGACGCCAGTGCGGCCTTCCGGCTCCGCTCGATCGAGCGGCTGCGCACCCTCGACGCCGACGACCCGCTGCACGGCGAGTTGCTGACGCTCAACATGGGCCCGCAGCACCCGGCCACGCACGGCGTGCTGCGACTCAAGGTGGTGCTCGACGGCGAGACCATGAAGTACGTCGAGCCGGAGGTCGGCTACCTGCACCGCGGCAAGGAGAAGACCTGCGAAACGCTGGGCTGGCGCAAGTTCTTCGTGCACACCGACCGCCTCGACTACCTGCAGCCGTTGATGAACAACTGCTCGTACGCGATGGCGCTCGAGGCGCTCGGGCAGATTCCCGTGCCGCAACGCGGGCAGCAGATCCGCGTGCTCTTGATGGAGCTCTCGCGGATCATGGCTCACCTGATCTACCTGGGCACGACCGCGATCGACCTGGGCGCGATCACGATGTTCTTCTTCACGTTCAGCGAGCGCGAGAAGATCTACACGCTGCTCGACGCCTACACCGGCCACCGCATGAACAACACGTACGTGCGGATCGGCGGCGTCTACGCCGATCTCGACGAACGCGTCGCGCGCGAAGTGCGCAAGTGGTGCGACCAGTTCCCCGCCAAGATCGACGAGTTCGAGCAGATGCTGACCGGGAATCGCATCTGGTACGACCGCAACCGCGACATTGGCATCCTCACGAAGGAGCAGTGCATGGCGTGGTCCCTGACCGGCCCGAACCTGCGTGCCTCCGGCTACGAGTGGGACCTGCGCAAGAACGCGCCCTACTCGGGTTACGAGAACTATCAGTTCGAGATCCCGCTCGGCCAGAAGGGCGACTGCTACGACCGCTACGCCGTGCGCATCGAGGAAATGCGCCAGTCGGTGCGCATCCTCCAACAGGTCCTCGACGCGCTCGAGAAGACGAAGGGTGGCGACTTCATCGCGCAAGACCGCCGCTACGTCCTGCCGCCGAAGGAACTCGTGCACAGCTCGATGGAGGAGCTCATCCATCAGTTCAAGATCGTGACGGACATGGCGCTGCCGAAAGGCGAGAGCTACCACGCGGTCGAATCGTCGAAGGGCGAACTCGGCTTCTACGTCGTCTCCGACGGCACGTCGCATCCCGTGCGTTGCCACATCCGCGCGCCGGGCCTGATGAACGTGCAGGCGATCCCGGTGCTGATGCACGACCGGTTGTTCTCCGACACCGTCTCGATCATCGGCAGTCTCGACTTCGTCATGGGTGAGGTGGATCGCTGATGGCCCTGCCGCAGAACCTTGTGCGCGAGTTCGACGAACTCGTGAAGAACTACCCCGAGCGTCGTGCCGCGTTGATCCTGGCGCTTCACCGCTGCCAGGAAACCAACGGCTGGATCTCGCCCGAGACGATGGAAGACCTCGGCACCTACTTCGGCCTCGAACCGGTCGAGGTGTACGGCGTCGCGTCGTTCTACCCCATGTTCCGGCTGCGCCCGGTCGGGAAGCACGTCGTCTCGATCTGCCACAACATCTCGTGCGACCTGCGCGGCGCGCAGGACGTGATCGCGCAGGTCTGCAAGCACACGGGCGCCCCGCTGCACGGCACGTCGAAGGACGGCAAGTGGACCGTCGAGACCGTCGAATGCGCCGGCGCATGCGCCAACGCGCCGATGTTCGACCTCGACGGCGTCTACCACGAGGACCTCGACGCGGACAAGATCGCGAAGATCCTGGGAGCAGTGAAATGAAGGCCTTCGAGACCTACCTGCTCGACCGCGCCAAGAAGGACGGCGCGCACAAGCTCGACGAATACCGGAAGCTCGGCGGCTACAAGGGGCTCGAGAAGGTCCTCAAGGGCGGCATGACGCCGGCCGCGGTCATCGACGAGGTCAAGAAGTCGAACCTGCGCGGCCGCGGCGGCGCAGGCTTTCCGACGGGCATGAAGTGGAGCTTCATGCCCGATCCGGCGAAGGACCCGCGCCCACGCTACCTCGCGATCAACGCCGACGAATCCGAACCGGGCACGTGCAAGGACCGCGTGCTCATGGAGCGCGACCCGCACGGACTCGTCGAGGGCTCCCTCATCGCCGCGTACGCCATCCGCGCGCAGGCGGTCTACATCTACGTGCGCGGCGAGTACCGCAAGTCGCACGACCGCGTGCGCGACGCCATCCTCGAAGCACGCGCCGCGAAGCTCGTCGGCAAGAACATCCTGGGCAGCGATTTCTCCTGCGAAATCCACATGCACAAGGGGGCGGGCGCCTACATCTGCGGCGAGGAAACGGGCTTGATGGAGAGCCTCGAGGGCAAGCGCGGCCACCCGCGTCCCAAGCCCCCCTTCCCCGCGATGGCCGGCCTCTGGGGACAACCGACGACGGTCAACAACGTCGAGACCGTCTTCAACGCGCCGTTCATCGTCGAGCGCGGCGGCGCGTGGCTCGCGGGGATCGGCACGAAGGGCTCGAGCGGCAACTTCCTGTGCGGCATTTCGGGTCATGTGAACAAGCCCGGCGTGTACGAGCTGCCCTTCGGCGTCACCGCGAAGGAGATCATCGAGGAGAAGGCCGGCGGCATCTGGAAAGGCCGCAACTTGAAGGCCTGGTTCCCGGGCGGTTCCTCGTGCGCACTGCTGCTCGGCAAAGACATCGACGTCGTGCTCGACCACGACTCGCTCAAGGCGCGCGGCTCGTCGCTCGGCACGGCCGCGATGATCATGATCGACGACCACACGTCGATGGCGCGCGTCATGGAGATCATCGCGCGCTTCTACGACCACGAGAGCTGCGGCCAGTGCAGCCAGTGCCGCGAAGGCACGCAGTGGCTGTCCCAGATCTTCCACCGCATCGCCGCGGGCAAAGGCCAGCCCGACGACGTCGACACGCTCGACGCGCTCGCGAAGGGCATGGCTCCGGGCAAGACGATCTGCGCGCTCTCGGACGCCGCTGCGATCCCGACCCTGTCGGCCGTGCGGCTCTTCCGCGAGGAATTGATGGAGTGCGTGCGCCAGAAGCGCGATCCCCTCGGCACGAAACAGCCTGAATACGCCGTCGTCGGCGCTCACTGATCGGAGTTCCTGAAGCACTTGGTCAAGATCACCGTCAACGGGATTCAGATCGAAGCGGACCCGAAGAAGCCGCTGATCCACGCGTGTCACTCCAATGACGTCGACGTGCCGATGTACTGCTACCACCCCGGTCTCGAGCCGGTCGGAAGCTGCCGGATCTGCCAGGTCGAGGTGAAACAGGGCGAAGCTCCGGGACGCGTGATGGTGGCGTGCCGCACGTTTCCCTCCGAGGGCATGATCGTCGACACCGAGAGCAAGAAGGCGCATGACACGCGCCGCGAGTGCCTCGAGTTCCTGCTCAAGAACCACCCGCTCGATTGCCCGATCTGCGACAAGGCCGGCGAGTGCGATCTGCAGGATTTCACGTACGCGGAAGGCCAGTCGGCCGGGCGCACGCACGAGCCACGCCGTCCGCTCGAGAAGCGCAAGTCGCTCGGCGACGTGATCGTGCTCGACGAGGAGCGCTGCATCCTGTGCAGCCGCTGCGTGCGCTTCTTCGAGGAGATCCCGAAGAAGCCGCAGTTGACCGTCAGCGACCTCGGCTCGCGCTCCGTGATCTCGACGTTCATGAACAAGCCGCTTTCCGGCAAGTACCAGGGCAACATCGCCGACCTCTGCCCCGTCGGCGCGCTCACGCTCAGCAAGTTCCGCTTCCAGGCACGCGTGTGGAACCTGGTCAAGATGGCGTCGACCTGCGGCGAGTGCTCGCGCGGTTGCTCGACGACGGTCGAAGTGCTGCGCGGCAGCGACGTCAAGCGCATCCGTCCGCGCGAGAACCCGGCCGTGAACGGCTGGTGGATGTGCGACATCGGCCGCTTCGCGTTCGCCCACGTCAACGCGCCCAATCGCCTCGAGGGTTCGCTCGTGCGCGAGCCGAAGGGTTTCGAGATCACCCGCAACGAGGACGCCTTGTGCGCCGTGCGCGACCTGTTGATGGCCCACAAGGACTCCATCTTCGTCGTGTCGCCGTGGCTCACGGTCGAAGAAGCCCAGGGTCTCCTCGACTACGCCAAGCGTTTCAAGGCTCCGACGGTCTTCGTGGCGCCTGCGGCGAACAACGAAGCCGACAAGGTCCTGCACACGGGCGATCCGTGCCCGAACCGCCGCGGTCTCACCGAGCTCGGCATCGAAGGCGTGAGCGCGGCCGGCGCGCTCGAGCGCATGCACAAGGTGAAGTGCGTCGTTCTCGTCGGCGAACGCATCGTCGAACTCCTCGGTGCCAAGGCCCTTGCGGCCCTGCCACAGGCCACGAGCGTGGCGGTATTCGACTGCCACGCGCTCGACCTGCCGCAGGTGGTTGCCTGCATCGGCATCGCCAACTCGGCCGAGCGAACGGGCACGTGGATCAACGTCGACGGCGTCAAGGGCCCGCTTGCTGCGGTCAAACCCGCCCCGCTGAACGTGCGCGCCCTCGAGCGCCACCTGGCAGACCTCGTGAAGCTCTCGCCGAAGGCGGAAGCGATGGGAGCGCGCGGCCGATGATCGAGTGGGAGAAACTCCTCGTGAGCCTCGTGAAGATCGTCCTGATCTTCGGCGGGCTCATCCAGGTCGGCGCGCTCATGACCCTGGCCGAGCGCAAGTTCTCGGCGTGGATGCAGTACCGCATCGGGCCGAACCGCGTCGGACCGTGGGGCCTGCTGCAACCGCTCGCCGACGGCGTGAAGTTCATCTTCAAGGAATCGCTGATGCCGGAAGGCGCGAACCACGCGCTGTTCCGCTGGGCTCCCGTGCTCGCGGCGCTGCCGGCCTTCCTGACGATCGCCGCGATCCCGTTCTCGAACGACATCGTCATCGGCGGCCACAACTTCGGCCGTCTCGCGATCGCCGAGCTCGACATCGGCGTGCTCTACATCCTGTCGATCGCCGGCCTCTCGGTGTACGGGGTGATCCTCGGTGGATGGGCTTCGAATTCGAAGTTCTCGCTCATGGGCGGACTGCGGGCGTCGGCGCAGATGATCAGCTACGAGCTGACGCTGATCCTGACGATCCTCGCGGTCGTGGCCCTGTCGGGTTCGCTCAGCCTTGGCGTGATCAGCGACCACCAGCGCGTGATCGGAGAATGGAACATCTGGAGCCAACCGCTCGGCTTCATGCTCTTCGTCGTCGCGATGTTCGCCGAGACGAACCGCCACCCCTTCGACTTCGCCGAGTGCGAGGCGGAGCTCGTCGCGGGGTTCCATACCGAGTATTCGGCGATGAAGTTCGCGCTGTTCTTCCTCGGAGAGTATTCGGCGATGACGGTGATCAGCTGTCTCGCGACGGTCTTGTTCCTCGGTGGACCCTCGGTTCCGTTCTGGGAGACAGCGCCCTGGTTCGTCGGGCTCGGAGCGTTCCTGGCGAAGACGAGCGTGTTCCTGTTCCTCTTCATCTGGGTGCGCTGGACGCTGCCGCGTTTCCGCTTCGATCAACTCATGATGCTCGGTTGGAAGGTGATGCTGCCGCTCGCACTCCTCAACCTGCTCTTGACCGGCGTGTTCGTGTCGATGGGCTGGGACCTGTGGGCAGCCATCGGGAGGCTCTTCTAGATGGTCATCGTGAAACGCAAGGAGCTGACCCTCGCGGAGAAGCTCTACATCCCCGAGGTCCTGCGCGGCCTCTCGATCACTTTCCGGAAGATGTTCGAGCCGGCGGTCACGCGCCAGTATCCGGAAGAGCCGCTCGTGAAGACGGACGTGACCCGCGGACAGCCGCGTCTCGTCGTCAACGAGGACAACGCGATCGCGTGTGTCTCCTGCGGACTGTGCGAGGCCGCGTGTCCCGCCTACGCGATCACGATCGACGGCGGCGAAACGGACCGCGCGATCGAACGTGAACCGAAGCGCTTCGACATCGACATGTTGCGTTGCATCCTGTGCGGCTTCTGCGAGGAAGCCTGCCCGAAGGACGCGATCTACATGAGCGACGAGCTCGAACTCGCCGACTATTCGCGCGAGGCGCTGATCTACGACATGGACAAGTTGAAGCGCCCGAAACGCGCGCTCCAGGACCGCATCGACTACGTCAAGAGGATCAACGACCGGTGGCAAACGCCCTCTTCTACTTGATGGCGCTCTTGTCGGTGGCTTCCGCGCTGGGCGTCGTCCTCGCGAAGAACCCGATCCAGTGCGTGTTGTCGCTCCTCGGCTGCTTCTTCGCCTTGGCGACGATCTACCTGCTCGCGGGATTCCAGTTCCTCGCGGCTGCGCAGATCCTCGTCTACGCGGGAGCGATCATGGTGCTGTTCCTGTTC
>JBGATY010000201.1:0-6665 GCA_044228955.1 Planctomycetota bacterium | reverse complement strand
AATGGTGACCCCAAGGGGATTTGAACCCCTGTCGCCAGGATGAAAACCTGGTGTCCTAGGCCTGGCTAGACGATGGGGCCGCCTTGTGCGGGCTCGATAGGGCCAGGCACCCGTTCGAGGGAGCGAAAAGGTAGGGACGCCCAAGCGACGTGTCAACGGACGGGCAGGCGGAAATCAGGGAGCGTGACGCCATCCGGCGCGCTCGCAGAGGCCGATGACGTGCCGATATTCGCGTTCCAGGCCGTCCACCAGCGCGCCCTCGCCGCGCGCACCGGCGCCCAGGATGTCCCAGGTATAGGTCTCGATCTCGACGTGCAGGTCGCGCGTCGTCCAGCGCGCGGGCTCTTTCAGCACGGCGCTGAGCAACCCGTCGGCGTAGGAGCGCGTGGTCGAGAGCCCCGGTCCGGCCTGTTCGAGGTCGACGGGCACGTGGAAGTGGCACACGAGGCGCTCGCAGGCGAGCCACGCCTCGCGCTCGGGGCCCGCGAGCCGGGTTTTCAACTCCGGGAGATCGGTCGCCCGCTGCGCGTTCGGCCCGTGTCCCGTCACCTGGTGCAGGTAGCGCGGCTCGTCGAGCGCGAGCAGGGAGTCGAGGCCGACTCGATTCCTCGCAGGCGACTCGACCACGAGCGCGTTCGAGTATTGCAACTTGCCCATCACGATGCCGCTCCTCGTGAGTTCGCGGAGGGGCGCCTCTTCGCCCTCGACAGCCGCGTGACAGGCGTCGAGGCAGTGCCCGAGATGGCGCGCCAGGACCGCGCGAGCGTGTTCGGCTTCGCGGTTTTTCTCCTCCTGCAGCAACTGCGCGCCGATCTCGAAGGCGCGCGCCAGGAACCGGCCCAATTCAGCACTGTCCTGCGCGCTCGCCCGCGGCTCGGGTTCGAGCGCGAGCACGATGCGCACGCCCGTCCCCTCCTCGATGCGCGCGAGTTCGTCGACGGCACGCGCGAACTGCACGGCGCACTCGTCGAGATCGCGCTGCGAGCGCACGTGCGCTCCGAACAGACCGGTGTGCGTGCTGATCGAGACGTGGCTCCCGTTCGCCACCGTGTTCGTCTCGTGCGCGAGTCGAGCGGCGATGCGGGCGACGGCGAGCGTGAATTCGAGGCGCTCCGGTTCGCGCCACGTCGGACTGAAGACGCGCTCCTTCACGCCGTCCTCGTGGAACCTGCTGTAGGGGAACGCGTTGAACGTGAACGGATCGAGGCGATGCCTGGCGAGGAAGCCCGCGAGTTCGGCGAGATCGCCCTCGCCGCGTCCCGAATCGAGGCTGCGCGCGAACGGAGCGCACAGGTACAAGCCGACGCCGAAGCGCCGTCCGGCGCCAAGGCGGTCACGCAGCGGCAGCGTGATCGTGCGCAGGCCCTCGAGCGTCTGCGCCAGATCGCTGGAGGGATGCATGTTCAGGCAGTAGGCGAGCCGCACCGCTCGACCCTCGTGCTCTGCATGTCGGAAAATCATGCGAGCCTCCCCGTTCGGCCGCCGTCAGAGCGGAATGCTCTCGTCCACGAGCAGGATCGGGATGCGATCCTGGATCGGGTAGAACGACTTGCCGTCCTTGCGCACGAGCCCGGCCTGGATCGGGTCCTTCAGGATGCGACCGCCCTTGGTTTTCACCGAGCCCTGCGCGATGCGTGCGTTGAGGGCCTTCAACACCGCCGGCGCTGCTTCCTCGAGCGGCTGATGCGTCTCGGGGCAAGCCAGGAGCTGCAGATAGTCCTTGTCGATCACGGTCTGAGGATGGCCGACCGAGGACCGAGTCTCAAGCGCTTGACAGCAGATGATTCGCGCCGAACGCTAGCCGTCCCGATGCTCCCCTTCCAGGCACTCGCCCTGTGGCTCGCCGTCCAGGTCGCGGGCGCGCCCGAAGCAACCGCCCCCTTGCTCTACGAATTCCCTCCGGGCGAACTCGCGGAGGCGATCGCGAGGCTCGACCCGGCCACGATCCCGGCCGCGACCCCGCCCGATCTCGGCGCCAAGGCGCAGGTTCCCTCGGTCGCGCTCGACGCCTGGTCGAGTGCGTCGACGTGGGAAGCGTGGAGCCTGCTCGTCGAGAGCGAGAGTCGAACGCCGCGGCCCGACCCCGAGCGCCGCGCGCGCCTCGCGCTCCTCGCGCTCGCTCAGGGTCGAGCCGACGACGCGTGGCGACACTGCGCGGCGACCCGCGACGCGCCGTGGCTCGCCGCCCTCTTGCCGCGCTTCCTGCCGGGCGTCCCCGCCGGGAGTCCCAGCGGAACCGGTGGAGCGTGCGGCCCACTTCCCGACGGCGTCGTGCTGACGCCGAGCCTCCCGCCACCCTCGCGCGACCCGCGCACGGACGGCCGCGTCGATCGTCGTGCGATGAGCCTGCGTTCGTTTCGCGTCGGCGCGGCGGTCGTGTCGATGCGCGTGTCGGTGGAGGCCGAGGGCGTGCAGATCGACGTGAAGCACGTTGCGGGCGAAGTCGCAAAGCTCTCGATCGTGATCCCGAGTTCGCCCGACTACGCATTCGCCGACGAGTACGTCGACTGGTATCGGCAGGACGTCGCGCGCGTCCCGCACGCGATCGAGGTGCGGCCCGGCGAGGCCGAGCACACGATCTACGGCCGCTTCGAGCCCCGGACCAGGTTGGAGCATGCCCGCGTGCCGCGCGTCTTGCCGGGTTCCGTGCGGGAGGGCGGCGTGTGGTTCACGATTTCGCCCGCGGACCCACAACGCGCGCTCGTGACTGGAGTGGCGGAAGCGCTCTCGAAGCGCTCCTTCGGCTTCCGGGTCGGAGTCCGCGCGCCGAACGAGCAGTCCAGCGGTTTCAGCGGGGTCGTATTCGCGCTCGACGACGTGGGGACACGGCCGCAGAAGCTCGCCTGGCTGGCCTCGGCGATCGAGCAATTCGCACTGAACACCGCTCCGCGTTGAATGCCCAGGGCCGCTCTGGGTACGCTCCTCGCGCGTTCCGCCCCCCTTCCCTCGCGCAGGAACCCACACCCGATGCAATGGAACATGGAGACGGTCTACCTCGGCTGCGCGTCTGTCGGCGGCACGGTGCTCGTCGTGCAGACCGTGCTGCTCCTGTTCGGCGGAGGGGACCACGACGCGGACGTCGTCCACGTCGACACAGCTGACATCGGCGCGGCCAACTCGGGCGAGGTGCACACACAGGACGCCGGGTTCGGATTGTTCTCGGTGCGCACGGTCGCGGCGTTCCTGACGTTCTTCGGCCTCGGCGGCTGGGCAGGCTTGAACGCGGGCTTTGCGCCGGGACTCACGATCGCAGTCGCCTTCGCCGCCGGACTGCTCATGCTCTTCGCCGTCGCGTGGCTGTTCCACGCGCAGAAGCGGCTCGCTTCGCAGGGCAACGTCGAACCCGGCGGCGCCGTCGGGCGCACGGCGCGCGTCTACCTGCGAATTCCCGAGGCGAACACGGGCAAGGGGAAGATCACCGTCGCGCTGCAAGGCCGCACCGTCGAACTCAACGCGTTCACGAACGGCCGCGCGATCCCCACCGATGCGGAAGTGCGCGTCGTCCGTCAGGTCACCGTCGACACTTTCGAAGTCGAACCGCTGTAAGAGAACGAGATCCCACCATGCTCCACGACGTTCCTTTCGCGCTCATCGCCGCCGACATCACGAAGACCGCGGAAGACAGCCTGCCGCTGCTCCTCATGCTGGTCGTCGGGGTCCTGATCCTCGTCGGCTTCTTCATGGTGCTCGCGCGCCGCTACAAGCGCTGCCCCTCGAACCGCATCCTCGTGATCTACGGCAAGACGACCGCCGGACGCTCGTCGCGCTGCATCCACGGAGGCGCCGCGTTCGTCTATCCGCTGATCCAGAATTACGAGTACCTCTCGCTCGATCCGGTCCAGATCGAGATTCCGCTGCAGGGCGCGCTCTCGATCGAGAACATCCGCGTGAACGTGCCGAGCGTGTTCACCGTCGCGATCGGCACCGACGAGGAGACCATGAACAATGCTGCGATCCGCCTGCTCGGCCTGCCGACGCAGCAGATCGTGAAGCAAGCCGAGGACATGATCTTCGGCCAACTGCGCCAGGTGATCGCGTCGATGCGCATCGACGAGATCAACCGCGACCGGGACGTGTTCCTGTCGAAGATCCAGACCTCGCTCGAGCCGGAGCTGAAGAAGCTCGGACTCGTGCTCATCAACGTCAACATCAAGGACATCACCGACGAATCGGGCTACATCGAGGCCATCGGCCGCAAGGCCGCGTCGGAAGCGATTCAACAGGCCGAGATCGACGTCGCGGTGCAAGTCAAGCGCGGTGCGATCGGCGTGGCGGAAGCGGACCGGGACAAGGCCATCCAGGTCGCGAACAACGAGAAGACGCGCGACATGGGCACGAAGGAGGCCGAGCGCGAGCGCGCCGTGCGCCTGGCCGAGCTCGACAAGGAACGCAAGATCGGCGAGCAGACCGCCGCGTACGAACAGGAAGCACGCGTGCGCACCGCCGAGCAGACGATGCGCATCTCGGTCGCCGAAGCCAATGCGCGCGCCGTCGCGGGCGAGAACAAGTCGAAGGCCGAGATGGCCGCGACGAATGCCGAGCTCAAGGTGCGCGAGGCCGAGGCGTACCAGCTCGGCGAAACGCGCTCTCGCGAAGCCCAAGCGAAGGTCCTCGAGGCACAGTACCTGGCTCAGGCGCGCGCGGCCGAAGCGCAAGGCAAGAAGATCGAGGCGGAGAAGCGCGCTGAACTCGAGTCGATGGCGCGCGCCGTCAAAGCCCAGATCATCGTCGACGCCGAAGCGGAAGCCGAGCGGCGCACGATCGAAGCTCAAGGTGAAGCCCGCGCGATTTTCGCCAAGCTCGAAGCCGAAGCGCGCGGCAACTACGAGATCCTGGCCAAGAAGGGCGAGGGCTTGAAGCGCATCATCGAGAGCTGCGGCGGGTCGCAGGCTGCGTTCCAGATGATGATGCTCGAACACATCGACGAGCTTTCGAAGACCGCGGCCCAGGCCATCTCGAACATCAAGTTCGACAAGGTCGTCGTGTGGGATTCGGGATCGACGAAGGATGGTTCGAGCGCGACCTCGAGCTTCATCAAGGGCGTCGCCGGCTCGCTCCCGCCGATGATGCAGATGATGAGCGAGATCGGCGGCGTGAAGATGCCCGAGTACTTCGGGAAGCTCACCGACGAAGCGAGCGCGAAGCCCACGAGTCCGCCCGAACCCGGGCCCGCTCCGAAGAAGTCCTGACGCGAGGCCTCTGCGGCGGTACTTTGACGGCGATGAACATGCACGTCGAACACCGCCGGAGCTTCCTCGAGGCCCTTTCGGCGCGCGGCGCCGCGGCCGTGATCCCGACCGCGACGCACAAGATCCGCAACCACGATTGCGAGTACCGCTTCCGGCCGGACAGCGACTTCTGGTACCTGACCGGCTTCGCCGAGCCCGATGGCGTGCTCGTCCTGATTCCCGCCCTCGCGACGACGAAGTCGAAGAACGCGCGCTCGATCCTCTTCCTGCGCGACAAGGATCGCGAGCGCGAGATCTGGACCGGGCGGCGTCTTGGTGTCGCTGGCGCAGCGGAGCGCCTCGGCGTCGACGAGGCGCGTCCGATCGAACGCTTGTGGACCGACCTGCCGGAGCTCCTGAAGAACGTCGAGCGCATCGTGTGGCGCACGGGAGCGGACGAAGCCCGCGACCGCGAGATGCTGCAGACCGTCTCGAAACTGCGCGCGTCCGCGAAGGGCGGCGTCGTCCCCCCGCTCGAACTCCTCGATCCCGCTCCCCTGCTGCACGAATTGCGTCTGAAAAAGAGCGCGGACGAGATCGACGTGATGCGACGCGCCGCGAGGATCACGAAGGACGCGCACATCGCGGCGATGAAGCGCGCCCGCCCCGGTGTGAACGAGCGCGAGATCGACGCGCTCCTCGATTCGACGTTCCGCGCGAGCGGCGCGACCGGTTCCGCGTACACGAACATCGTCGCCGGCGGCGCGAACGCGTGCATCCTCCACTACGTCGAGAACGATGCCGCGCTACGCGGTGGCGACCTGGTCTTGATCGACGCGGGGAGCGAAGTCGACTACTACGCCTCGGACGTGACCCGCACGTTCCCGGTCAGCGGCCGTTTCAGCGCCGAACAGCGGGCGCTCTACGAGGTCGTGCTCGACGCGCAGCTCGCGGCGATCGCGCACGTGAGACCGGGAGTCACGTTCGTCTCGGTGCACGAAGTCGCGCTCGAGCGGCTCGTGCGCGGGCTCGTGCGCCTCGGTCTGCTCGCGGGCCCGCCCGAAACGGTGGTCGAGAAGGAAGCCTACAAGCGCTTCTACATGCACCGCACGAGCCACTGGCTGGGACTCGACGTGCACGACTGCGGCGCGTACGTCGTCGAGGGCGCCTCGCGCAAGCTCGAGCCCGGAATGGTGCTCACGGTCGAGCCCGGGCTGTACGTCGCCGAGGACGACACGAGTGTCGAGGCGCGCTGGCGCGGCATCGGCATCCGCATCGAGGACGACGTCCTGGTCACCGCAAGCGGCAGCGACGTCCTCACCGCCGCCATCCCAAAGACCATCCCCGAGATCGAAACGCTGCGAGCGGAGGCATTTGATTCGTGACCAAACCCTTTGAGACGTTGACCCTCGCGCAGGTGGCGGCCTACCCGCGCCCCGGGACTGTCGTCCCCGGCCGCCTCGGGTTCACCCCGGACGGGAAAGGGGTGACCTACCT
>JBGATY010000200.1:0-6674 GCA_044228955.1 Planctomycetota bacterium | reverse complement strand
GGGAGCGAAGCTCTCGATCGACTCGGCGCCTGGGCGCGGCACACGGGTCGTCCTCGACACCCCGCTTCCCTGGAGGAGTGCATGAAGCCGCCGATTCGCGTCGCGATCGTCGAGGACCAGCGCCGCACGCGCGAAGGACTCGTCGCGGAGATCGAGGCGGAGTCCGATCTGCGCGTGATCGGCGCGTTCGCCTCGATGGAGCAGGCGCTGCCCGCGCTCGATCGCGAACCGGTCGACGTGCTGCTCGCGGACATCGGCTTGCCCGGCATGTCGGGCATCGAAGGCTTGCGTCGCTACCGCTCGAGCAACCCGCTCGCGCTCACTCTGGTCCTGACGGTGTTCGGCGACGACAAGCACGTGTTCGAGGCGATCGTCGCCGGGGCGTCGGGCTACCTCCTGAAGGACACGCCTCCCGAACGTCTGCGCGAGGCCATCCGCGAACTCGTTTCCGGTGGTGCGCCGATGACGCCCGAGATCGCGCGCCGCGTGGTGGCGACGTTCTGGAGGTTCCCCGTCGCGCCGAGCGAGCACGATCTGTCGCCGCGCGAACTCGACGTGCTGCGCGCCCTTGGCCACGGTCACAGCTACAAGACCGCGGCGCTTGCGCTCGACATGAAGATCGACACCGTGCGCTTCCACATCAAGAGCATCTACGCGAAGCTGCACGTGCACTCGAAGTCGGAAGCAGTGATCGAAGCGATTCGCCGGGGGATCGTCTAGCCTTCGAGCTGGCGCACGACCTCGACGCGCTTGGGTCCTGTCGATGGGGCACGCGCCTCGAGTTGCGCAGCGCGCGTCACACTTCGCCTTCATGCTGGACGAGGCCGAAATTCCTTCGGCCAACTGCACGCGGCTGACGGCGCTGTGCCCAGCCGCCGAGCCTTCGAAGGCACCGTCGCCGCAATCGAACGCGCTCACGCGAGCGAGTTCGCCCCGGCCCTCATGGCCTCCACAGGCAGGCCGCGGCGCTCGAGAGATTGAAGGTCGCGCTCGTGCAGAAGACGGCCGAGTCGCGGTACCAGCCCTGATAGAAGCGCACGTCGCCGGCAACGACGCCCGCCGCGAGCGGGGAGAAGCTCAATACCGCGACGCCGTTCGAGCCCGCGAACGCGACACCCAAGCGCAGGATCGTGCCTCCCACGCACAGGCGTCCGTCGCCGAACGGTGTGCCAAGGCCGAAGTTCTGCACGCCGGTTCCCTGGAACACGAGCGCTGCCGCCCCGGCAGGGATGCCGTTCACACGCAGAAAGCGCGAGCCCGCCGAGACGATCAGCGTCGCGGTCGGCTCGATGTTCGCGCCGACGCCGGACGAGTTCGCACAGCCGAGTCGCGAACCGATCACCGCGTCGTTCGAGCACGGACACGGGGATGCACTGCCGGACTCGGCGTACCCGTAGCAGTACGGCAGCGAATTCGCCGAGTTCTCCGTCGTGAGGAAGCCCGTGTGCACCACGTCGTCGTCCGTGCCGATCGTGCCGCCGAGCGAGTCGTCCGTGGTCCACGTGCCCACCCAGTGGCCCTTGAAATCCGTCGCGGTCCGCGGATTCACGTCGTTTCCCGCGTCCGTAGCCGCGTTGGTGTTCAGCGGCGCCGGCACGGTCCACGTGGTCCCCGCATCGTCCGAGCGCACGAAATACACGTCGGATTCGCCGGTCACGAGGCTTCTGCGCCGCCAACTCACGACGATGACGTTGCTGTCGATGCTCACATTCGGCTCGTCGTCGTCCGCGGCATCCGTCGCGAAGTCGGAATTCAGGATCGCTGCCGTCCCGAACGATCCGAAAACGCCGCTCGCCTTGGCCCACGCGATCTCGCCGTCGCCTCCTGTCGTGCCGCCGAAGTCGTTCGTCGTGCGCCACACGCAGATCCACGAATTGTCGCCGCCGTGGAAGCCGATCGAAGGGTTCGTGTCCGAGAACGTCCCGTCGGTGGCAGCGGTCGAGTTCACGACGATCGCGCTGGAGAAACCGGCACCGTTCGAGAACGAGAAGTAGATGTCCGTGTCGGCGCTCGCGCCCAAGGCGAGATCCTGCGAGTCCCACACGACGCGGTACACCAGCGCGCCGGTCCCGCCCACGAACGGATGGCGGTCGTCGGCCGTGTCGGAGGACATGGCGGACGTGAGCGGTAGCGTGGAGGAGAACGTCGCGCCGCCGTCCGTGCTGCGCGCCCAGAAGATGTCGCGCTCGCTCGGGGTGTTGCCGCGCTCCCAAGCCACGATGAACTGCGATGCACCGCCCAGTGCGCTCGGCGCGCGATCATCGATGGCATCCGAAGCCGTCGCGGCACTCAGCGGGGCGGGCGCGCTCCACGCGCTCGAACTCGAGTCGCTCGTCGAAACGTAGATTCCGCACATCCCATTCGTCGAACCGCGCGTCGAGGCCCACGTAGTGAGCCGCGTGGAGCCGACGTGGGCGAGGTCCGGCTCGAAGTCGATCGCGCTCGCGCCCGAATCGCTCGCAAAGAGCGTCGATAGCAACTGTGGCGTACTCCACGTGACGCCGTCGTCCTGGCTCTTCGTCCACACGACGTCGAGGTCGCCGCCGACGGAGAGCACCCCGTCGTTGGTCTGGTACACGGTCGTCCACGTCGTGCCGCCGTCGAACCCGACGCGCGCATGCGCGTCCTGGCCCGTGTCGCTCGCAGCGTTCGTGCAGAGCGGAGCGGGCGGGAGCTGGGTCCCCTGGACTTGTGCGCGAGTGCTCGCCGTCGCGCTTCCTCCAACGAAGAGGAGCAGGATGAGGTGGTGGGCGGCACGGTCGTTCGTGTGGCTCATGGGATCGGGTGTTCCTCGAGGTCGCCTCGCCTTGAGGCGCCCGCGAGTCCTGTCCGCGAGGCGGCACGCGCTTTCAGGAAAAAGCCGGATTCCGAATGGGGGAGCTGTGCGGCCCCTCGCGACGTCGAGGCAGAGCAGCGCGTGCGAACTCTGCCGCCCGCTGGAACAGGACCGCCCCGACCACGTCGGGGAGCGTTCCGTGCGGAGACCCGCGGGCTACACTCCGAATTGACTCAAGTGGTGGTCCAGGTGCTTGTGCTGGACGCGGCCCCACTCCTCGCCGGTCAGTTTCCCGACGAACCCGTGCTCGTAGCGCGCGGCCGACGCGGGACCGGCGTCGTGGAACTTGCGGATCGCCGCGATCAGACGCGCCTTCTCGCGCCCGAAGTCCATGGGCGTGGTCATCACGAGCTGCGGGTGCGTCGGCGAATTCCTCGAGAAGGGTTTCGGGCCGAGGATCCAGCCCTTGAAGAACGGCCCGATGAGGCGTGCGGCCAGCGGTCGCGACAGCTTGGCGTCGCCCGTCGCCGCTTCGATTCCGAGCGCGCAGTGCGCCATCGTCTGCGCTGCATCCATCTTCCCCCATGCGCGCGCCGAGTCGGGCCGCAGGCGTTCGATCCGCGCGAGAAACCGGTCGCGGCAAGCGACGTCGAAGAGCGTTTCCATGCCGGACAGCGTACTGTGGCCGTGCACGTGGCCTGTGTGAAGGCTGGATGTTCCTGCTCCGCGCGGTGCATGGCCCGGCCCGCTTCCCGGCTGCATCCCGTGATGCAAGCGCATGCGGAATCGGCCCCCGTGAGCGTAGCCGACCGGAGTTTCCGGCCTAGAATCCGAGCACCGCTCGAGCCCAGCATGCCCTCCCGCTCCTCGCTCCCCGCATGGTGTGCCGCGCTCTCGCTCGCCGTGCTCTGTGGCCTGTGCTCGTGGATTCTCGGACGTCCGACCGGGGCCGATGCGATCCACGCCGAGGCGGCGACGCGCGCACTCGGGGCGGAGCGGCTGGAGGGTCCACCGCGTCCCTCTTTCTCGCTGGAGGCCCCCTCCGCGAGCGAGATGCAGTTGCGCGCCGCGCTCGAACAGCACGAGCCCAAGCCGCGCCGGCCCCGGCGCCTCGGGGGTCGAGTGCTGGAGCAGCAAGGCAATCCGTGCGAGGGCGCCCGAGTCCTTCTCTACAGCCCGGACTGGTCGATGACCGTCGACTACACGTTCACGGGCCACGACGGCACGTTCGAGTTGCGCTATCCGTTCGTCGGGGAATTCGACGTGATCGCGCGCAGCCAGGGAGTTGGAACGTGCGATCGGACGCGGGTCGCGCTCGACGACGCACTCGGACAGCAGCAGGTCGAACTCGTGCTGAACCGACCGGACTGGCTGGCGGGTCGACTGGTCGACGGCGAGAATCGGCCGCTGCGAGACGCGGAGTTGTGGGCGTTTCCGGCCGTGTTCTCGACAGCCAGCTCCGCCTGGTTGTTCCAGTGGCGGATGCGTGCCGAGTCCAGGACTCTGCGCGGCGAGCACAGCGGCATCACGCGGACGGATGAGCAGGGCCGGTTCCGATTCGTCGATCTCGAACCCGGCGCGTACTTCATCGCACGACGTGAACGGCTCGACCCGCCGCACGATGCACGCGTGCCGTACAGCACGGGCGAGAGCACGATCGAACTCGTCGAGGAGCACACCTGGCTGCGACTTCGCTGCCGCGGAGGAAGCGGCGCACAGGCGTTCTGTGCGCCGGTCGCCCGACTCGGGCCGACGGACTCGCTGCTCGAGCCCGCGACCGACGAATCCGCCTCCACGGGCGATGTGTTGTTCGAAGTCGAGCCCTGTCGCGTCTACCGCTGTGGCTTCATCGATCCGCAACGCGGATGCGTCGAGGAGGAGATCTCGATGCCTTGTCGAGGGGGGACGGTCGTGCGCGAACTCGTGTTGCCCGATCCAACACCGGGCGGGAGGCTCACGTTGGAGATGTCCGCTCCGTGGAGGCGAAGAGACAGCTCCGCGCGACGCGTGCGCATCCGATCCGTCTCCAGTGGCGTGCTGCTCATGGTTTGGACGCAGTTCGACTCGGGAGGCGCCGACTTGCCCGCGGGCGAGTTCGTGCTGGAGGTCGCGGACCCGCCGGCGCGCGGCCCGGAGATCTTCATGCGCTCCGACCCGTTGGGCGAGGAACTGGTGACACGTCGGCGGATCCTCATCCGGCCCGACGCCGACACGCGCGTCGACCTGCTCGAATAGGATTCCCAATGGCCGCCTGCTCGAGTCGCGGGTTCGGCCCGCGGAGCACGCTCGCGCACTGGATCGCTCGTCGCGAGTCGGGGCGCGAGGTCGAACGGCTCGATCGGGAGCGCGGGAGTGCGTTCGTTCCCGCGACGACGACGTTCGTCGATCACTGCCCTTCCACGCGAGCAAGACAGTGCCGTCCTGTCGCGGGCGCCTCACCGTGCCGCTCTCGGCTCGCCGAGGCGCGCCCGTCCACTTCCGGCGAGTTCGCCGCTTCGAGAGGCTATCGGGACCGCGTTTACTGAGGGACAATGAACGAGGCTCGCGATCACTCGAATCGCGGCGGATTCGCTACTCCACCTTCCGGGCTCCTCCACCGAGTCCTCTCAGCAACGACATGAAACACTCGCTCGTCTTCCGCGTGTTCGGCTTCGTCAGCGTCTGCTGTCTCGCCGCACCCACGTTCGCGCAGGTCGTCATTGGTCCCGCCACGACGGCCTTCACCGACATCTCCACGACCGGCACTTCCGTCGGAGTGCTGTCCGACGACGGCGAATACAGCGTCACGTCCGCCGCACTGTCGGGCGCCGGTTGGGCGGGGAATCAATTGCTCCCGCTCACGAACATTCGCATCGGCAACAACGGAGCCGTGCTCTGGAACAACACCGCCAGCGAGGTCGGGTACGTCAACAGCACGATGTTCCCGACGGTGGGGGCCACCAACACGACGAACTATGGCAACGGCGGATTGACGGCCGGAACCGCGCTCTTGTGCCCGCTGTGGGACGACCACACTCCGATCACCGGAGCCACGATCACGTGGCAGGTGATCGCGGGCAACCTGCTCATCCAGTGGACCAACGAGGACCACTTCAACGCGGCCGGCGCCGGCACGGTCACCTTCCAGTTGATCGCCTACGGCGGAGCGACGATCGGTTCGGGGTCGCCGCTCGTCGACTTCGTCTACAACGACACGCTGTATGCAGCATCGCAGTACCAGAACGACGGCGGCTCCTCGACGATCGGTTACAAGAACTGGGGTTCGATCTCGCTCGCCAACGACGTCGAATTCGGCATGGGCGGGGGCAACGACACGATCACGGACCCGGTATTCGGCGATCCGACCATGAAGCCCAAGGTGAGCGGCTACGTGGCCAGCAACGACCCGCTGCTGCCGCACGCCGTGCGCATCCGCGGCACATCCACGGCGGTCACCTTCTGCTCGGGAGATGCCGTCGGAACGACGTGCGTCGCGTGCGGCAACAACGGCATCGCGGGCAATGGCTGCGCGAACTCCTCCTTCGCGAGCGGCGCCCTGCTCGGCAGCACGGGCAACGCCTCGGTGGGAGCCGACACGCTCGCGCTGAACTGCTCGAGCATGACCGGCCCCGGCCTGTTCTTCCAGGCGAACGGTCTCGCAGCGAGCCCTGTCACGTTCGGTGACGGCATGCTGTGCGCGGCGGTCGGGATCTTGCGCCTCGGTGTCGTGTTCCCGGTCGCGGGCGCGGCCACGTACCCGGGCGGTCTGACGCCGAATCCGATCACGGTCGGCGGCGGTCCGATCGTCGCGGGCGACATCAAGCATTACCAATGCTGGTACCGCGACGCGATCGCGTTCTGCTCGCCGAGCACGTTCAATACGTCGAACGGGATCAGTGTGACTTGGGGCCTGTGACGG
>JBGATY010000001.1:60699-108095 GCA_044228955.1 Planctomycetota bacterium | reverse complement strand
TGCGTCGCATCCTGCACCGTCACCGCCAACACCGCGCCGCTGTCCATGTCCACCGCGTGCTCGGCCTTGTGCGCGAGGTGCGTGCGCCCGTCCTTCATCTTCGTGATCTTCGCGTCCGGGTCGTTCGGGTTCGTCCAATCGTCGTTCGATCCCTTCTTCTTACGCTCGCGATCGAGCTTCGCCAGATCGGCGCGCGTCGGCGTTTCGATGCCCGATTCCTTCGCAAGCGAAGTCAAGAAGTCGGGATAACTCGTTCCGTCGTCGCGGCGCACGATGCTGCGCAGCGCGGCGTTCGCTTCCAGGGTCGTCGCATCGATGCCGATCGTGCGGCCCCGCAGCAGACCCTGCTCGGCCAGCACCTTGAGCACTAGCGTGAACACCTCTTGGTGGACTTCGACGCTCAGGCGCTGGCGAATCCGCGACAAGCTCGAGTGATCCGGAGTCTGCTCCGACAGCCCGAAGCCGAGGAACTGGCGCAGCGAAAGCGAGTCAGCACAGCGCCACGCGATGCCGCGCTCGGAATCCAAGCCTTCGAAGAAGCCGACAAGCAGCATGCGCATGTACACGCTCGGCGGAATGCTCGGACGGCCCTTGCCCTCCACGTAGAATGGGCGGCACAGCTTCTCGACGGTCTCGTCGAACTTGGCCTCGGCCAGCACCGTGTTCAGGCGGTCGTAGAACACGTGGCCAGGTGTGCGGGCGAGATCCGTGGTCGCGATCCACAGATCATCCTGCTTTTCCCTCGGTCGGTGGCGCATCGACATGCGGTGAACTCCTGTTGCGCTCTTCTACCGAAGTATCGCGAGGAAGTGACTCGCTCGCGCCGTTTTTCAACGGGCTGCTAGACTGTCACTCCAAGCATCGGCCTGGGCGGAGGGCGTCGCCAGCAGCAAGGCTACGGCGATTGTTGCCCATAGGGCAACCGGACTCCGGCGATTCGAGCGTCCCGCGTAATCGACGACCATGAGGAGATCTCCTGAGAAAAAACGGTGTTGATGAGTTCGTACCAGAACTCTGGACGCAGCTTACCCGTTACCCGTTACCCGTTACCCGTGATTTTCCTCTATTTGTTGAGGCGGCGTCGAAGGCACTTGCGTGCAGGTCGTACCCCAGGGCCCCTGCTGGGCCCGTATGTCGACAGCAGCATTCCGTTTGAGGCGGTGGACGAGTCCAAGAGCCTTACACCGTGTCACGAATTCGCGTTGTGTTCTTGAAGTGGAGCTTCGCGACCTTTGTCAGCCCGGCGCGGCCGTGGATCGCGACGAAGCGGGAGGCTGCGCGATCGACGGGATCGCCGGCTCCCTTGTGCAGGTCGACGGCGGCCTCTTCGGAGAGCTCCTTGAGGGCTGTCAGGAATTCCTCGCGCGCGATGATGCTCGCGGCGGCGACCGCGGGGTTCGACTCCGCGCGCGTGCGCTGCTCGAGCTTGATCCCGAGCGGCGCGAGCTTCTTCTTCATCAGCGCGGGACTCGCGAACTGGTCGACGAGCACGTGCATGCCGGGCTTCGACAGCTGACCGATCGCTTCGGCGTGCAGGTTGCCGAGCAGGTCGTTGAGCTTGCCTTGCACGTAGATCTGGTTGTAGCGGGGCGGATCGAGGCGCACGACGGCGTGCGCGACCAGAGCGCGCAGTGCGGCCCCGAGTCGCTTGCACTGTTCGTCGGAGAGCGTCTTCGAGTCGCGCACGCCGGCCGCGCGCAGCTTCGACGCCTGGCCCTTCTCGAGGCGCACGGCCACGACGACCAGCGGACCGAAGTAGTCGCCCTTGCCGCATTCGTCGCTGCCGATGATCTCGCCGTCTTCGTCGGCACCAGCCGGCTGCGCGGGAGAGGCACGCTCCGGATTCGGCGCCTTCCCGGCCTCGCTCGTTCCCCCGAGCCAGCGCTCGACGAACAATTCCGGGGTCGCGCCCTGCACGACGACCTTGCCCGATTCGTAGAAGGTCGCGACGACGCCCTCGCCCTTGACGCTGAAGAGCGAGTAGGGCACCGGGCGAAAATCGAAGTCGCCGTCCGCGAACCGCTGCTTGAGTTCGAGCGCGCGCGAGCGCGGCATTTGGAGCACGAGTGTCTGCTGACTCACCGCGGGATTCTGGCATGCTTCGACGCGAGGGGCTACCGTCGTCGCGGTGACCGACACGTTCGACACGGGGATCCTCCCGCACGCGCTCGACCCCGACCGCCCGCGTCCGCTCGAGACTCCCTGGGGCGCATTCGCGCTCTACGTCGTCCAGGGTCGCGTGCGCGCGGCTCAGAGTTTCTGCCCCCACCTCGAGGGTCCGCTGTTCCAGGGGACCATGAAGGGCGACGTCATCATGTGCCCATGGCACTTCTGGTGCTTTTCGCTCACGACCGGCAAGCGCGTCGACGTCGCCGGACGCGTGCTCGCTTCGGGCGCGCGCATCGCCCTCCTGCCGGTTTCGCTCTCCCCGCGCGGAACGATCGTCCTGCACCCGCCCAAGCCGCCCACCTGACGTGCACGGTCGAGTACCGAAGCCCGCTCGCGGTTCCGCGAACGAGCTTCGATGCTTATCATCCGCACGCTTTCTCGGACCCCGCTACCTCGGAGTATCCCTTGGCCAAGATCTACGATTCGATTCTGGACGCTGTCGGACACACGCCCATGGTGCGCATGCGCAGCATCGGACGTGACCTCGACTGCGAGATCCTCGCCAAGTGCGAATTCTTGAACCCCGGCGGGTCGATCAAGGACCGCATCGGCAAGCGCATGCTCGAGGAGGCGCAGAAGAAGGGGCGCATCCACCCCGGCGACACGCTGATCGAGCCGACCTCGGGCAACACGGGCATCGGACTGGCGCTCGCGGCTGCCGTGTACGGCTATCGCATGATCATCACCATGCCGGAGAAGATGAGCCGCGAGAAGCAGGTGACGCTCGAGGCGCTCGGCGCCGAGATCATCCGCACGCCGACCGAGGCGGCGTGGGACGCGCCGGAGAGCCACATCGGCGTCGCCAAGCGGCTGCGCGAGGTGATCCCGAACTCGCACATCCTCGACCAGTACGCCAACCCCGACAATCCGGCCGCGCACTACTACGAGGGCATCGGCTACGACTTCATCCCCGACGTGCTCGATCGTTCGCTCGTCGACGAGTGGATCAAGACCGAGGACCGCCCTTCGTTCCAGATGGCGCGGCGCCTGATCCGCCAGGAGGGCCTCTTGTGCGGCGGCAGCTCGGGTTCGGCGATGTGGGCCGCGCTCCAGGTCGCGAAGAAGATGGGCCCGAAGAAGCGCATCGTCGTCATCCTCGCCGACTCCGTGCGCAACTACATGACGAAGTTCATGGACGATCGCTGGATGAAGGAGAACGGCTTCACCGAGAGCCAGTGGGAGTCGAACACGATCGGCGACACGCTGCGCTCGCTACCGCGCCGCAAGCTCATCACCGCGGCCAGCGCGGACACCGTGGCCGACGCGGTCATGGTCATGAAGGAGCACGGCATCAGTCAGTTGCCGGTCGTCGACGCGAACCGTCTCGTGGGCATCGTCACCGAGTCCGACGTGCTCGCCAAGCTGGTCGATGGCCGTGCGTCCCTCTCGAGCGCTGTCGCCGAGGTCATGTTCCGCAACGTGACGACGGTCAAGGCCAACGACGATGCCGGCAAGCTGCTCGAGATCTTCGGCAAGGGCATGGTCGCGCTCGTGCTCGACGACAAGAGCGCACTGCTCGGCGTGATCACGAAGATGGATCTCGTGGACATGCTCACCGCGCGCCAGCAGAAGGCCGCTCGCTAGCCCGGCCCTCACTGCATCCGCAAAGGAGAGGATCGGATCCCGAAAGGGGTTCGATCCTCTCCAGCGTTTCCCGACGCCGTTTGCGGCGGAATTTCGAGCTACGGATTGCCGCGATTCATTCCGATACGTATCGTATCGAAATGTTCCCAGAGCCTCGTTCCGGTCGCGCTCGCCGCCCCGGTGATCACGCCGTCGCCGTCGAAAGTGCGAAGCCCGAGATCGCGCCCGTCAGGAAGCCCGGCCGGCCGCGGTCGGAGGACTGCGACCGCGCCATCCTCGATTCCGCCATCGCCCTGCTCCTCGAACGCGGTTTCGCGGAGGTCACGATCGAGAGCATCGCCGCGCGCGCCGGCGTGGGGAAGACGACCGTGTATCGGCGCTGGCCGAGCAAGGCCGACCTGATCGTCCACGCCTTCTTCGAAACCGTGACCCCGAACGTCCATTTCCAGGACTCGGGAGACATTCGCGCGGATTTCCGCCGGCAAATGCGCCTCGTCGTGCGCGAGTTGGCGGGGCCGAACGGCCGCGTGCTGGCGACGCTCCTCGCGTACATGCAGATCGATGCCGGACTCGGCGAAGTGTTCCGCACGCGCTGGCTCGCCGTGCGGCGCGCGGAGGGCCGGCTCGCCATCCTCCGCGGCATCGAGCGCGGCGTGCTCCCCTCCGACACGGATCCCGATTTCGTGCTCGACGCGCTCTACAGCCCGTTGCACTTCCGCCTCCTCGCGGGGCACGGTCCCTTGTCGACGGTATTCTCCGATGGGCTCGTCGAGCTCGTCTTCGACGGGCTCGGGGATCCAGGCTCCGCGCACAGACAACCCTCGTCGGCGCGTCGCTCGCCGGGCAAGAAGCGTTCGGCGCGGAAGAACGGAAAGCGCTGAGCCATGTGGATCGTCAGTCTCGCTCTGCGCCGGCCCTACACGTTCACGGTGATGGCGCTCGTGATCCTGATCCTCGGCGTGCTTTCCGCCTGGCGGATGCCGAAGGACATCTTCCCGTCGGTCGACATTCCCGTCGTCAACGTCGTCTGGACGTACGGCGGACTCTCGCCTTCGGAGATGGAAGGCCAGATCACGACCTTCAGCGAATACGCGATCTCCAACAACACGAGCAACCTGCAGCGCATCGAGTCGCAGACGCTGCCCGGCCTCGCGCTGATCAAGATCTACTTCCAGCCCGGCACCAACATCGACGGCGCCATCGCGCAGGTCACGGCCGTTTCGCAGACGATCCTGCGGCGCATGCCGCCCGGCACGCAGCCGCCGCTCATCGTGCGCTACAACGCTTCCAGCGTGCCGATCCTGCAGCTTTCGCTCTCGAGCGAAACGCGCACGGAGTCTCAAGTCACCGACTATGCGCAATTCGGCGTGCGCAACCAGATCGTGACCGTGCCGGGGGCCGTGCTCCCGCTGCCGTTCGGCGGCAAGCCGCGTCAGATCATGATCGACCTGGACCCGCAAGCCCTCGCGGCGCACGGACTCTCGGCGCAGGACGTCAATGCCGCGATCAGCCTCCAGAATCTCACGCTCCCCTCCGGCACGCTCAAGGTGGGCGCGAACGACTTCACGGTCACGCTGAACTCGAGTCCGCAAGCGATTGCTTCGATTGCCGACGTGCCCGTGAAGCGCATCAACGGCCGCACGATCTGCGTGCGCGACGTGGCCAGCGTGCGCGACGGCTTCGGCGTACAGAACAACGTCGTCCGGCGCGACGGCAAGCGCGGCGCGTTGCAAACGATCCTCAAGAACGGCGATGCTTCGACGCTCTCCGTCGTCCAGCGCGTGAAGGACCTGCTGCCCACGATCCGCGCCGCGGCACCGAGCGGGGTGGTGATCGACACGCTGTTCGACCAATCGTTGTTCGTCGAGGCCGCCATTTCGAACGTGTTGCACGAGGCGTTGATCGCCGCCGCGTTGACGGCGCTCATGATCCTGCTCTTCCTGGGCAGTTGGCGCAGCACGGTGGTGGTTGCGACGTCGATTCCGCTCTCGATCCTGGTGTCCGTGCTGGCGCTCGACGCCTTGGGTCTCACCTTGAACGTGATGACGCTCGGTGGGCTCGCGCTCGCCGTCGGCATCCTCGTCGACGATGCCACGGTCGAGGTCGAGAACATCCACCGCAACCTGGCGCTCGGGAAACCGCTGCGCCGCGCGATCCTCGACGGCGCGCAGCAGATCGCCGTGCCGGCGTTCGTCGCCACGAGCGCGATCTGCATCGTGTTCGTGTCGGTCGTGTTCCTCGAAGGCCCGCCCCGCTATCTCTTCGTTCCGTTCGCGCTCGCGGTCGTGTTCGCGGTGTTCGCCTCGTACCTGCTCTCGCGCACGCTGGTGCCGGTCATGGTCGAGTTCTTCCTGCGTGCGGAGCTCGCGCGCGCCGGACGGCCGGGCGTGTTCGGTGGGGTGTTCGCGCGCGTGCACGCGGCTTTCGAGCGCGGCTTCGAGCACTTCGCCGACATGTACGTCGGCGCGCTGGCGTGGTGCCTGCGACGGCGTGCGTTCGTCGTCGTGACCGTGCTCGCGGTGATCGCCGTAGGAGCCGCGTTGGTGCCGTACGTAGGGCGCGACTTCTTCCCCGACGTCGACGCCGGCCAGATCCGGCTGCACGTGCGCGGCCCCTCGAACCTGCGCGTCGAGGAAACCGAGCGTCTCTTCCAGCATGTCGAAGACCAGATCCGTGCCGCGATCCCCGCGAACGAAATCGATCAAGTACTCGACAATTTCGGCCGCTTCGAAGGCATCAACATGGCCTTCCGCGACACGGCGAATCTCGGGCCGTTCGATGGCGAGGTGCTCGTCTCGCTGCATCCAGGACACGCCGGGTCGACCGAGGGGTACGTGAAGCGACTGCGCGAGCAGTTGCCCAGAGCGTTGCCCGGCGTCACGTTCTATTTCCAGCCCGCGGACATCGTGACGCAGATCCTGAACTTCGGATTGCCGGCGCCGATCGACGTCCAGGTCACGGGGCCGAACCGTGACGCGTGCTACCAGGCCGCGAAGCGCATCGAAAAGCGCCTGGCCGAAGTTCCGGGCATCGTCGACGCACACGTGCACCAGGTGATCGACGCGCCGCGCCTGCACCTCGACGTCGATCGCGTGCGTGCGCTCGAGCGCGGACTCGGCCAGCGCGACGTCGCCAACAACGTGCTCGTCACGCTCTCGGGAACCGCTCAGGTGCAGCCTGCGTACTGGGTCGATCCGGCGACGAGCCGCAACTACCTGATCACGACGCAAACGCCGCAACTCTCCATGGACTCCGTCGAGGATCTCTCGACGATGCCGATCTCGACCGTCAACGGCGACACGGTGCTGCTCGGGGATCTGGCGACTCTGACGCGCAAGACGACGCCCGTGAACATCACACACGCCAACGTACAGCCGTGTTTCGACGTGTTCGCCGGTGTGCAGGGCCTCGATCTCGGCTCCGTCGAGGCGCCGCTGCGCAAGGTCATCGCCGAAGAGTCCGCATCCCTTCCGGCCGGCTCGCGCGTCGACCTGCGCGGCCAGGTGGAGAGCATGCGGTCGGCGTTCACGCGGCTCTTCATCGGAATCGTGTTCGCGGGGCTGCTCGTCTACTTCCTGGTGGTCGTCAACTTCCAGTCGTGGCTGGATCCCTTCATCATCCTTACGGCCCTGCCGGGAGCGATCACGGGCATCGCGCTCGCGCTCTTCGCGACGCACACGACGTTCAACGTGCCGTCACTCATGGGCGCGATCATGTGCATCGGCGTGGCGACGTCGAACTCGATCCTGGTCGTGACCTTTGCCAACCAACGCCGTCTCGCGGGAGACGACGCTCTGATGGCCGCGCTCGCGGCGGGGCGAACGCGCATGCGGCCGGTGCTCATGACGGCACTGGCGATGATCTTCGGGATGTTGCCCATGTCGCTCGGACTGGGCGAAGGCGGCGAGCAGAACGCGCCGCTGGGACGCGCCGTGATCGGCGGGCTCGTCGTGGCGACCGCGATGACGCTCATCTTCGTGCCGGTTGTGTACTCGCTCTTGCGCCGCAAGGCGCCGCGCTACCTGGGCACGCGCGATGAAGCCAATCAGGCCGGAACCATGGTGACCGCATGACACTCGACACAGACGGGCACACGCCTTCCCCCGCCGCGCCCGAAGCGTCGCTGGGAGCGACGGCCGATCGCGGGAAGGAACACGACGCGCGCGAGCGCGAGCGGCTGGAGGCGGCATTGAACAAGCGCACCCCTCTATGGAAACCCGTCGTCGTCCTGACCGTGCTGGTCGTCGGCATCGGAACGCTCGTCGCCATCGGCGCCGTGCCTCGCGCCGGGCGCGCACGCGACCTCGTCGCGACGAATGAAGCGCTGCTTGCCCTGGCGCGACGCGTCACGATCGGACCCATCCGGCTGTCGCCGCCGACACGTACCCTGACACTGCCGGCTTCGTTGCGGCCCAACGCGAGTGCGGAGTTGTTTGCGCAGGCGACGGGCTACGTGCGCGAGCGCAAGGCGGACATCGGGGACCGTGTCGCGGCCGGCGACGTCCTGGCCGTTCTCGACGTGCCGCTTCTCGTCGAGCAGATCAACAGCGCCCGGGCCGCGCTGGTCGAGGCACAGGCCGCGTCCGAAGTGCTCGCGCGCAACCTCGAGCTCGCACGCAGCACGCTCGTGCGCTGGAAGGCGATCGATACGCCCGGCGCCGTCTCGCAACAGGAACTCGACGAGCGCGCGAACGCTGTCGAATCCGCGCGCGCGAGTCTCGCGGCCGGAGAGGCCACGATCGCGAGCCGCAAGGCCGAAGTGCAGCGGCTCGAACGCAACCAGGACTTCGCGCGCATCGTCGCGCCGTTCGCCGGCACGATCACGGCGCGGGGCGTGGAGCTCGGCGATTACGTCAACGGCGCGGGCGGCGGACAGGCGCTCTTCCACATCGCCGACACGAGTACGCTGCGTGTCAACGTCGACGTGCCGCAATCGTTCGCTCCGGGCGTCGTCGTGGGCGGATCCGCGAAGGTCAGCTTGCGCGAGCAGCCCGGCCGTGTGTTTCAGGGCACGATCGCGCGCACGAGCGGAACACTCGACGAACGCACGCGCACGTTGCACGTCGAAATCAGCGTGCCGAACGAGAACGGCGCGTTGCTCGCGGGCTCGTACGGACAGGTCGAGCTCGAGCTGGCGCGTGATGTGCGCGCCGTCATCGTCCCCGGCGCAGCGCTCCTCGTTCGCGCGGAAGGCCCGCGCGTCGCGCTCGTGGACGCGGAGAACCGGCTGCACTACGTCGCCGTCCGAGTCGGACGCGACCTGGGAAGTGAAGTCGAGATCACGGAGGGCCTCAAGGGAGACGAGCGCGTCGTCGTAAACATGGCCGACGAACTCGCGGATGGAACGAGCGTGGAACCCGTGCAACTGCCCGTGACTCCCCCTCCGGCCCCGGCCAAGGAGACACCGCGCTCGACGAGTGCGACGAAGTGAGATGGGCACACCGCTGACGCCTCCCTCCCCCGCCCGGGTTCGCACGTGGGCCCTCGTCGGCGCGCTCGTCCTGATGGTGTCGGGCTGCACGCTCGGTCCCGATTTCACGCCGCCCGCCGACGAAGCGCCTGCCCACTGGAAGTGGGGCGCCTCCGCCGAAGGCGCGCCGCTCCCCGAACGCTGGTGGACTCTGTTCGGGGACGCCGAGCTTTCCGCGCTCGTGGAACGGGCCCTGGCGCGGAATCGGGAACTCGAGTCCGCCCTCGCGAGAGTCGAGCGGGCGCGCGCCGTCGCGGGTCTCGCGCGCACGGCTCAGTCGCCCACGATCTCCATCGACCCGTCCGTCGAACGCAAACGCTTCAGCGCGAATCGGCAAGCGCCCCCGGGCGCCAACAGCGGCGGTTACACGTCCACGGACATCGAACTGCCCCTCGACATCTCGTACGAAGTGGACCTGTGGGGCCGCGTTCGCCGCTCGCGCGAAGCCGCGGACGCCTTGGCGCAGGCCAGCGCCTACGACTACGCCGCCCTTTCGATCTCGATTTCGTCCGAAGTGGCGCGCACGTATTTCGCGCTCCAATCCGCGCAGCGCGAGGAGGAGGTCTTGCGCGCTGCCGCCGAGTTGCGCCGCCGAGCGCTCGACATCCTGGTCGCGCGCTTGCGGACGGGCGTGGGCAATGACCTCGACACGAGTCGCGCGCGAGTCGAGGCCGCAAACGTCGAAGCGGAACAGCACAGCGTGGCTCGCACTCGCATGGCGCTCGAGAACGCCCTTGCCGTCCTGTGCGGTGAAACGCCCGTGAATTTCACGCCCCGGGTTGGCACTGCGGGGAGCGATCCGTTGAACATCCCTGCCGGGCTGCCATCGGACCTGTTGCGTCGCCGTCCCGACATTGCGGCGTCGGTCGAGCGCCTGCACGAAGCGAGTGCGCGCATCGGTCTCACCGAGGCCGAGTCGTACCCGCGACTTTCGCTCACGGGCTCCGTCGGATTCGTGAGCACGGAACTCTCCCAATTGCTCGACGCCTCGAGCCGAACGGGGTCGATCGGCGCAGCGCTGAGCGCACCGATCTACGAGGGCGGCGCGTTCACCGAGCGGGACCGTGCGGCGCGCGCGTTCTTCGAGGAGCGCGTCGCGGATTATCACACCACGTTGCTCGTCGCCTTTCGCGAGGTCGAGGACGCCTTGTCGGCCCGCGCGGAGCTCGACTTGCAACTCGCGTCTCAGTCCGAAGCGCACGCGGCCGCGAAACGTACGCTGGAACTCGCCGATGCGCGCTTCCGTCAGGGCTTGATCGGATTCCTCGATGTCGTGGACGCTGCGCGGTCCGAGCTGGATGCGCGCCGGAGCCTCGTGCAGATCGAACGCTTGCGCGCGGAATCGACGGTCCTGCTCATTCAGGCGCTGGGCGGCGGTTGGAGTCCGCACTTGGTCGGAGCGGACTGAAGCTTTCTTGCGCCCTCCCCCGATGACGCCAGCTTCGCTGAGGGCTGGCGCAGGGCGCGAACCGCTGTCCCACCGAACACGGAGAATCAGCTCGCGCTGCTCGGTACTTCGGCCGCGGGCACCGGCTCGCCCTGGGCGAACAACGGACGCAACGCATCGGCGGCGGAGAGCGTGCCGACCCAGGCGTAGCTCGCGAAGAAGAGACCGAGGAACGGCAGCGAACTCCACAGCTCGTTCGAGGCCGCTTCGAAGATCCCCCACCCGATCCACGCGGCGAACAGCAACTCGATGCCGGGCAGGCCGCGCATGACGTTCGTGTAGCGCTTGCGGCGCGGACCGCTGCCCTTCTTCGGCGTCCGCACGAACACGCCGGTGCCGGGCAGGAGTCCTTCGACGACCGCGCGCGTCTGGCTCACGCTCATGCCGATGCCGAGCGCGACCGCGCACGCCGTGTCGAGCAGGCGTTGGCCGATCGTCCGGCCCAGCACGCGCTGGCTCTTCTCGTAGAACGCGAGCACCGTCAGCGTGCACACGAAGAACAGGGCCACGTGCACCCATCCCGAGAACTCGTTGCGCAGGCCGAGGCTGAGCGGGAGGAGCAGGGACAGCAAGAGCACGAACGGATAGCCGACGTTGCCCGTCAAGTGCGCCATCGCCTCGAGCTTCGTCTCGAGCGGCTCATGGGAGCGCCAGATCGGCACGGCGAGCTTCTTGAACACCTGCACGCTGCCCTTCGCCCACCGGTGTTGCTGGCTCTTGAACGCGGCGATGTCGCTGGGAACTTCGGCCGGCGCCACGACGAGCGGCACGTACTCGAACTTCCAGCCGCGCAATTGAGCGCGGTAGGACAAGTCGAGGTCCTCGGTCAGCGTGTCGTGCTGCCAACCGCCCGCCGCCATGATCGCCTCGCGCCGCCAGATGCCGGCCGTGCCGTTGAAGTTGAAGAACACTCCTGAATCGTGGCGCACCTTGTGCTCGATCACGAAGTGCCCGTCGAGCAGCGTCGATTCGGCGCGCGTCAGCCGTGACTCGTCGCGATTCAAGTGTCCCCATCGCGCTTGCACCATGCCGATCCGCGTATCGGCGAAGCGCGGCACGAGGCGCAGGAGGAAGTCGCGGTCGGGGGTGAAGTCGGCGTCGAAGATGCAGAGGAGCTCGCCCTTGGCGCTCTTCATGCCGTGCGCCAATGCGCCGGCCTTGAATCCCGTGCGGTCCGCGCGCCGAATCACGCTCGCGTCGATGCCGCGCTCGACGAGCTGCCGCACCTCCTCGTCGACGATGCCGCGGGTCTCGTCGTTCGAGTCGTCGAGCACCTGGATGTCGAGCCGGGAACGCGGATACTCGAGTGCGCCCGCGGCCTGGATCAGCCGGGCGGCGACCGTGCGCTCGTTGTAGACGGGTAGCTGAACCGTCAATCGCGGCCAGCTCTCGTCCGCGCGCGACACTTGGCCCACGTGCGCTTCGGACTCCCAGCGGAAACGAGTGAGCAGCCAAAACCCGTGCAGGCCGAACACCCCCAGCAGTCCGAGGGTCGCCGCGTGGGCGCCGTAGAGGAGGTTATCGAGGTCCACGCGGGCGGGTCCGGGGCAGATCAGCCCGAGGGGCAAACAGGATACACGCTCGAACCCTTCCGATTCACGCTTCGAGATGGCGCCACCGCCAGAATACGATTTCCTTCAGAACAACGGCTGCTGGCCTTCGATCCGGGCCTTTGCGCGCAGGTGAGGAAAGCTCTCCACGATCTCCGCGGAAGCCGGCACCGGCTGGCCTTGGAGCAGGAACATCAAGTCGATCGCATTCGCGACCGCCTGGCCGGAGAAATGGTTGTTCGTGATCACGGCCGTTTCGTCGTGCAGGGACGCGATGCGCTGCGCCTTGCGACCCAGCTCCTGCACCTCGCGCTCCATGTACAAGTAGTCGTACTTGTCGTCGCGCTCGGCGTCCCCCCGAAACCACTCGCGTTCGTTGCGCCCATGCAAGCGCAAGTACCCGATCGGCCCGGTCGGCTCATGCCAGGGCGGCGGATGGTTCCACGCGCTCGGCAAGTCGACGTAGGCGAGCGAGTACGAGAGGCCGCGCACCTGGTCGATCGCGGGGCGCTCGAACCACGATTGGTGGCGGACTTCGAGCACCAGCGGCAGATCGGGGAACAGCGAGCGCAGGCGGCCCAGCCGGCGCACCTCGCTTTTTCCGTGCAAGAACGTCACCGGGAACTGGACCAGCACGCTCATCAACTTCTTCGAACGGACGAGCGGAGCGATGCCGGCGCTGAATTCGCGCGCTCGCGTTTCCCACTCTGCGTGCGCTTCGTTCGCGCCGGGTTCCGGCAAGTGCGTGAAGTCGCGGTTGAGCTTCGCCTGGAAGCGGAACCGCGGATGGTCGGCGACGAGTTCGACCCAGCGTTCGGCGTGCTCGGCCCGGGGCATCGCGTAGAAACTCGAATTGATCTCGATCGTGTCGAACGTGCGCGCGAGGAACCTCAACGCGTGGAAACCGTGCGGCTTGTGAGCCGGATAGACGCGGCCTTCCCAATCGGGATAGGACCAACCCGCGGGCCCGACGCGGATCATCCCTCGGGCTCCAGACCGAGCTTCGCCAAAGCGCGACGCTCGCACGCATGCATCGCCGCGGCGATCTCGAGGCTGGCCGCTTCCAGATCCGCCGTCGTCGACTCGCGCGCGATCCGGATCGGAGTTCCGTAGACGAACGAGACGCGGGCGAAGGGCTTCGGCACGGTGAAGCGGTCCCAACTCTTCATCCGCCACGCACGATCGGCTACGAAGCCGGCCGGGACGACCGCATACCCCGTCGCGCGCGCCATCCACACCAGCCCGGGATTCATCGCGTGCATCGGACCGCGCGGCCCATCGGGCGTGATCACGAGCACGGCGCCGCTTTCGAGCAGCGCCAACATCTCGCGCAACGCGCGCGCCCCGCCGCGACTCGCTGACCCGCGGATCACTCCGTACCCGTAACGTCGAAGGATCGGCGCGACCGTGTCACCGTCGCCGCTCTGCGACACGAGCACGGTCCAGCCCTTGTTCTTGTGGTGCGCCATCGGCACGAGCATGCGGCCGTGCCACAACGCGATGATGTGCCCGCCACCGGTTCCACGCGCGGCTTCGAGATTCTCGAGTCCGTCCCAACGCGCGCGCCAGGTCTTCGACATGAGGCCGATGGCGAACACGCCGAAGCGCGCTCCGAGCTTGCGCGCGACGGAACGACGCCAGCGTTTGAAGCGTGAACGCTTCTTCGCTTTCGTGGCCGGCGTGGGACGCGACAAGCGCTCGCGCGACGGCAGGGTCGCGTTCTCGTCTCGCGCTTCCTCCGCCATCGGCGTCGCGCGCTTTCAGGGCAACAGGACGTCGTCGCCGGCGCCCTGGTCGTCGACGCCGTTCGCGCCCGTCGAGCGCAGGTCGTACTTGGCTCCGTTGTCGCGCACGGAATAGACGAGCGCGCGGCCCCAGCCGTCCTTCGGCACCTCGGTACCTTCGAGGAATCCCTTCGGGAACGCGTCGGTGCCCTTCACGAGCTCGTCGAGCGCGCTCGGCACGCGCTGGAACTGCGACCTGTAGATCGCGAGTCCCGTGCGCACGGACCGCAGCGACTTCAGCGTCGCTTCGCGCTCGGCCGCAACGGCTGGTTTCGGCTGCTCGCTCGTCTCGGCGGCCCTCGGTGCACCACTCTCGGCCGGTCCGGATCCCGTCGCCGCCAAGCCCCCGATCCGCGAGCTGCTCGAGAAGCCGAGTGACAACATGGCGAGAGCCAACGGCACTTCGGGCCCGATCGAGGACTCGCTGTACGTGTAGGTCTTGCCGTCGATGCGCTGGCTGTAGCTCGCGCTCGGCTTGAAGAAACGGAAGAGCGTGCTCGCCGTCGGCAGTGATTCGACGTCGATCGGCGTCTCGCGACCCTGACTCAACATCGGCAGGAAGCCGCGACCCGCATCGTAGAGCTTGCCGACGGCGGCGCCCCAATCCATCGTGCTCGCTTCGAACGCTCCCTTCGGAATCGCGCCCTCTCCAGCCAGCGCGTGGACTTCGGTGATCGGCATCTCGGTCCGCCGCACCTCCCCTTGCGCGGTCTTGCGATTGGGCGTGACGAGCACGCGATCGGCAAGGATCGCGATCGTCGGCTTCATCGAGGACTCGGCGTTGGCGCCGTTCTCGTCCGGAGTGCTGCCGAGGGTGAACGTGTACATCGGCAATTTGTGATAGGGCTTGTTCTCGACCTTGAGAGTCGGGTCCGCGAGCTTCGCGCGTTCGATCCACGCGTCGAGGGCCGTCTTGAACGCGGCCGCGTCCTTCAACGCGACCGAGAGCACGGCGGGCGGAACCGGAGCGGATCCGCTGTTCAGGCTCCCGATCGAGAGCGGCAACAGGAACATCGCGCCCGAGTCCCCCACCGCGGCGGACAGCTTCGGTGCCTTCTCGTCCGGCTTCGCGGCCGCGGGGCTGTTCATTCCGGCGAGCGTGCGTTCGAGGAGCGCTTCGAACTGCGCCGGTTGGATCTTCATCACCCAGGCGCCGACGGCTTCCTTCGGCACCATGCGCGCCGTCGACAGAGGGATGTCGCCGGTGCCGTACAGATCATCGAGCTGCTTCGCGTCGCCGATGCGCTCGACGAGGCTCTCGGACACGAAGCGGTCTCCGCACAACTGCATGCGGTAGCGCCCCTTCTGACCCACGAACGGCAAGAAGCCGGGAACGAAGGTGTTGAGGAGCGCGGCGTCGGTGGCGCTCATCTCGGGCAGCATGCCCTGCGGGAGCCTCTCGAGTTCGCTCCACGCGCGCGATCCACACCTGGCCGAGCGCGGGCACCACGAAGCGTTGGATCGGAAGCGATCGCGATCCGAGCGACAGCGACGTCTCGCCTTCGATCGACAGCTTCTCCACGCCCCCGCTCGCGCCGATTGCCTGGATCGCCTGTTCGGCTGCCGCGACGTCCTTGAAGTCGATCACCAGCCAGCCCCGACCGATCGTGCGCGCCTCGGCGCCAGTGGTCTTTGCCGTTCCGAGCTCCGCGATCGACATCGACGCCGCGGTCGCGGCCGACCAAGGCCAGAAGCGATCGGCGGCGCGCGACGCGTCGACGACGGGCAGCATGCCTTGCACCATCCCGCGCAGGTCGAAGCCCAGTTCCTTCGCGACGTCGGCGATCTTCTGCGTGCCGGGATCGTTCAGCATTTGAACGACGGGCGCTTTCTCGTACGCCTTGAGCAGCGACGCGACGTCGCTCGCTTCGACGAACACTTCGAGGGTCGCGGGGTGGAGAGCTGGCTGCGGGACCGGAGTCTCCGCGCCGAACCACAGCAGCGCGGGTACGAGCAGGTGTTGGATCATCGGATTCGTGTTCGTGCGTCCAAGGAAACGCGGGCTCGGCTCACAGTCCACCGTATTTGCGCAGTTCGGCTTCGTTCTTGATGATCTCGGCTTCGAGCGCCTTGGCGGCTTCTTCGATGGGCTTGCGCTCCTTCATGTTCTTGAAGGCTTCCTGCAAGGCCTTGTGCTTCTCGATGACCGGCGCGCAACCGCCGTCCATGATGAATCCCATGACGAGTCCGGTCTCGTTGATGAGCTTGCGTGTGTCGACGGGATCACTCGGCTTGATCTTGCACTCGAGTACCTGCTTGAGCGGACGCAGGCCGCCGTCCTTCAAGAGATTCTGGATGCTCCATTCCTTCGTCCACTTCGGATTGCCACCGATGCCGAGCGTCGTGTCCTTGTAGTAGCGCTCGACGTACGCCGCCGCGCCGAAGCGGAACCAGGTCGGGATGCGCTTCTCCGCGTAGAACTTCTTGGCGTGATCCTTGCCGCCGTTCTTCGACTTGCGCAGTGAGGCCAGCGCGTCCGTGCTCGGGTCGATCGCCTCCGCATAGGACTGGCCGATGGCATGACGGATGTTGTGCACGCCGAACTTGTTGCCCGCGTCGGTGGTGGCATCCCAATAGCTGACACCCATGTTCAGCGACGTGCCGTCCTCGTCGAAGAATGCGTCGGCCAGGTACGACTGATAGCCCGAGGACATGCCCAGCATCTCGTTGCCCTGGATCTGCTCCTCTTCGTCGCCGGCGGCGAACTTGTTGTACTGGTCGATGCTGCGCAGGATGCAGACGTTGATCGGGACCTGCGGCTTCACGCCGTAGATGCGATCGAGTTCCTCCATCGCGGGATCAAGCTGGCGTTTCATCTTCGCGGTCACGAGATCGCGATCGCACGTGGTCCACACGTTGAATCGCTCGAACGGAATGCGCCACTCCTGGTAGAGCTCGGCGTGGAAGGAGTCGGCCTCCGTGAGCGGCAGCCACTTGTCACCGCACTTCCACAGTCCCTTCTCGATGTTCGCCTTCTCCGCGGGCGGGATCCAGGCGAGGTCCTGCTTGACGTAACCTTCCTTCAGCTTCTTCGCTTCGTCGCCGCTCACCCAGTTGCCGACGTCGTCCTTGACGAGTCCTTTTTCGAGAAACGGAACGTCTTCCTTCGGCACCCACTCGCCCTTGTATTCGACGAGACCTTGAGCGTGCTTCTCGTCGATCGCCTTCTGCTTCTTGTACTCCTCGATCTTCGCCTGGCTCTCGAACCACTTGCCTTCGAAGAAGAGGTTGCCCGCCGCGATGTTCGCTTCCTTGTGCAGCGGGTCGATCTTCAACAGATCCTTGAGCGTCGCCTTCGCTTCCTTGTCCTTCTTCTGTTCCTTGCACCACTCGTAGAGCTTCCACAGCTTCGGTACGTCCTTGCCCGCCTCCTTCTTGCGCTTCGTGAATTCGTCCGTGTCCTTCTGCTCGAGGCTCGACCCGCGCGCGATCGCGTGGATCGGCGGAGTGACCGTTGGATTCGTGAGGATCGCGAGAAGGAAGAAGTAGCTCGTCAGCATGGGTTGGCTCGTCGGCGTTGCGCAGCAGGTATGTGGCTTCCCGCCGCAGAATGATCGAGTGTACGTTTTCGAGGAACCGTGCGTGGATGGGCGTTCCGCGAGCGGAGGAGATGTGTGCTTGTGGCCGGCGTCCTCGGCTCGATACAATGCCGGGCCCGAACGCGGTAGAAGGTCCCTACTCGCGACCGTTTCACCGCGCTGAAACTGCGTCTGGGCACCCGGGGCTTCACCGCTGATCCAGGTTGTTTGAACTCAAATTGATGGCCCGTTGTGACTGAGTTAGCGGGCACGGAATGGTAGATCGCTCATGGCTCAACACAAGGCCCCCACCGCCGTCACGATTGCTCCGGTCGATGAGAAATCGGGCCTGGCGGCTTTCGTCGACCGCTTTTGGAAGCTCGGCGCTGTGCTCGCCGTGGTCCTCGCTGCCTTCCTCTTGTACCGGCACCACGCCCGCACCTCCGCCGAGGAAGCCCAAGCGGCCGACTGGGCCAAGGTGATCGCAGCCACCGCGCGCGACCCTAGGACTGGACTCTTGGGCGGACCGGCGGCGGACCTCGTCGGGGTTGCCGACCAGATCAAGGGCTCCAGCGCAGCCCCGTGGGCCCTGTACCTGGCCGCAACCTCGGCTGCCCGCGATGGCAAGTTCGACGAAGCCAAACGCGCGATCACGCGCCTAAAGCAGGAATACCCAACTCATCCGATCGTGGCTGACAAGGTCGCCTCGGAGCCCGGTTCCGCGCGACAGAGCATGGTCGAGAGCCTCGAGGCTCGGGTCGACAGCCAGATCGCCTGGCGTGGCCAGTACCCCGGATTCTTCGCGAACCCCCCGTTGCCGGCAGACGCGCCCCGAGTGAAGTTCAACACGGACCGAGGTTCGTTTGTCGTCGGCCTGTACACGGCTCAGGCTCCGAAGCACTGCGAAAACCTCCTCAACCTCGCCAGGGAAGGTGCCTACAACGGCATTCGCGTCCACCGCGTGATTGCGAACAGCATCATTCAGGCCGGCGATCCGAACACGCTCAAGGAGGATGTCACCGCGTGGGGCAGCGGTGAAGTGGGGGCGAAACTCGATGCCGAGCCAAACACCCTCAAGCACTTTACAGGCGCACTCGCTGCGGCTCGGACTCCCGGTTCCAAGCAGAGCTCGGGGAGCCAGTTCTTTGTCTGCGTGAGCGACAATCACTCCTACGACGGCGAGTACATCGTGTACGGCGCGGTGGTGGAGGGGATGGACGTGATCAAGCAGATCAGCGAGTCGAAGGTGGTGGCCAGCACCGAGCGTCCCGAAACCCCGCCGGTCATTCAATCGACCGAAGTCCTCTAGCCAGACCTGTCTTCACGCGGCCCGGTGTTCCACGTGGAACACCGGGCCGCTGTCTTTTCCAGACCGCCGTGTTCCACGTGGAACATGGGTCAGCGCACTTCCTCGCGCGGAGCAAGGATGCGCGCGATCCGGTCCAGATCGCTGGCATTGAAGTACTGGATAAGGATCTCGCCCTTCACTCCAGGACTGTTGCGGATCTGGACCTTGGTTCCGAGATGGTCACGCATCCGGCCTTCCAACTCGACCATCCAGGGCGGATTGGGGGCCAGCGGAGGCAGGATTGCCCCAGGATCAGGCCGAGGAGCGGCCATCCCCCGCGCGAGCAGCTCCACCTGTCGGACGGACAGATCATCCCTGGAGATGCGCTCCACGAGCTGGACTTGGTGCTTGGGATCAGGAATGGCCAGAAGCGCGCGGGCGTGCCCCATGCTGATCAGGCCCTTGCGGACCGCTTCCTGAGCGAGGGGGGGTAGGTCGAGTAGGCGCAGGTGATTGGCGACCGTGGATCGTTTCAACCCGACTCTTTCGGCCACCTGCTCCTGGGTCAGACCCAGAGCCCGCATCATCTGCTGATAGCCCGCGGCTCGTTCCATCGCGTCCAGGTCCTGCCGCTGGAGGTTCTCGACGAGGGCCAGCTCGAGCATCTGATCGTCGGAGACGTCTCGGCGCACCGTTGCCGGGATGGTCTTCAGGCCGGCGGCCTGGGAAGCGCGCCAGCGGCGTTCGCCTGAGACGATCTCGAAGCCGGATCCGGAGGGGCGCACCACGATGGGCTGGAGAATCCCATGCCGCTTGATGCTCTCCGTCAATTCGGCGAGCCCGGCCGGATCGAAGTGCTTGCGCGGCTGGTGCGGGTTCGGCTTCAGCGCCGTGATCGGAAGGGTCTCGACGGTGCCTTGGCTCTCAACTGGAGCTGAAGTGCCCAACAAAGATCCCAATCCGCGGCCCAAACGACGTTCCATAGGCTCCTCCTCAACACCAACCTGAAGCGGGACATCCGCAAGGCTAGACAGCACGAGGGTGGAGTCAAGTGCAGACATGGTTCCTGTCCACCGAACTGGACCCCGAAGCCCCGAGAGCGTAAACGGGCCCTTGCATGGAGCAGGAACTCCTCGTCTGGCTCTGGCGTCGTTGGGTGGCCCGACCGTGGGTGATCTTGGGTTGGGTGGTTCTGGCGTTGCTGGGAGGGTTGGCGCCGCAGCTGTCCGGGCTGGGGCTTCGCTCAGAAAGTGTTTCTGCACAACAACTTATGCCCGAATTGGTGTTCCTGTGGAGCCTGCTGGGGGGGCTCTTGGCGCTGGGAGCCCTGGGCGAAATCGAACCTCGCGTGGAGAGCCTCCCCGGGCTGCGGCGTTGGCGCGTGCGGGGATTCGTCTGTCTGACCACGCTCTGGCTTCCAATCCTCCCGTTCCTCGGAATCAGCGCGTTCCTTTCGGGGTGGCGGGGGCCACTCGACTGGCTTCTGGCCACGGGGGCGGTCCTCGCGCAGATGAACTGCCTGGTGCTCGTTGTGGACCGGATTCCTTGGCAAGCAGTGCGTTCGATTGCGTTCTCCGGTCTCGCTTGGTGGTTGCCGGCCCTGTTCGGCGCTTGGCCATTGGCTCCGGGACGGTGGCTCCAGGCTCGGATGGGGGAACGGCTCGAACGAGAGTCGGGGCTCGAATCCTCTGTGTGGCTCGCCTGGGTTGGGTCGATGCTAGCCCTCGTGTTCGCCGCGATTGCGGTCGATCGACTCCGTCGTCCCCATCATGAAGTACGGCATCCTCGGTGACATCCACGGCAACCTGTCCGCTCTGCGCGCTGTGCTCGGCGCGCTCGAGAAGGAGAAGGTTGATCGTTACCTGAGCGTCGGCGACGTCGTCGGCTACGGCGCCGCGCCACGCGAGTGCATCGAGATCCTGCGAGAGATCGGCGCGACGGTGGTGAAGGGCAATCACGACGCAGCCTGCGTCGGAGAACTCGACGTCATGTACTTCAACAACTACGCGCGCGCCGCGGTGCAGTGGACGCAGGGAATCTTGACCAAGAAGGACAGCCAGTGGCTCGCTGATCTCGAATTGATCGCGAACCTCGAGCATGCCTGCGTCGCGCACGGGACGTACCACCGACCGGAGCTGTTCGACTACGTGCAGAGCACGACGGACGCCGATCCGTCACTCGACGCGCTGCAACTACCGGTGTGCTTCGTCGGTCATACGCACTATCCGGTCACGTTGTTGCGCCTGCGTGACGATCCGGTGCGCACCGCATACACCGAGGACACCGAGGTCGACCTCGGCGAGTCGCATCGCGCGCTGATCAACGTCGGCAGCGTGGGTCAGCCGCGTGACGAGGATCCGCGCGCTGCATACGCCGTGTTCGACAGCGAGCGCGAACGTGTGTGGATCAAGCGTGTCGAGTACGACATCGAACGCGAGGCCGCGCGCATCCGCGCTGCCGGCCTGCCGAGCGCGCTGGCTGAGCGTCTGTTCCTCGGCGTGTGAGCGTCGAGCGCCGTGCCTTCAGCGGTCGGGCCGCAGATAGGCGAGCTCTGGCGGCAACGTGTCGATGCCTTCCTCGCCGAGGCCGGCTTGGAACAGGCGTTCGATGTCGCGCAGCGGGTTCTCGTCGCCGCGGAAGATGTACCGGCGCACTTCGGGATGCGAACCGACGGTGACCATCATGTCGAGGATCGACGCCGCATTGCAGGTCTTGCCGGCGACCTCGAGCTCGACGGGTGTACCGAAGCGGTTCACGATGCCCACGATCAAGGCTGCCGGTCGAGCGTGGAGGATCAGGTCGTCCCGCAGCTCGATCTCGAGCACCTGGACGTTGGTGACGCTCGGCAGGATCTCCTCGGCCAGCGACCGCCCGCGCTTCAAGAAGACCGCGGCCTGGAACAGCAGATGGTTGAGCGTGACCGCGCGAGTCTCGGCTCGACTGACGATCGCGCCGATGCGCCGCACGAGTTTCTCGTCGCGTGACTGGCTTTCGTGCCGCTCCACGAAGTGGGTGAGGTGCGTCACGGCCTCGAGCAGGTGGAGCGCGGCGGAGGCGTGCCCGCGCAGCTTCGGCAGGCGGGGATCGGTCGATTCGATGGTCGTGTTGCGGACCCAGGTGTCGTACGCGGACTGCAGATTGTGCACCGTCGCTTCGTAGACACGCGCCTGTTCTTCGGAGCAGCAGCGTTGCAGGAACGCCTCGCGCTCAGCTTCGTTCGCGATGCGCTTGACGCCGATCTCGTGAAACATGGTCGCGGCCTGCACGAACTTGGAAGCGACCTCGGCCACCTTCTGTTCGTCGTCGTCGAGATCCTCCTGGCCCATGTTGCGCGGGAGAGCGTGACGGCGCGCGGCGGGAGCGTAGAGGCTGTCGGGGAACGCTTCGCGCGAGATCTTGACGCCGCGAGCGAGCGCTTCGTCGCGGGCGGCCTCCATGAGCTTGCGCGCGGTGCCCTGGACGTAGGTGCGCGCGGTCTCGATCGACTTGGTGGCCGAGTCGAACTCGGAAGTCGAGAGCACGGTCGGGTAGCCGCCGATGCGCCGCTCGAGGTGCGTGAGGCTGAAGCCGGCCAGCGCGAAGCTGCGCAACGAAGCCACGATCTCTCGCAGCGTGCTGTACGTGCGGTTGTAGCGCGCGCCGTAATCGTCCAGCAGCGCCTCGATCCCGTCGCTCTCCTTGATGATCTGGAAGAAATGGCCGCGCGTCCAAATTTCGTTCTTCGCGAGAAGAGTATTCGCGAGGCACAGGAACATCTCGGCCTGCGTCTCGAGGATGCCCGCGAAGAGTTTTTCCGAAATGACTTCTTCCAGCGAAGCTTCACTCATGCTTCCGCCGCTGGACTCTCGGTTGCGCTGGGTCGACAAGGCCCGCCAATCCTAGCGTCCGGCCCTCGCCGCGCATGCAGTTCTTGCGGGCTCAAGATCCCGATGCGCCGAGGTCGATGGGTGGGCCTGTTCCGGTGCCACGACCGGAGTGTCTCCACACGTCCCTCGCACAGGAGCCCTGCCATTTCCGCCGAACGCTGCCTGGAGACCTATCTCCAAGAGATCAACGAAGTGCCGCTCCTCAACGCGGAACAGGAACAGGCCTTGGGTCGACGCATCCAGGGCGGGGACGGGGCCGCGCGCGAGCACATGATTCGAGCGAATCTGCGGCTCGTCGTGTCCGTCGCGAAGATGTACACGGATCGCGGGCTGTCGCTGCAGGACCTGATCGCCGAGGGAAACATCGGCCTCATGAAGGCGGCGGAGAAGTTCAATCCCGACGCGGGCTGCCGCTTCTCGACGTACGGCACGTGGTGGATCAAGCAGGCGATCCGTCGTGCGCTGACGAACACGGTCAAACCCGTGCGAGTGCCGAGTTACATGAGCGAGCTGATCTCGCGCTGGCGCGTCGTCAGTCAGGAGCTCGGCTACCTGCTCGGCCGCGCGCCGAGCATCGAAGAGGTCGCGGAGGAACTCGGCATACCGGAAGAGAACTGGCCGCTCTTGCGCCGCACGATCACGGTGAGCGGCATGGGTCCGCAGATCTCGCTCGACGTCCTGTCGGGAACGCAGGAGACGGTCGAGGACGTGGGCACGGTCGCGCCCGACGAACAGATGTTGAACGCCGACTTGATCGCGAAGCTCGGTGAGATGCTCGAAGTGATCGACGAGCGCGAGGCGACGATCCTGCGCCTGCGCTATGGCCTCGGCACCGAGACGGGCGAGACGATGACGTTGAAGGAGATCGGCAAGGTGGTCGGCCTGACGCGGGAACGCGTGCGTCAGATCGAGCAGGAAGCCCTGAAGAAGCTCTACGGAGTGATGGGCGAGCGCTGAGACGCGCTGCGGATTCGAGCGCTTCCTCGGCCTCGTTTCGCGGGATTCGAGCGCCGCGCGCTCGTCCTCGTCATACTCGTCGGCGATGTCCGCGATCGAGGAACCGCGCGCGAAGCGTGAACGAGCGAGTGAAGGCACGCCGCTCTACGTGCATCTGCCGTTCTGCGCGGCGAAGTGCCACTACTGCGACTTCTTCTCGGTGCCGGCGGAAGGACAGGATCGAGGCGCGAATCTGGCGGCGATCCTGCGCGAGGCCGAGCTGTACGCGCCGCGCCGGCCGCGGACGGTGTTCGTGGGGGGCGGAACGCCGTCCCTGCTCACGATCCCCGAGCTGCGAGGCTTCTTCGACGCCCTCGAGCGCATCACCGGGTTTCGAGCGTCGGCGCGGGAAGTCACGGCCGAGTGCAACCCCGAGAGCCTCGATCGCGACAAGGCGCGCGCGCTGCTCGATCTGGGGGTCACGCGGCTTTCGATCGGGTTCCAGAGCCTGCACGACGAGGTCCTGATGCTGTTCGGACGCGTGCACACCGTCGCCCAGTCGTTTGCCGCCTTCGAAGCGGCCCGGTCGGCCGGCGTGCGCGACCTGAACGTGGATCTGATCTACGCCGTGCCGGGGCAGACGCCGGAAGCCTGGGAGCACGATCTCGGGCGCGTGCTCGCACTCGGGTCGGAGCATCTGTCGGCGTACAACCTGACCTTCGAGGAGGAAACGGTCTTCCGCCGCTGGCTCGACTCCGGACGGCTGACGAAGTCCTCCGAAGACGTCGAACTGGCGCACTTCGACGTGACGCGAACCGCTACGGCCAAGGCGGGGCTAGAGGCGTATGAGATATCCAACTTCGCACGATCTGGGCATCGATGTGTGCACAACGTCAATTACTGGGAGAACGGGACCTACCTGGGAGTCGGTCCCTCGGCCGTGAGCAAGCTCGGGGCGACGCGCGGAGGCAACTTGAAGGCCATTCTGCCCTACAACCGGCGCATCCAGAACGAGGGCGACGCCCGGACATGGGAGGAGACGCCATCCGAGGCGGCGCGCCTGTTCGAGACCTGGTGGCTCGGGTTGCGGCTCAGCGTGGGCATCACCGCCGCCGAGGCCCGCGCGCGAGCGGGTTTCGTCGGCGTGGCCGATCCCGCGCTCGGCATTGCGCGTTCGCTGATCGAGGACGGTCTGGTCGAGGAGGTCGAGGGCCGGCACCGCCTGACCGCGCGTGGCCTGCCGCTCGCCGACTACGTGGCCAGGCGCTTCCTCGCCGCCCCGACCTGACCCAGGGGTAGGATTCGCCCCTCCACACCCGCCATGAACTACGCCGACCGTCTCGCCGAAGCCGTCCGCCGCGCCGGCAATCCCTGTCTCGTGGGCCTCGATCCGCACGAAGCGAGCCTCCCGGAGGAGTTCGCGGTCGTCCGCGACAGGGATGCTCCGCGCGCGGCGAAGGCCCAGGCTTGCGCCGATTTCCTGTGCGCCATCCTCGAGGTGTGCGCGGGTCGGGTCCCGGCCGTGAAGCCGCAATCCGCGTTCTTCGAGATCTACGGCGCGGACGGCGCGCTCGCCTGGGAACGTGTCGTGAAGACGGCGCGGCGGGCGGGACTGATCGTCATCGGCGACGTCAAGCGGGGCGACATCGACACGACCGCGAAGGCCTACGCACGAGCCTTCCTCGAGGGCTCCGGTCCCGCCGATCGCGATCACGTGTGCGATGCGATCACGATCAACCCCTACCTGGGCAGCGATTCGATCCTGCCGTTCCTCGAATCGTGCCGGGCGGTGGATGCCGGCGTGTACGTGCTCGTGCGCACGTCGAACAAGGACAGCAAGCTCATCCAGGATCACGGAACGCCGCGCGTGTACGAGAAGGTGGCCGACAGCGTGGTCGCGTGGGGGAAGGAACTGATCGGCAAGCAGGGCCTCTCGAGCGTCGGAGCGGTCGTCGGCGCGACGCACCCCGAGGAATTGTCGGCCCTGCGCACGCGCATGCCGACGACGCCGTTCTTGATCCCCGGCTACGGAGCGCAGGGAGCGGGGGCGAAGGAGATCGTCGGCGGCTTCCTGCGCGGCGGACGCGGAGCTCTCGTGAACAGCTCGCGCGGCATCCTGTTCGCGTCGAAGCAGCCGGCGTTCCGCGACCTGCACTGGAAGGACGCGGCGTCGCGCGCGATTGACGCGATGGCGAGCGAGATCAACACGGCCGTCGGATTCGAGTCATGATCCGGATCGAGCACGCGAGCGCCGCCGTGCTCGAGCAGAGCGCGTTCGCGGCCGCGGCCTTGTCGGGTCGGCTGCCGCAGGAACTCGTGCACGTGCCGCGATCGATCGCCGCGCTGGTGCCGCCGGTCGACCGCTGGGACCGCGACGAGCGCGAGACTCTGGCACGCACGCTCGGTCGCGAGCTCGGCGTGCTCGCGCCTCACGTCGCCGTCGTCGACGCCGTGCGCGCGTTGGCGCAGCCGGGGACCTTCGCGGTCATCACGGGCCAACAGCCGGGCTTCCTCGCGTCGCCGTTGTACTCGCTCTACAAGGCGTTGCAGTCCATCGCGCTGGCGCGCGAGCTCTCGCGGGCGTGGAAGACGCGTGTGGTCGCGTTGTTCTGGAATCACGCCGACGATTCGGACCTCGCCGAAGTGAATCACGCGTACGTCGTGAACGTGAACCTCGACCTGCAGAAGCTCACGCTCGCGGGACTCGCGTCCGGTCGCCAGCCGCTGTCGCGTGTCGTGCTCGACGACGAGACGCATCGCCTGGCCTCGATTCGCGCGGCACTCGCTCAACTCGTCGAGAAAGAACCGTTCGCGAAGCGCGCGCTCGACATCTTCGTGCCCAGGCACGGCGAATCGATGGCGCGCGCATTCACGCGAGCGTTCACCGAACTCCTCGGCCCGCTCGGCCTCGTCGTGATCGAACCGGATTGGATCCGGCCGCAGATGTCGCGCGAGCTGGCACGTGTCGTGGCGCACGATCCCGCTGCTGCACTCGTGCGCGGAATGGAACGCGTGCGCGCGGCCGGTCTGGACGTCGCCATCGATCCGACGACGGCAGCGCTCGTCTTCGAACTCGACGTCAAGGGGCGGCGCGCGCTGCGCATGGGCGGCGACGGATTTCGATACGACGGCGAGGACGGCTCGCGCACGGGCGCGGAGCTCGCGGCCGAGATCGTGCAGAGCCCGCTCACGTGGTCGCCCGGCGCGCTCCTGCGTCCCGTGATCCAGGATCTCGTGCTGCCCACCGTCGCCTATGTCGGCGGCTTCGGCGAGCTCGCGTACCACGTCGAACTCGGCGAACTGCGCGACGCCTGCGGCGCTCCGCGCACGGCTTTCGTGCCGCGGATCTCGGCGACGCTCGTCGATCCGGAATGCAGGCTGGCGCTGAAACGGCTCGAAGTCGACGTGACGGAGATCCTGCGCGCTCGCGGCGCGTTCACGGCCGATTCGAGCGCCACTCCGCTGCCCGACGTGTTGTCGCGGATGAGCGCAATCGCGAAGCACGCGTCCAAGGAACTCGCCGCTTTGAAGCCGGACATGTCCGAGCTGGATCCTGGTCTAGCGGTGCAGTTGAAGCGCACGAGCGATCAGATCGAGGACCTCGTCGCGAAGCTCGTCGAGAAGGGCGAGCGCGTGCACCAGAACAAGAGCGGCAAGGGCCGCCGTCACGAGCGCCGCGCGAACAACATCCTGTTCCCGCGCCAGTCGCCGCAAGAGCGCGTGCTCGGCCCGCTCACGTTCATCGCCCGTTTCGGGGAAGACTGGGTGCGCGCGTTGTGCGACGAGATGGAACCGCTCGCCCCCGAACACCTCGTCGTGAACCTCGCGTCCGAGGTCGAAGCCGAAGAAGGAGGAGCCTCGTGAAGCTCGACGTGCTCGTGGTGGCCGCGCATCCCGACGACGCGGAGATCTGCGTCGGTGGGACGATCCTGAAACTCGCGCGCGCCGGCAAGAGGATCGGCATCGTCGACCTGACACGCGGCGAAATGGGCACGCGCGGCACCGCCGACGATCGGGCACGCGAGGTCGCGGCGGCGAACGCGGCGATGAAGATCACGGTGCGACACAATCTCGACCTCGGCGACGGCCGCGTGGAGGTCACGTTGTCGGCGCGGGAGAAGCTCGCGACTTTGATGCGCGATCACCAACCCGACGTCGTCCTCGCGCAGCACGCCGAGGACCTGCACCCCGATCACGCGGCGACGGGCGCGCTCGCGCGGCAAGCGTGGTACCTGGCCGGGCTCGCGCGTCTGGCGGATCCGAAGGCCACGAAGCCCGCGAAACGACCACAGCGCCTCTACCACTTCATGGGGCACGTGCCGTTCGATCCGACGCTCGTCGTGGACATCGGAGCGGTGTGGGAGGAGAAGCTGGCGCTCGTCCGGTGCTACACGAGCCAGCTCGCGCCGCTCTCGGACACGGACAAGGGCCAGCACTTCCTGTTCGGCGCCGACATCCTGTCACGCATGGAAACGCGCGCCCGGTTCTACGGCGAACGCATCGGAGCGCGCTACGGCGAGCCGCTCCTCCACAAAGGGCCATTGCCGTGCCTCGATCCGCTCCTCGGCGGGGGATAGACTGCGCCGACACCATGCGACGCATCGCGATCATCAATCAGAAGGGCGGCGTCGGCAAGACGACCACGACCGTGAACCTCGGCGCAGCGCTCGCCATCCAAGGCCGGCGCGTCGTGCTCGTCGACATGGACGCACAAGCGAACTTGTCGATGGCGCTCGGCATCGAAGCCGCGACGGGATCGCCGACCGCGTACTCGGTCTTGATGGGGGACGAACCGTTCGCCGCGTGCGTGCGCGCGACGAAGATCCCGCGGCTCTCGATCGTGCCGAGCAACATCGACCTGTCGGGCGCCGAGCTCGAACTCGCGAGCGCGATGGGCCGCGAGTACCTGCTGCGCGACGCGCTCTCCGAGTGGAACGACTTGCACGTGAAGAAGCACGGCCGGCCGGCCTGCGACTACGTGCTCTTCGATTGCCCGCCGAGCCTCGGCCTGCTCTCGATCAACGCCCTCGCGGCCGCCGACGAAGTGTTGATCACGCTGCAAACGGAGTTCCTCGCGCTGCAAGGCATGAGCAAGCTGCTCGAGATCGTCGCGCTGCTGAAGAAGCGCTTGAACCCCGCTCTCGTCGTCACGGGCATCGTGCCGAGCCTGTACGACTCGCGCTTGAAGCTCGCGCGCGAGGTGCTCGGCGAGATCCGCTCGTACTTCAAGGACCAGGTCGTGCCGCATCCGATCCGGGCGAACGTGAAGCTCGCGGAAGCGCCCTCGTTCGGCATGTCGATCTTCGAGTACGCGCCCGACAGCAACGGGGCCGACGACTACATGAAGCTCGCGTTCGAGATCGTCGCGGGCGAGGCGAAGTTCCCGGAGTTCGCCAAGCTCTCCGCCTTCGATCCGTTGGCGCGCCTCCCCCCCGAGCTGACCCACGAACCGCCGGCGCAGAAGCGGGTTCCGCCGCCTCCGCCGAAGCGCAAGGTGACTGCTCCCGCCGCGATCGCGCCGCCAACCGTCGCGCACACCAAAGCAGCGCAACCCACGGTGCCTCCGCGTGCGCCGACTGCTCCAGCCGCGAAGCCACAAACGCGGAAGCCAGCCGCGGCGCAGCCGGTCCAGATGCAAAAGACCGATCCGAAGCCGGTCGAGATCAGGCCGACTCCGCCCCCGGCCGCCAAGCCGAAAAACAAGGGCGAAAAGCGGCCGATCACGGTCCAAGAGGTCGCGCCCGCGCCGGAAAGCTCTCGCGAGCACGCGCAGCCCGCCCGCAAGGCGAAGGACGAACAACCCGTCGCGAAACGACGAGCCAGCGGTGCGGCGAAGCCCGCCTCGGTACCCGTCGCCGGCAATCGCGCGCCGACGAAGGCTGCGCACGTCGCGCGCGACGAGGACATTCCGCCGCTGCCCCCGGACGCGTTCGAGATCCTCTCCTCACCGCTCGATTCTTGATCCAAACGCCATGACGAAGAGCACGACCCCGCGCGCGCACGGCGTGCTCAAGATCGGGATCCTCTGCCATCCGACCTACGGCGGTTCCGGCGTCGTGGCGAGCGAACTCGCCTTGACGCTCGCGGAACGCGGACACAAGGTGCACTTGTTCTCGCACGCCGTACCGCCGCGGCTCGCGCGCGCCGCCGGCTCGGTCGAGATGCACGTCGCGCAGGGCTTTCCCTATCCGCTCTTCCACTCGACGCCGCACGACCTCGCGATCACGTCGATGATCTTGAACATCCATCGCGAGCGCGGCATCGACGTGTTGCACGCGCACTACGCGCTGCCGCACGCCGTCTCGGCGTACCTGGCGCGCTCCGCGGCCATCGCGGACCGTGGACGTCGCGCACCGAAGATCGTGACGACGTTGCACGGCACCGACATCACGCTCGTCGGCAACGATCCATCGTACGCGCCGCTCACGCAGTTCGTGATCGAGCAGAGCGACGCGGTCACGGCCGTGTCCGAGAACCTCGCGCGCCGCACGCGCGAGAACTTCTGTCGCGAACCGCAGAAGGCCTGTGCGATCGAGGTCATCCCGAACGGCGTCGACACGGAGCTGTTCCATCCCGCGGCCGGCGAAGGGCGAGAACCGGTCCAGCCGACCGCCGTGCACGTCTCGAACTTTCGCCCGGTGAAACGCGTGCCGTGGCTGCTCGAGGCGTTCGCGCGCGCGACGGCCGGGACCGAAGCGCGGCTCCTCCTCGTCGGCGACGGCCCCGACCAGCCCGCCTCCCGCGCCAAGGCCCGCGAACTCGGGATCGATGCACGCGTCGATTTCCTCGGCGAGCGCGATCGCCTGCCTGAGATCCTCGCGCCGGCCGACGTGTTCCTGCTGTCGAGTTCGGACGAATCGTTCGGCCTGTCGGCGCTCGAGGCGATGAGCTGCGGCACGCCGGTCGTCGCGACCGCGGTCGGCGGCGTGGGGGAGGTCGTCGAGCACGGGGTCAACGGACTCCTGTCGGCGGCCGATGACCAGGCGGCGTTCGCCGCGAACGTGAAGAGCCTGATCTTCGACCGCAAGCGCGCGAAGGCCCTCGGTGCGGCGGCGCGCCGATCGGCGGAGACCCGGTTCGCGCGCGGGACGATCGTCCAGCGCTACGAGGACGTCTACATGCGACTCCTCGAGGATTCCGCGTGGCCGTTCCCCTGAAGCGCGTCTACCTCGATCACAACGCCACCACGCCGATGCGGCCGGCGGTACGCGCGCGTTTCCTCGAGCGTTTGGACGCCCTCGGCGGCAATCCGTCGAGCGTCCATGCCTCCGGTCGAGCCGCGCGGAGCGTCCTGGACGAGGCGCGCGAGCAAACTGCCGCTGCCCTCGGCGTCCACGAGGACGAGATCGTGTTCACCGGCGGGGGAACGGAGGCCCTCCAGACCGCCCTCCTCGGTGCCGTGCGCGAGGCCGGACCCGTGGCCGGCCTCGTCACCAGCGCCATCGAACACTCGGCCGTCCTCGGAGCCGCCGAGGAACTGGCGCGCGAGGGCCGCCCGGTGCGCCGCGTCCCGGTCGACCGCCGCGGTCGCGTCGACCTGGACCGCGTCCTGGCCGAGATCAGCGCCGTGCGCCCCGCCGTCGTGTCGATCCAGATGGCCAACAACGAAATCGGTAGCGTGATGCCGATCGAAGCGCTCGGCGCGCGCCTGCGCGAGATGGGGGAGGCCGCACCGCTCTTCCACACCGACGCCGTCCAAGCTCTGGGGCGCCTGCCGCTCGCGCTCGAGCGCTCGAACGTCGACCTGGCGGGCTTCTCGGCCCACAAGATCGGCGGTCCGCTCGGCGTGGGCATCCTCTACCGCCGGCAGGGGATTCCGCTCCGTCCACCGCTGGTCGGGGGCGGCCAGGAGAGCGGGCTGCGCCCGGGAACCGAGAATGTGCCGGCCATTTCCGCCGCGGCGTTGGCGGTCGAGCTCGCGGTTCGAGAGACAGCGGACGCCGCGGCGGCCTGGCGGGCCTTGAGCGCCTCATTTTGGGATCAAGTACAGCGTGTCGTACAGGGAGTGGTGCTCAACGGGCCGCCGCTCGACGATCCCGCGCGGCTCCCCAATACGGTGAACTTGGGCTTCCATGGTCCGGGCGGCTCGGAACTCGACGGGCGCATGCTCGTCGCGCGCGCGGACCTCGAAGGACTCGAGGTGAGCGCGGGTTCCGCGTGCGCGAGCGGTTCGCTCGAACCCTCGCACGTCCTGCTGGCTCTCGGACTCTCGCCAGCACACGCACGAGCGGCATTGCGCGTCTCGCTCGGGTGGACGACGAACGCCGAAGATATCCACAGGGCTGTGGAGATGCTGCGGAGAACTTTTCTCTCGCTGCGCTAACTCGCGTGACGTGGCCGCGTTTGCGAACAACACGTGAAGAGATCGCGTCTCGAGCGTTGACCAACCGCATGCGCGTGGTTCGAATACCGCCCGTTCGAAGTCGACTCGTGTGCGTGTCTGAACACGCGAGCGCTGCTCTCGCTCCGAAGCCTCTGCGCCTCTTCCCCTAGGGCTGCGAGCCGACGCTCGCGCGCTGTTGCCTCCGCGCGCGTCCAGGCCTCACGTTCTCGGATCGAAGCACTCACCCCCCCAAGCCCCAGCCACGCCGTCCGTGTCGAGTTTTCCGCGATGACCGATTCCGAGCCCGTGCCCGCTTCGAGCGCTCGCCCGCTGGAGGATGCAGTCTCCAGGGAGACTGCGGCGGCCCGTCCGCTCGTCCCGCGGCCCTCGCTCGCGGACACCTGGCGCGAGTTGCAGAACGCGGTGCGTTCGCGCATCGCACCCGAACAATTCGCGACGTGGTTCCGGCGCGCGCTGCTCGTCCACGCCGACGACAAGACCGTCCGCATCGCGGTCCAAAACCCGTTCACCCACGAGTGGATCAAGAGCTACTACCTGGGTGTCATCGAGGAATCGATCGTCCAGGTGCTCGGCGCCTCGCGCACGCTCGAATTCGTCGTCGTGCCCGAACTCCTGATCGCCACCACGCTCGACTCCGGCCAGAAGCGCGCGGAGGCGGACGCCAAGGGCGAGCGCAACGGCGCCGAAGCCCGCGATCGCGAGGCCTATTCCAACGCCCTCCCCGAAGCCGCGCTCGTGAGCGACGTCGGCCTGAACCCGCGCTACAAGTTCGACAACTTCGTCGTCGGGCCGTGCAACCGCTTCGCGCACGCCGCCGCCGTCGGAGCCGCCGAGCAACCGGGCAAGGCCTACAACCCGTTCTTCCTCCACGGGTCGGTGGGACTCGGCAAGACGCACCTCCTGCAGTCGCTCTGCTTCACGATGCTGCAGCGCAATCCGAAGACGCGGATCCTGTACCTGTCGTGCGAGACGTTCGTGAACCACTTCATCAGCGCGCTCGAGAACGGCGACCTGCAGAAGTTCCGCAACAAGTACCGCAACGTCGACGTGCTCGTCGTGGACGACATCCACGTGCTCGCCAACAAGGAACGCACGCAGGAAGAGTTCTTCCACACCTTCAACACGCTCTACCAGGCGGGCAAACAGATCGTCCTCTCCAGCGATTCGCCGCCGAAGGAAATCCCGACCCTGCAGGAACGCCTCGTTTCGCGCTTCCGCTGGGGTCTCGTGACCGAGATCGAACCGCCCTGCTACGAGACGCGCATGGCGATCCTGAAGCGCAAGAGCCGCGAGAAGGGGCGTGAGATCCCCGACGACGTCGCGCGTCTCCTCGCCGAGCGCATCGACAGCAACATCCGCGAGCTCGAAGGGGCCGTGACGAAGCTGATCGGCTATTCGAACCTGACCGGCGCCACGGTGACGGCCGACCTCGCGCGCGAAGTCCTCCGCGACCTCTTCGCGGTGCGCCGCGGCGCGCCTTCGCTGGATGACATCGTCGCCGTCGTGACCGAGCGTTTCGGCGTCAAGCTCTCCGAATTGCAGTCGCGCAAGCGCACGAACGCCGTGGCTTTCCCGCGCCAGGTTTCCATGTACATCGCGCGTCAGATCACGCGCCATTCGCTCGAGGAGATCGGCGGCTTCTTCGGCGGCCGCGACCACTCGACCGTGCTCTACGCGGTCGAGAAGGTGGGCGAGGTCATGGACGAGGATCCGGACGTCAAGACGCTCGTGGAGGGCTTCTTGAGCCGCCTCCAGGGCCCGTCCAACTGACCCCGAAACAGGACCTTGGAGGGCCTGTTCTCGAGGCCCGAAACGGGTGTCCAGGCCTTTGCTTCCCCGCCTCGGATCGCATACCCTTTGCGCTCGTTCGGAGGCGGCGAAAAGCCCTGGTTTTCCAGGTCTTTTCCGCGCGTCCCAAACCGCCACGATCCCTGTGCACAACCCCCCGAACACCCCTGGAGAACTCGTGCGCGAGATGTGCACAACCGAGCCCCTCTCCACACTCCTTTTCGTCCCGCCCCCGAACTTGGGGACGAGCGTGGAGAAGTGGCCCTCCCGTGTCGGGTTGTCCACGTCGCTGGCGTGTTCCTCCACAGCGCTCGCGGTGCGTGCAACCTCCTCGGCGAGCAGAGGTTGCGTTGCGCGGCCGGCTGCGTTGTCCACGAAACGGCGCGCCTAGATGATGACGAAGAAGAATATAGAGATCTCTAGAGAGAGACCCCGAACCCCCTCGTTCGGTGTGAACATCTCGAACCAAGCACACCCCACCCACCACGAACACCACCATCGGAGCACTCGAGCATGAAGGTCATCTGCGATCGCGAGAAACTGCGCGAGGCCCTCGCCGTCGTGAACAACGTCATCCCGGCCAAGAGCACCAAGCCCGTCTTGGAGAACGTGTGCCTGGTGGCGACCGTCGACGCGATCGAGATCCTCGGCACGGACCTCGAGTGTTCGGTGCGTTACCGCATCCCGATCAACGACGGCGCCGGAACGGGGGATCTCAAGGAACCGCTGGTGAAGGTCATCGAGACCGGTATCGCGGTGGTTCCCTCCCGCGTGACCCTCGATTTCGTGCGCGACCTGTCGGGTTCCGAGGTCGAGCTGACGACCCACGACCAGAACTGCGTGATCCAGAGCGGCGAGGACAAGTGCGAACTCGTCACCGTCGACCCCGACGAGTTCCCGGTCATCTCGAGCTTCGGCGACACGCCCACGCTCTCGATCCAAGGCGGCAACTTCACGCGTCTCGTGAACCGCACGGTGTTCGCAGCGGCACGTGAAGCCGGCCGTTACGCGATGCACGGCGTCCTGGCCGAGGTCGAGGACGGGATGCTCAAGCTCGTCGCGACCGACGGGCGCCGCCTCGCGCTGGCGAGCGTCGAGTGCCAATCGCGCCCCGTCGACCGCACGCGTCCCGCGCTCGTGCCGACGAAGGGCATGCAGCTCTTCTGCCGCGTCATCGACGACCCGCTCGAGCAGGTGCAACTGCACTTCGGCGAGAACCAGGTCGGCCTGAAGACGAAGAACGCCGAGATCTTCGCGCGCCTGATCGACGGCGAATTCCCGCGCTACGCCGCGGTGATCCCGAAGGAATCGGGCAACTACATCGAAGCCGATCCGGAACTACTCGCGCGCAAGCTGCGGCTCGTCGCGAACGTGACCGGGACCGAAGCGCGCGCCGTCCGCATGCGCCTCACCCCCAACAACCTCGAGCTGTTCGGCCAGTCCGTCGGCCGCGGCGAAGCGCACGCGCGCCTCGACGTCAGCTTCAAGGGCTCGTCGGCCGAGATCGCGTTCAACCCCGACTTCGTGCTCGAAGGCTTGAAGAACTGCGAGTCGGGTGTGTTGAAACTCGAGTTCAACGAGAAGACCAGCCCGGGCAAGTTCACGCTCGGCGAGAACTACATCTACATCGTGATGCCGATCACGGTGGACGCTTGAGTCGAGCGTGAATCGCGACGTGGATACCAGGGCGAAAGGCCGAGCGAACGCTTCGAAGAGCGGTCGCAAGGGACTCGCGTCCATCGACAGCGCGCTCAAGAACTACCTGAAGTCGACCGGCCTCGGCGAACGCCTGGGCGCGCCGCTCGAGTTCCGCGCGTTCAAGGAAGCCGCGGGCGTGGCGTTCTCCCGTCATGCACGAGCCGTGCGTTTCGCGCGCGGCGAACTCGTCGTGCAAGTCTCCTCCGCGCCGCACCTCGCCGAATTGAAGGGCTTCCGCGGCGAGGAGATCCGCGTGCGCACCAACCAGATTCTCGGCCGCGACGAAGTGCGGAAGATCACCTTCAGGCTCGATCGATGACCATGGCACAAGAAACCGAACCGAAAGTCCCGCAAGCGTACGACGCGCAGTCGATCACCGTTCTCGAGGGTCTCGAGGCAGTGCGCGTGCGTCCGGCGATGTACATCGGGGACACCGACGTCCGCGGCTTGCACCACCTGATCTGGGAAGTCGTCGACAACTCGATGGACGAGGCGCTCGCCGGCTTCGCGCGTCATTGCTGGGTCACGATCAAGTCCGATGGCGCAGTCAGCGTTCGAGACGACGGCCGCGGCATTCCCGTCGACATGCACCCGACCGAGAAGATGCCGGCGGTCGAAGTCGCGCTCACGAAGCTGCACGCGGGCGGGAAGTTCAACAAGAACTCGTACAAGGTCTCGGGCGGTTTGCACGGTGTCGGTGTTTCGTGCGTCAACGCGCTCTCCGAGCACCTGGAGGTCGTCGTCGACCGCGACTCGAAGTCGTATCGCATGACGTTCGAGCGCGGAGTGCGCAAGACGCCGCTCGAAGTGATCGGCAAGAGCACGGCGACGGGCACGACGGTCACGTTCCATCCCGATCCGACCATCTTCAGCACGACGGAGATCGTGTACGACATCGTCTCGAAGCGCTTGCGCGAGATGGCCTACCTGATGGGCACGCGCGGGATTTCGATCGAGCTCTTGGACGAGCGCACGGGTCATCACGAGCATTTCGAGTTCCCGCAAGGGCTCGTGACGTTCGTCGAGAACATCAACAAGAACAAGGACGCGTTGCACCCCGACGTCGTGCACTTGCTGAAGACGGTGCCCAGCACCGAACGTCCCGACCGCGAGTACGAAGTCGAGTTGGCGCTCCAGTACAACGACACGTACCAGGAGACGGTCTACACGTTCGTCAACAACATCAACACGCACGGCGGCGGCACGCACCTGGCGGGGTTGAAGAGCGCGCTGACGAGGACGCTGAACAACTACGCGAAGCAGCAGAAGATCGTGAAGGACTCCGAGGAGCTGCCTTCCGGCGACGACTTCCGCGAGGGTCTCGCGGCCGTCTTGTCGCTCAAGGTGCCGGAGCCGCAGTTCGAGGGTCAGACGAAGGACAAGCTCGGCAACCGCGAGGCACAGGGCATCGTCGAATCCGTCGTCAACGAGACGCTGTCGACCTATCTCGAGGAACACCCGGCGGTGGCCAAGGCCATCGTGTTGAAGGCCGTGCGGGCGCAGGCTGCCCGCGAAGCCGCTCGCAAGGCACGCGATCTGGTGCGCCGCAAGAGCGCCCTCGCATCGGGCAACTTGCCCGGGAAGCTCGCCGATTGTCAGAGCTCGAACCTCGAGGAGAGCGAGCTGTACCTCGTCGAAGGTGACTCGGCCGGTGGCTCGGCCAAAATGGGTCGCGACCGGCGCTTCCAGGCCATCCTTCCGCTGAAGGGCAAGATCCTGAACGTCGAACGCGCGCGGCTCGACAAGATGCTCGCGCACTCCGAAATCCAGCTCATCATTTCGGCGATGGGCACCGGCATCGCGGACGAGTTCGATCTCACGAAGCTGCGCTACGGCAAGACGATCATCATGACGGACGCCGACGTCGACGGCAGCCACATCCGCACGCTGCTCCTGACGTTCTTTTTCCGGCACATGCGCCAGCTCGTCGACGACGGGCACCTCTACATCGCGCAGCCGCCGCTCTACAAGCTCACGACGAAGAAGGACAGCCGCTACGTCACGACGGACGCCGAGCTGCGCCAGATCCTGATCGATCGCGGCGTCGACGCGCTCTCGGTTCTCGATCCGCGCTCGAACAAGACCTGGGAGGGGGCACAACTGCGCGCCCTCTGCGAGGACTTGCGTCGGCTCGAGGATCTCGCGGCGATCGTCGCGCCGCCCTGGGCGCGGTTGAATTTCGCCGAACTCGTGAAGAGCTTCGACGGCAAGCGCGTGCACACGCATTGGGCCTCCGCGAGCGGCGTCGAGCATTGGTTCGACTCGCTCGGTGAACTGCAGAACTTCCTCGAGCTCATGAAGTTGAAGTTCCGCGACATGAAGGTGTTCGAGGGACCGCAGAGTGCCTTCTCGCGCGACGACGCCGACGTCGTCGTGTGTCATCTCGCGCACACCGAGGAGCTCACCAAGGTCCTCATGCAGCTCTCCGCGAAGGGGTTGCAGTTCAAGGGCGGCGGCGAGTGGACGGTCATCGGCGGCAAGGAGCCGATCACGTGCACGACGCCTGTCCAGCTCTCGCTCGCGTTGAAAAAGAGCGCGCAAGCCGACATCGACATCCAGCGCTACAAGGGCCTCGGTGAAATGGACGCCGACCAGTTGTGGGAGTCGACGATGGATCCGACGAAACGCACGCTCTACCAGGTGACGATGGACGACGCGTTCGCGGCGGATCAGATCTTCACGATCCTGATGAGCGACGGCGTCGAGGAACGCCGCGCATACATCGAACGGCACGCGCTCGAGATCACCAACCTCGACGTCTGAGCCGTTCGGCGGCGCTTCAGTCCAGGCGATAGATCTCGATGGAGGGGCCGAGCCGGTCCGCGTGCAGGACGAACTCGAGCGCGCGCCAGCCGCGCTCCGCACCGCCACCCGCGAGTTGAGGGATCGACTCGCAGGCTTCGAAGTGCGCCAGGAGTCGGCCGTGCGCCGCGATGCCGGCACGTGTCTTGTCGATCGAGGTGCCCTCGTCCGCCGGCACGATCACGACCGCGTACGTGACTCTGCTCTCTCGCGCTGCTTCCAGTGCTTCATCGCCGCTCAAGATGCGGTCGGCGAGCGCGCCGCCGCGGAACATCCAGTGCGTGGACCAGCCGTGATCGCTCGGGTCCTCTAGGGCGAGCAGGTAACGCTCCCAGATGTTGCGGGCGAAGTCGGGGAGAGCCTCCAGCCCGGCGCGTTTCTGGCGCAGCGGAAGCGAGTACAGGAAGTTGATGCCGATGCGGTCCGACTCCTTGTCGGCGTGAGCCTCGATCCACCGCGCAGCCAGCGTATTCGTGTCCGACCGCGTGTGGAGCGCCACGGACTTGACGCACACGAACGCCGGAAACGCGAGCAGGGCGAGGACCGACGCAGTGCAAGCGGTTCGGCCGATCTCGAACCGTCGTGCGAGGAAACGGAGCGCGAAGACCGCGAGCAAGGCGAGGTAGGGCACGAGCGAAATGACGAATCGAGGTTCGACGCGGCTCATGATTCCCCACATCAGCGTGAACGAAAGCGGGAACGCCGCGAGGACGAGGATGTCCGCGCGCCGCTCCCCCCGCGGTCGCGTCGCCGCGCGTGCCCACACGACGAGTCCGAGCGCCAGGCCGACACCGGCGAGACAGAGCAAAGTCGGGTCGTACCCGAGCACGCCGCGCACGATCTCGCCGAAGCCCGCGCCGTCGAAGTGCTCGGCGCCGAGTTCCTGCCCGCCGATGTCGAGCCTGCCGCCCTTGCCGGGAGCGAAGATGCCGAGGACGAACAGCCACGGATAGAAAACGCGCAACGAGAGCGCGACGAGCGCGAGCGCCCCGGCGAGGCCCAGCCAGCGCCGCCCGTGCGCGAGGAGGTGCGCCACGAGGAGCGCCGGCACGGTGAAGGCTCCGTTGTGCAGCGTGCCGACGGCGATCGCGGCGCTCACCCCCGCCAGGAGGTAGTTGCGGCGCGCCGGTTTCGCGACCAGGGCCAACGCAGCGAGGACGGCGAGCAGGTTGGCGCTCGCGCTCGCCGCGTGCGGTCTTGCCTGTTGGCCGTATTCCAGCGCGAGCAGGCTCGTCGCGACGAAGGCCGCCGCGGACAGCGCCCAGGTCGGTTCGAAGAAGCGCCGCGCCACGAGGAATGTGATCGGGACCAGCAGGGCCGCGAACAGCGCGAGCACGGTCCTGGCCTTGCGGTATGGCTCAGCGGCCGCCGCGAGGTGCTCTTCGTCGCTCGCTCCGAGGGGCGCGAGCGCGACGTGCGAATGGCCCGGCGCTGCCGCGACGAGCTGCGCGAGGAGCGTCGGGTAGTACGTCGCCGAGTAGGAGCGCGCGTTCGCCTCGGCTCCCTCCGGGCGATCGAGGTAGCTCGCCTGCCAGACGATCACGGCATCCGGTTCGGGGGCATGCGGCAACCTCGATCCGGCTGCCATCCAGCGCGCCGCCGCGCTGGCCAGGGTGAGGATCGTCACCGCGAACCACACCCAACCCGGCGTCCGCACGGCGTGAGCGGTCCGAAGCGGCTGCTCGTCGCTTGTTCCCACGCGGGAATCGTAGCGACCTTTCGCAGGGAACTTTCTTCTCACCTCTTCAGAAAGACGCGTCCGCGCGCCGAAAGTTGGTTGCGTCGAGGTGCGTCCCAGCCGTCACCTCGCCGTTCGCACCCCACCGTGAAGAACAACCAACGTCTCGAATACGCGCGTCTCTCCGAGGTCCTCGCCGACCGCGGCATGTGCGATCCGCAAGCGCTCCGTGAAGCGCTGCAATTCAGCGCTCGCGGCAACGCGCCGTTCGCGGAAGCGGTCGTCACCGCGAGCCTCGTGTCCGACTGGGAACTGTCTCGCGTCGTGTGCGAGATCTACAACATGCCGTTCGTCACGGTCGACATGTACGACCCGGACACGGCGGCTCGCAAGGGACTCAACACGGCGTTCCTCATCGAACACGGACTCGTTCCGCTCGGCCGCTACGGGCAGTTGCTGACGGTCGCGATGCCGGGCATGGTGCCCGCCGACGTGCTCGCGATGCTCGCTGCCGAGTCGGATCTCACCGTGCTGCCCGTCGTGGGCACCGTGCAGACGAACCGTCGCTGGATCGAGCGTCATCTGCACCAGGAGCTGGCTTCGGTCTTGCCGGCGATCACGCCGCAGGACACGGTGCAGTCCGCGAGCGAGTGGGGCGAGATCTTCGATCAGGCGGATGCCGCCGTGCTCTTGAACCTGAAGCCGCTGCCTCCCGACCCCGCTCAGTCGTGAACTCCTAGCGAGTTGGGCGCTTCCAACCGAGGCGATCGACGAGCAAGCGATCAGCCGTTTTCGGAGCGAGCACGGACAGGATCGCCAAGAGGCGCCATTTCGCGCGCAGCGAGACCTCGGGGCGCGGCGAACGGTCGAGAGCGAGCACGTGTGCGGCGACGTGACCGGCTCCGACGCTCGTCGACAGATCCGGATCGGGCAGTTTCGACGGATTCGGCTGCGCTTCGAAGAAACCGGTCGCCGTCAGGCCGGGGTTCAGCGTGCACACGGCGATGTGCTCGTCCGCCCATTCGACGCGCAGCGACTCGCCGATCGAGACCACCGCGGCCTTGCTGGCCGAGTAGGCAGCTTGACCCGGGATGCCGCGGCGGCCGACCACGCTGGCGACGTTGACGACGACCGGCTTCGAGCCTCGCCGCAAGAGCGGAAGCGCGGCCTTGCAGCACAGGAGCAGGCCGAACACGTTCGTGTCGAAGACGCGCGCCAGCAGGGCCGGTTCGATCTCCTCGACGCGCGCGCGGTAGCCCATCCCGGCGTTGTTCACGAGCAGATCGAGGCCACCGAACTCGCGCTCGAGGCGTTCGAACGCGCCCGCGATCGCCGCGGGGTCGCGCAGATCGCACGGCAGCACGAGATGGCCCCGCGTCGGAGCTCCGTCGAGCTCGTGGCCGAGGCGTTCGAGCTCATTCCTGCGCCGAGCGAGCAACGCGACGCGGTAGCCGTGCTGCGCGAGCAGTCGCGCCGTCGCCGCGCCGATGCCCGAGGACGCACCCGTGACCAGGGCGCGTCGCGGCAAGGCACCCGGCGAACTCATCGCGATCGCACCATGCGCGCAGCATAGCCGCCGTCGACGGGGCCGCTGCTCCCGTTTCCGGCGGGCAACGCCTCGATCTCGCGGTCGAGCGTGAAGTCCGTGTGCGAGGCGAGGAACGCCTTGACCCGGCGCTGGTTCTCTTCCGGCTCAATGCTGCACGTCGAATACACGAGTCGACCGCCTGGTTTCACGCACGTCGCGGCGGCAACGAGGAGGCGCATCTGCAACTCGGCGAGCGCGCCCTGGGATTGGGGCGAGAATCGCCAGCGCGCCGCCGGTCGCGCCGCGAGCACGCCCGTGTTGCTGCACGGAGCGTCGACGAGCACGGCGTCGAAGCTCGCAGGCTCGAGACCCTCCACCGCATCGTGCACGCGCGCGTCGATCGTCGCGGACGGTGCCAGGCGCTCGACGGTCTGGCGCAGGCGCACCATGCGCTTCTCGTCGTCGTCGCAGGCCGTGACGAGCGCGCCGCTTGCCGCGAGCACGGCCGTCTTGCCGCCGGGCGCCGCGCACAGGTCGAGGACGCGCTCGCCGGCTTGCGCATCGACGAGCTCGGCCGCACGCAAGGCGCTCTCGCCCTGCACCGTGATCGTCCCGTTGGTGAACAGCTCCGACGCGAGGATGGGTGCCACGGAGCCCATCGAGGCGAGGAGGATCGAGGGATGATGGCCGCGCCGGAGCGTGACGCGTCCTTCGAACGCGCGCTCGACGTCCTCGCGTTCCCCGCGGACGACGCGCAAGGACAGATCGGGCTCGACGAGGGCGTTGCGTGCCATCTCGAGCGCGTGCTCCTTGCCGTAACGCTTCACCCACCGCTTCATGAGCGGCACCGGCATCGACAGGGCTTCCTCGGCCCACAACAGCGGGTGCAGAGCGGGGTCGCTGAACACCGGGACGTCGAGGTGCACGTTGCGCAACGGCAAGTCGCGTCGCGGATCGCCACAGTGGCCTACTCTGCGCGCGCGGATCGCGGCACGCAGGCAGGCGTTCACGTACTGCGCCTTCTTGTCCCCGAGCATCTCCCCGGTCGCGCGCACCGTCTCCGACACAGCCGCGTGGTCGGGGATCGTGTCCATGAAGAACAGCTGGATGAGTCCGAGCGCGATGCAGTCCTGCACGGCCGGCGTCGGCCTGCCGCGCGTGAACGCCTTCGCGAGGACGCGCAGCGTCCCGCGTCGGCGCACTTCTGTTCCGACGATGTGCCGCACGAGCGCGCGGTCCCGAGCATCGAGGCCGTGCTGTCGCGCGGCCCGATCGACGGCGCGCAATGACACGCGGTGACGAGCACGCAGGATCTCGAGCGCGACGAGGCGCGACATCAGCTCACTCCGAATCGCGCGCCGACGGCGGGGCGAGCGCCATTGATCCAGGCGGAAGCGTCCATGCGGCCCTTGCCGGCCGGCTTCAGTGCGCGGAGCTCGAGCGCACCCGCGCCGCAAGCGACGATCAGCGCCGGCTTCAGCGCCAGGATCGTCCCCGGAACGCCGTCCGCGGGAAGGTCGAGGCGCACGCGCACGTCGAGGAGCCCGAGCTCTCCGTTCGCGGTCGTCGTGCGCGCTCCGGGCCATGGGGTGAACGCGCGCACCAGGCGATCGATCTCGACCGCGCTCTTCGACCAGTCCACGAGGCCGGCCTCTTTCCTGATCTTCGTGGCATAGGTCGCGCGCGCCGGATCCTGCGGAGTGAAGCGGGCCGTGCCGTTCTCGAGGGCGTCGAGCGCCGCGACCGTCGCCTCTCCGCCGAGCTGCGCCAGGCGGGCCAGCAGGTCACCGCCGGTCTCGTGCGGGCCGATCGGAGTGCGAGCCTCGACGACGACGTCGCCTTCGTCGAGCGCGAGCACCATGCGCTGGATCGAGACGCCCGTCTCGGCGTCGCCCTGCAGGATCGCCGCCTGGATCGGCGACGCGCCGCGATGACGCGGCAAGAGCGAGGCGTGCACGTTCAGGCAGCCGTGACGAGGCACGTCGAGGACGTCCGCCTTCAGGATCTCGCCGAAGCTGGCGACCACCGCCACGTCGGGTCTGGCGGCGGTCAGGGCCGCCACGAAATCCGCTCCGCGGGCGCGCTCCGGCTGCAAGACCGCCACGGATCGCGCCCGCGCCGCGCGCACGAGCGCCGATTCCTCGACCTTCATGCCGCGGCCGCGGGGCTTGTCCGGACGCGTCACCAGGAGGACGACTTCGTGACGCGGACATGCGAGCAACGCATCGAACACAGGCCCCGCGAACGGAGGCGAGCCCATGAAGACGACGCGCACGAAACGGTCACCGCCCTCAGAGGTGCGGCTCGACCATGCCCTTCAGGTCGTCGTACTTGCGCACGGCGCCGACCATCTGCTTCACGACGGCGCCGTTCTTCAGGATCAAGAACGTCGGGATCGCGGTAATGCCGTAGCGGCTCGCGATCTCGGGGTTGTCCTCGGTGTTGAGCTTCACGACCTTGAGCTTGCCCTTGTAGTCGTCGGCGAGTTTGTCGACGTACGGACCCATCGCCTTGCAGGGCATGCACCACGTCGCCCAGAAGTCGACGAGGACGGGCGTGCTGCTTTGGAGGACGGCGGAATCCCAGGTGGTGTCGGTGACGTCGAGCGCGTTGCTCATGGTTCGTGTGGCTGCGTGAGGAGAGGTGGACTTGGTGAGGGCGCAATATGGACCGCGCGGGCGCAGTCGTAAAGCCCCGGGCGGGAGCTATTCGTCGGCCCCGGTTTCAGCGCTCGAAACGGGCTCCGCCGTCGCTTCGGGGGACGCAGAGTGACTTTCCGCGGCCGTCTCGGGCGGTTTTTCGTCGTCGAAGATCTCCGAGGAGATGACGGCATCCATGTCGTCCGAATGCGAGGCGACGAGCTCGATCCCGATCTCGTCCGCGCCGCCGGTCTGCACGACGCGCACGATCCCGAGCTTGCACAGCTCGAGCAGCGCGCAAAAGGAGCCGATCAGCGACTCGCGGGTCGGCTCGTCGTCGAGCATGAAGACTGCCTCGCGCAGGGACAGCGCGCGGTGCTCGCGCATCTTGTGCGCCAATCCGGCGACGTAGTAGCGCAGCGGCCGCGTGTCCGCCTTCACGCGGTGCGGCCGATTCGCGAGCGTTTCGCGCAGGAGACGCGAGAAAGCGGCCAGCAGATCCCACTGCGACACCTCGCCGAGGTCGAGTTCGGGTTCGCTCGCCCCGTCGAAGGTCGTCATCGCGCCGCGGGCGTGCTGCATGGCGCGCAGTTCGTAACGCTCTCCGAGCCGGTCGGACGCTTCGCGGAAGCGCCGGTATTCGATCAGGCGCTGGATCAGCTCGTCCTTCGGATCGAGTTCGTCTTCGAGCTCGACCGACTCGCGCGGCAGGAGCGAACGGCTCTTGATGGACATCAAGGTCGCCGCCATGACGAGGAAATCGCCGGCGACTTCGATGTCGAGGTCGCGCAGCGCCTGGAGGTACTCGAGGTACCCCGAGATGACGCGCGAGATCTCGACCTCGCTGATGTCGACTTCCTGCTCGCGCACGAGGTGCAGCAGCAGGTCCATCGGACCCTGGAAAACCCGCTCGAGGCGGACCGTGAAGATCGGTGCGCTCACCATGCTCCCCCCAACGTGACGACCTTCTCCACGAGATGGATGACCTGGAGCCGCGTCGATCGCAACAACATCTGGGCGGGCCCCACGTAGTTGATCACGAAGAACACGATGAGCAGCCCGAATCGTCCGAGGCTCGTGTAGCTCTCCCGCATCGATTGAGGCAACAGGTTCACCAGGATGCGCGAACCATCGAGCGGCGGAATCGGTATGAGGTTGAAGACGAACAAGACGACGTTGAAGGACATGGAACTGAGCATGACGCGCGGCAGCAACTGGTCGTACCGACCCGACATCAGCTCCGCCGCGCCATTGTAGTAGCCGGTCGCGACGAAGAACTTCCACAACGCGAAGAACAGGCAAGCCAAGAGCAGATTCGAGAGGGGACCGGCGAACGCGACGACGCCCATGTCGAGCCACGGATTGCGCAGGCGGTTCATGTTGACCGGCACCGGCTTCGCTCCGCCGAAAATCGGCGCGCCCACGAGGGCGCACATCGCGGGCAGGATGATCGTCATGAATGGGTCGATGTGGACGATCGGGTTGATCGTCATCCGCCCCAGGTCCTTGGCGGTCGAATCGCCGAGCTTCCAGGCCGACCACGCGTGCGCGGCCTCGTGCACACCGAGGGACAGGACGAGGAGCACGATGACGAGTGCGACCTCGAGCCAGTCGACGTTGCCCGCCGCCAGGAGCCCGAACGAGGACGGCACCATGAAGGTGATGGCCGCCCCCTCGCGGAGCGATTTGGACCAGGTTCTCGGATCGAGCGAAATGACGGAACTCCTCGGGGTGCGGACGCGCTGCTTCGAACGGGGGATCTTAGCGGTCGGGCGCGCGGCTTGAAGCGCAGACTGAGACCTCTAGAATCCGGCCTTCACGTTCCGGGCAGGTCGGGACGCGCCGCAACACGAAGGAAATCGCATTGGCCGGGAACCACGATCGCCATGAACGGCTCCTGGCACGGGCAGCGGAGGTCGTGCGCCTCGAGGCGCAGACCATCGCAGGCCTCGAAGCCCGCCTCGACGCGCGCTTCGTGGACGCGGTCGATCGGCTGCTCGCTTGCGAGGGGCTCGTCGTCGTCACGGGCGTCGGCAAGGCCGGGCTCGTCGGACAGAAGATCTCGGCCACACTGGCGTCGACCGGCACGCCGTCCCTGTTCTTGCACCCCACCGAAGCCTTGCACGGCGATCTCGGCCGCATTCGCGCGCGCGACATCCTGCTCGCGATCTCGAACTCGGGCGAGTCGGCGGAAGTGACGGCCCTGCTCGGACCCGCGCGCAAGCTGGGCGCGTCGATCATCGCGCTGACCGGGGCTCCGGAATCGGCGCTCGCGCGCCACGCCGACTGCGTGCTCGACATCGGCCGAGTGCAGGAGGCCTGCCCGATGAACCTGGCGCCGACCGCCAGCACGTCGGCGCTGCTCGCGCTCGGCGACGCGCTCGCGATGGTCGTGTTGCAGGAACGCCCGTTCGGACGCGAGGAGTACGCGCTGTTCCATCCGGCGGGCCAACTCGGCCGCCAGCTCATGAGAGTGCGCGAGGTGATGCGCAAGGGCGAGCACTTGCCCATCGCGAAGAGCGGTTCGAAGCTGCGCGACGTCGTGCTGGTCATGAATCGCACGCCGGGCCGGCCGGGAGCGGCGCTGATCGTCGACACGCAGGGAAAGCTCGTGGGCATCTTCACGCACGGCGACCTCTCGCGCCTCTTGGAGAAGGACCAGCTCGACATGAATCGTCCGGTCGACGAGTCGATGGGCAAGACGCCGAAATCGATCGGCCCCGACGCGCTCGTCGAGGAAGCGATGCGCGCATTGCGCGAACATCGCATCGACCAGATCCCCGTGATCGACGCGGATCGGCGTCCGCTCGGGCTCATCGACATCCAAGACGTCCTCGACGTGCGGGTCTAGGGCGGACACGTGGAAACGCGACCGAACATCGAGGCTCGATCGACGATCGCTCGGGCGCGACTGCTCGCGCTGGACGTCGACGGCGTGATGACGGACGGCAAGGTCGTGTACGCCGGCGGGCCGGCCGGTGTGCTCGAGTTGCAGAGCTTCGACGTGCAGGACGGCATTGCCTTGCGGTGGCTGTCGAAATCGGGCTTCAAGATCGCGTGGATCACGGGCCGCGGCTGTGCGGTGACGGCGCACCGCGCGGCCGAATTGAAGATCGACGCGCTCGAAATGCAGGTCGAGTCGAAGCGCGAGGTGCTCGCGCGCGTGCAGGAGCGCTTCGGCATCGGCATCGAGGAGACGATCGCCATGGGGGACGATCTGCCCGACCTCGGCCTGCGCGCCCGCGCTGGCTTCTTCGTCGCGCCGGCGAACGCGCGGCCCGAAGTACGCGACCAGAGCGATCTCGTC
>JBGATY010000001.1:0-60689 GCA_044228955.1 Planctomycetota bacterium | reverse complement strand
CTACAAGACCCGCTTCAACGGGGTGCCGGGCGTGATCTACACCGCCGGCGTCAAGCACGCCTACAACGTCGCGGAGGCGTTCCGCGCGAAGGGCATCAAGGCCGAGGGCGTCTCCGGCGAGACGCCCAAGCGCGAGCTGGCCGAGATCCTGCTCCGCGCCCGCGGTCGCTGGCAGGAATGGATCGACGCGGGCTCGCGATGAAGCGGGTCGTCGTCTTCCTGCTCCTGTTCGGCATCGGCTTCGCGGTGCTGTGGTCGCAGCGCACGAAACCGAGAGCGCCCGCCGAATCGCCCGACCTGAGGACCAATCCGGCCAAGCAGGGCGAGTTCTCCGAGATACCCACGGCCAATTCGAAGGGGGACGGCCAGGGCGACGCGATCAGCATCAAGCTCGATGGCGCGGTGGACTTCACGCAGAGCGCGAGCACCGGCGAAGGGTCGGCGCTGAAGCCCGAACTCGTGGTGCACGCGAACGACGTCGATCAACTCGCCGCGGACGTGCTCGACATGCACGGCCTGCAGATCACAGTGATCGATCCGAAGACGGAGCAGAAGCGGGCCACACTGCGCTCGCCGTTGTCGCGCGTGAAGATCGCGCGAGTGAACGGGAGGCCGCAACTGCCGGACCAGGAGCCGATCGAGTTCACCGACGTCACGCTGACCCTGTACGAGGGAGGTCCGGTCGCTCCACTCGATTTCGAGACGTCCAAACTCGAGTGGAAGCTCGCGGACATGAGCTTTCGCACGCAGGACCGCGTGAGGATCCGAGGCCGTGGACTCACGGCGGACGGCCTGGGACTCGCGGCCGGAGCGAACTCCCAGAACTTCGACTTGCTGCAGGACGCGACGATCCGGCTCGATCTCGAAAAGGGTCAGACCGTGACTCTGCACTCCGGCAAAACGGGCGGCATCTTCGCCCAGAAGATCGTGAAGGACGGCGACGAGTTCATCGACGTCGTCGCCAGCGACGGCGCGTCGTTGAAGGTCGAAGGCTCGCAACCGCTGACGATCGAGGCGAAGCGCGTGCACATGCTCGGCAAGAAGACCAGCCGAGCGGAACAGCCCTTCGAGATCGTCAGCGCCGATGCCGACGGATCCGTGGTGGCCGTGAGCCGCGACGATACGTTCAAGGCCGAACACGCCGACTTCACGTTCAAGGCCGGCAGCAAGCTCGAGCACGTCACCCTCGATCGCGTCGTCGAGCTCGCTTCGGGCGGCGACAGGTTCTTCTCCGATCACGCCGAATTCGAGTTCGATGTGCGCGGCGAGCTCGAACGCTCGACACTGACGGGCAATCCACGCGGCAACGTCGAAATCGGACGCTACTTGACGGCGGAACGACCGGAACTGAGCGGAGCGCGAGGCCTCCTCAGGGGAGCCGGTCCGCTCGTCGTGACGCGGCAGGACGGCAACACGGTCGAGATGACGGGCCCGGTCGTGCTCGAGGTGCCCGACGCGGCGCTCGTCTTGAACGCCGGCGGGAAAATCACAGGACACGACGATCCCGTGGCAAAGTCGGGCCGACTGGAGGCGAGCGGCGACGTCGTGCTCGACTACGGCGCGAACAAGCTGCGGTCCGACGCACTCCTGCTGGCCTGGCAACTCGTCGCCGGCATTCCCGTGGTGCTCGTATCCACGACCGGGGTGACCACGCTCGACGCGGTGGCGTCCGATGGACGCAAGGGGACGACCATCGCTCGCGGCGGCCTCGGCGGAACGGCGACGAAGAAGAAGCTGACGATCACAGAGGCCCGCGACGTCGAGATCACGAGCGCGGAGGAAGGCGGCCTCAGCGCGAAAGCGAAGCTCGTGCGCGACTTCGATCCGGACGCGCGCACCTTCGCGGCGCAGGGCGATGTGACCTTCAGCAGCACGCAAGGCACGGGATCGGCCGAGCGCGTCGTCGCCGAGAGCCGCGAGGACCTGCACCTGTTCGGCAGCGCCGGGAAACGCGCGCAGCTCGACTTCAATCGCGGGCCCGTCGGACGCACGCCGGCCGTCGTGGGCCACGTCGAAGCCAATGAGATCCTCGCCACGCCGGTGCGCGTGACGGCATCAGGTCACGTGATCGGCGTGTTGACCTCCGAGAACGCCCGTCTCGACTTCGACAGCGAGCTCCTCGATCTGGAGGCTTCCAAGGAGAATCCGCTCGATCCAGCCGCGCCACGCACCTTCCGCGCTCACGTCGAGAAGGCCGTCACGGCGAACATCGTGCGCGGGACCGAACGGGCGCACGTGCGGAGCGACGATCTCGTGGTCGAAGGCTCGTTCACGGCGGGCGAGCGCCCCACCGTCGTCCTGGACAAGGTGCACGCGAAAGACGCGGTCCACGTCGACTACGCGGGTCGAGGCGAGCTCGTCGGCGACGGCGACGAGTTCACGTTCGACGAGACGGGCCTCGCTCGGCTCTCGGCTTCGGAGGGCAAGAAGATCCGCGCGCAAGGCAAGCTCGCCGGCTCGCTCATCCCGTTCTCCGTCGAGGCCGACTGGCTCGAGCTCGGCCGCGAACATTTCGCGGCGCAAAATGCGCGGGCCCGACTCGATCCCAAAGCGATGCCCCTCGACGCCGCGTTCTCACCCGAGCCCAGCTCGTCGAGCGTGCGACAGGGCCCGGGCGGTGATCCCGCCGTGCTGCGCGAGCTGCGCGCACACATGATCCGTGCCGACAAGAGCGAAGTCTCGCTGATCGGCGAGGCGCACGTGGATGGCACGACGCTCGAGGGTGAAGCATGGAAGATCGACGCCCAGTCGATCCGCATGCGCGGCGAATTCGACGGCGTGAAGCGCCTCGAAACCAAGCAGATCGCCTCGCTCGACGCCGACGGGGGATTCCACGCGGTGATGGGCGACCGTCTCGAGGCCGACGGCGAGACGCTGCACGCCGTGCCCGATCGAGTGCGCGTGGAAGGGGCTCCAGCGCACATGACCCTGCTCGACGCCGAGTGGCAGTCGTCCTGGATCCAATACGACACGCTCAACATGCTGCTCGCGACGGACAAGGGATCGTTGCGGGCGCGCGTCGGCTCGCCAGGCGTCTCGTGGTCGGTCGACTACGAATCCATGCAGCCGTTCGAGCAGGATCAGAAAACGATCCTCGTCCTGCGTAACCCACGCTTCCGCTTTGGGTCGGATCAACTGTTCGCGGAGTGGACGCTGTTCTGGGTGGATCGCGAGGAATGGCGGAACAGCGGCAAGAAGAAGTTCGACGAGTCCCTCCACGGCCGCGATTTGCGCGTGAGCGCGCAACCAGAAGAACCGGAACGAACCCCGGCGAAGGACGGCGCGAATCCATTCCTGAAGTTGCCCGCGATGTTGAGAGCGGTGCAGACGAACCCCCTCTTCCGCGTGCTTTCCGAGCTCTACATCGAAGGCAACATCGAGGGCTTCTCGCAGGGCGAGCGCACCGCGCGCGCCTCGGCGATCTACCTCGACGTCATCGACACGCAAGGCTGGATCCAGGACGCGGACGTGTCCATAGACATTGCCGTCCGCGGCTTCCGGCAGCGTCTGCGCGCCAAGGCGGCCTGGATGCGAATCGCGCCGACTCCCGACGGTCCGTCGCTGCGCGCCGAGAGCGCCGAGATCACGTCGTGCGAGTTCGATCACCCGCACTACGTCATCGAGACCGGCGACCTGCGCATCACCCCGAAGAAGAACGCGGTCGACGAGCGCGTCGCGTACGGCTTCTCGACGCGCAAGAATCGCCTCCGGTTCGAGAACGGCTTGCAGATCCCGCTGCCTTCCTTCACTCCTGAGTTCGACCGCGAGGGCAAACCGCTCATCGATCGTTTCGTGCTCGGGAACAGCGCGAAATACGGCGCCGCGATCCGCGCGACGGTCAATGCGGAACTCGGACCGGTGGGCAAGGCGGCGGGCCGAGCCGTGGGTAGCCTGCTCAAGATTCCCGAGATCGATCTGCGCGGCAACTGGCACTACAACCTCGGCATCCTCGGTTCGCGCGGCGTGCTCGTCGGCATGGGCATCGACTTCGACGCCGGCGACAGGTTCCACCTCGAGACCGATTTCGACGGCATTCCCGACCGCAAGAGCGACCGCGGTCTCGTGCGCGTCGACGAGGACGATCGTTCGCTGATCCGCACGTGGTTCCGCGCTCGTTCGCGCTACACGATCCGTGACGGCGAGTGGGTCGACGTGGCGTTCAGCCGGCAGAACGACCCCGGCGTGCAGAGCGAGTTCTTCGAACGCGACTACCTGCGTTACGAGACGAAGGACAACTACGTGCACTGGCGCAAGGCGCGGGACGAGTGGTTCTTCAACGCAAGCGTGAAGGGCCGCCTCGAGGATCGCCGCGACGTCGACGAACTGCCGTCCCTCGGCGCCTTCCGCGGCCGCACCCGCATCGGCTACGCCTTCGACAATCCGATCTATTACTCAGGCCGTCTCGACACTGCGTACCTGCGCCGCCGCGACGGCGACTCGCGCTACTACAAGCCCTTCGAGGACGGTCTCGGTGATCGCGACGTGCTGCGCGTCGATACCGAGCACAAGGTCGAGGCTCCCTTCGACCTCGGTGCGCTCGCCGCGCGCGGAACGCCGTACGTCAAGGCGCGTTCGAGCTTCTGGAACGAGGGGGCGGATCGGGACGCGTCTCCAGCGCGCTCGGCCGTGATCGTCGGTTTCGACGCCACGACGACGTTCTGGAAGCGTTTTTCGGGCGGCAGCGTGCACACGATCAGCCCGACGATCGGCGTGCGCGCGGACATCGTTCACCAGGAGTCGGGCGGCGACCTCGTCGTGATCGACACGACCGAGGATCCCCTCCAGGGCCGGTTCGTCGATCTCGGCGTGCGTTCGCGCTGGTGGGTGCCGGACACGCACGAGCACATGGACCTGAGCGTGCGCACCACGAACGGATCGGCCCTGCCCGAGGGACAACGCAGCGGATTCCAGCCGATCAACGTGCTCGGGGACTATCTCACGTACTTCGGCCAGGTCCCGGTCGGCATGACGCACGACGCGCGCTACGACACGCGCAGCGGCCACACGATCTACTCGTTGAGCTCGATCGGTTTCGAACCCTGGCAGACGGTCGGCGTCGAATTCGGCTACCAGCGCGGTCTCTCCACGCTCGATCAAACGCGCCTGTTCGAATCGGCTTCGGTGGCCGCGCGCTGGCGCTGGACGCCGAAGTGGGAGCTCGAGGCCGGTCAGTCGTACGCGATCGCCGAGGACACGGGCATCGGCAACAGTTTCACGTTGCGGCGCCTGGGCCACGACTTCGTGACGGAGTTCGAGGTCGGTTTCCGTTCTGGAGAGGGCTCGACGTTCAGCATCAATTTCCAACCGCGCATCTCGTGGAAGCGCTCGGGACTCGGCCTGCTCGACCGGTGGCTCGGCGTCTATCACTGAGCGTGCGACTCAGCGCGGCTCGTACTCGAAGTCCGCGTCCTCGCCCGCGCCGCCGGGAACGCCGTCGCGACCGTAAGTGAGGAGGCGCGGTCGCGTCCGAGGATCCTCGGCCGTGAGCATCACGTACTCGCGATTCCAGGGGTCACGCGGCAGCCCGTTTGCCACGTACGCGCTGCCCGGCGCGACGAGCTCGCCCATCGAGCGCGGGTAGTTGCCGTCATGTGCCATCCGATATTGCTCGAGGGCCATGCCGAGCATCACGAGATCGACGCGCGTCTTCACCTGCTGACTCTTGCCGAGCCGACCCAAGACGTTCGGCACGACGATCGTCGCCAGGATGCCCAGCGTGACGAGCGCGAGAACCACGCAACCTGCGCCACCGAGGATCCACCACAGGGTGCGATTGCCTGGCTTCTTCGCGGGCTCGGTCGCGTTCCACGGTGATTCAGGTGCGTTCATGAAGGTGCCTGGAATGGGGGGTGGTGATCGCAAGGAGCCGAAGTCGCCCACGACTTCGAGGCTCCGGACGAGCCCTTCCGGCGTTCCTGTTCTACAGTGTCGGGGTCATGTTCGCGCTTCTCGACAATCTCGGCACGCCTGAAATCCTCTTGTGTGCCGTGGCCGCGTTGCTGGTCTTCGGACGCAGGCTGCCCGAAGTCGCCGCGCAAGCGGGCGCGACGCTGTCGAAGTTTCGCAAGGGGCTCGACGACGCGATCCACGAATCGGGAGTCGAGAAGGAGATCCAGAAGATCAAGCAGGCCTTGCCGACCGACATGTCCATGCGCGACGTGGCGCGCGCCGCGACGCGCAAGGTCGAGGACCGCATGCGCGAGCTCGGCGCGGAAGCCGACAAGATCGAGAAGGAAGTCGCCGACTCGCTGAAGCCGCCGAGCGAAATCGCGCCGACGGAACTGACGCCCGCACCGCCGCCGACGAAGCCGCGTGACGACGGCATCGACCCGGCCAAGAACTTCGGACCGCCCGGCAGCGTGCCGCGCGAGTGACGCTCATGAGTTCGAGTGCCGCATTCCGACTCGGGTACAACACGAACGGACTCGCGCATCATCGTCTATCCGACGCGCTCGAACTGCTCGCTGAGATCGGCTACCGCGGAGTCGCGATCACGCCGGATGTGGGCGAGCTCGATCCGCTCCGCCGCAACACGGAGTGCGTGGACGAGATCTCGAAGCGCGCTCGCGATCTCGACCTCGCGCTCGTCGTCGAAACCGGAGCGCGTTTCGTGCTCGATCCGAGGCGCAAGCATCGCCCGTCCCTGCTCGAGGATTCCGCACGTGATCGCGAGCGGCGCATCGATTTCTACCGCGCCTCCATCGAGCTCGCCAACGGGCTGGGCGCGCCCATCGTGTCGATCTGGTCCGGGGCGGCTCCGACGCCGGGCGCGGGTGATGCGCACGATCGGCGGCCCGATAGCGTCGAGCCCTTGTGGGAGCGCCTCGCGAAGAGCCTCGTGCCCGTCCTCGACTACGCCGAGGCCGCGAACGTGCGGATCGCGTTCGAGCCCGAACCGGGCATGTTCGTCGAGCGCCCGAGCGGCTACCTCGAGCTCGTGCGGCGTCTCGGCGATCGCGGAGCCGAACTCGGCCTCACCCTCGACGTCGGACATCTGCTCGTGACCGGCGACGTCCCGGTCGGAGAGCGCATTCGCGCCCTCGCGCCCCATCTCCTGCACGTGCACCTCGACGACGTTCGCGGGCGCGTCCACGAACACCGCATGTTCGGCGAGGGCGACCTCGACCTCGGCGAGACGCTCGCCAGCCTGCGCGCGATCGACTTCCGCGGGATGGCGGCGGTCGAACTGTCTCGGGACAGCCACCGGGGCGCCGACGCTGCCGCCGAGGCGATGCGGCACTTGCAGCGCGTCCTCTGACGGGAAAAGCCCGCTCAGGGCCGCGCAGGGGGGCTTCCAGAGCCCGTACACAACGCGTTCTTGCCGCGCGCTCGATCCCTGGACAACAATGTCGGGGCGAACGCCGCCAAAGGGCGCCGCCGCCCCCCTTCCCGGGGACGCTCCGACCGATCCACCTTTCGAGGACCCGCATGTCCGACACGAAACCCGGCCTCCAACTGTGCCCGACGCGGATCGACCGGGCACCGGTGCTCTTCGCGCACAAGGTCTCGCCGGCTCAGTGCCAGGATCGCCAGCGCGGCCAGTACCACAAGTGCTTCACCTGCGCTTTCAACAACGCCTACGTGGCGCTGAACGGGAAACCGGTGCCGAGCGCGCCAGCCGCGTCGAAACAGTCCCAGATCCAGGTCGGCTGAACGGACCGACAGGGTCCGGCGGGAGGACTGGATGGATGCCGAGGAGGAGAGCGCGCCGCGCGTGCTCGAGCGCGCCGAGCTGGACGCGCTGATCGAACGCCACCTGGCCGTCCTGCGCTACTACGTCCGGCTGCGCGCGGGGCCGCTACTGCGTTCGAAGGAGCCCGTGTCCGACATCGTGCAATCGGCGCTGCGCGAGATCGTCGAGGCCAGCCCTGGTTTCGTCTACACGAACGACGCCGCCTTCCGTCGCTGGATCCACCGCATCGCGACGAACAAGATCATCAGCAAGCATCGCTACCACGTGGCCGCGCGCCGCAATGCCGCACGTGAGGAGAGTCTCGCGAGCCGCGTGTGGGACGTGGCCCAGCCCGGCGACAGTTCGCCCGATCATTCGCCGTCGAAGCACGCGGTGCACGTCGAGGATCTCGAGCGACTGCAGGCCGCGTTCGACGAGCTCGACGAGGACGAGCGTCAGATCCTCTCGATGCGCCGCATCTTCGACATTCCGACGCCGCAGATCGCGGAGGAACTCGGCATCGCGGAATCGACCGTGCGGTGGCGCCTCGCGACGATCATGGCGAAGCTCGCGAGTCGGATGGGCTGAGCGCTCGGCTCACATCAGCAGGCGCTTCGACAGCATGTCGAAGTCGACGAGCTTCACGTGCCGCGGATCGATCGGGCCGAGCCGCGCGAACTTCTCGCGCTCCTTGTCCGAGCCCGTCTCCATGCGCAGGGCATGATCGCGACGCTGCTTCGGCGTCATCGGCTGGGCGGGCGTCTGATCGCCGACCACCTGCACGAGGTTCGCCGCGAGTTCCTTGGGCAACGCCTCGCGCCGTTCGAGCGCGGCGCGAGCGCGCAGGCAGACCTCGAGCGTGCTCTGCAGGTTCGTGCGGATGCGCGTCAAGCGCTCCGTGTCGGCGTCCGGTCCGGCGAGGCTCTTGCGCACCTTCGCGGTCGCGACCTCGAGCACGGCGATCAGGCAATTGAGCTTCCGCAGGAGCCGCTCCCGGTACTCGGGTGACTCGAGATGCGACTCGGAAAACGGTTCGTCCGGCTGGCTCATGCTGGGTCTCAGTGGTCTCTGGAGTCGTTTGCGACTTCTTAGAGTACCCCACGATTCCCCGGGTGTGCGGACCCGGCGCAGCCCAAAAAGCGGCCTTCCAGGCGGCAAGAAAGGCCGTTTCCAGCGTGGCGCGGCTGCGGGCTTCGGTCCGTTGCGAAGAACCTTCGGGAGGCCCCGCAGGTGGGAAATTCAGAGCCCGCGGCGAGTTCCAAGGGGGGAAGACCGGCGCGCGGCGCTCGCGCCGGGCCTGCCTCACCGACGTTGCTTCCGGAGCGAGCCGCCAACGGACTCGATGGACTCGAACGCCTCCGAGTCCAGGCGCGCGCAATCAGAGCGTCGACTCGAGCACGCGCAGCACCGCGTCTTCGCCCATCTTGCCGACGACGAAGATCTGCTCCTCGCCGCGCAGGACTTCAGCGACCGTCCAAGGGCCGGCGTTCAGGACGCGGATCTTGTACGTGACCGGACCGATCGGAGCGGGCGGAGTCGCCAATGCGTCCGCGGTCGTCGGATTGCGCGAGAGGGGCTTGCCGTCGGTCCACGTCGCGTCCGATCCGCCTCCGTGCGCGGCCTTGTGCAAGAGCAGCAGGCTCTCGACGCCGTCGCCGTACGTGCGGCGGACCCAGGCCTCGCCGGACACGTCCAGGATCTCGGAGTGCATGTGCTGATAACCGGCGGGGAGATACCGCGGTGCGACGGGCGTGAAGCCCAGATGGCTCGCGGCGGCGCTGTTGGAGTCGAACGTCCGGCCTTCGAACTGCGCGTCGAACCACGCGACGTCGTTGGTGGCCGGTTGGAGCGTGAAGTCGACGAATTCGGCGCGCGCCACTTCGACGCCGCCCTGCAACTCGATGCTGCGCAAGACGAGCGCCGTTTCGACGTCGACCGCCAAACGGTACTTCACCGTGGCTCCGGCGATCCGTTCGACTTCGAACTCCCGGCACGCCCGACCGGCGACCAGCGGATTCGAGCCGAGATCGACGACACGGTAGTTGGCATCGAACAATTGGCGGTGCCGCACGCCGAAATCGCGATAGCGGAAGAAGAAGCCCTCACGGCCTTTTTGCGTGAGTTCGAAGACTTCGGCTTGAGCCTCCGTCATGGCCGGCTGGCCGACGCGGACCGGATCGAGCGCGAAGTGGCCGTTGCCGTCGGCGGTGACGCGCTCTTCGTAGGTGAGCAGTTGCGTCGCCCCGGCGATCTCGTACTGGAACCGCAGACGACGCAAGCCGCCGTGGCGCACCGTGCCGGGCGCCGTGTACATGCGCGCGAGGATCGAGGGCTGGTGGGTGAGGGCCAGCGTCTCGCCGCCGCCTTGAGCCGCCATCACGGACGCGGAGGCAGGCGCATGCGTGCGCGAGCACGACGCGGCGAGCGACGCGAGCAGGGCGAGCGCGAGGCGAGCGAAGCGAGTGTTCACAGCTTCTTTCCCTTCACGATGCTCTCGGCGTCAGGGACGCCGCCGAGCAACGCCGAGAGGGTCGACTCCAACAGCGGATCGAAGGCCGAAGGAGACGTGACGTGTTCGATGACGAAGCGCGGCTCGGCGGCGATGGCCTGGCCCGGCCGCGCGACGAACCACGTGATCGCGATGGCCAATGCGGCGAGGGCCACCAGGCCCGAAGCGAGCGAGAGACGCCGTGCGGGAGACTCCCGGCGCTTGCGGCGCAGGGCGTAAATGCTCTCCACCCGCGCCTGGAGCCCCGGCGGAACCGGCACGCGATCGAGGCGGCCGGCGAAACGGCGGCCGATCGAATGCGTCGGATCCTGCAGGTCGCGCTCGACGAGCCGATCGAGGACGGGCGGAGCCTTGAGTCCGACGGGCCAGATGACGCGATCCACCTCGGCGGGCATCGGCGTCTTGCCGATCGCGCGCAACGCGGCGACGGCGCGATCTTGACGGTAACCCGCTTGCGTCGCGGCGACGACGAGACCGTCGAGTTCGCGCGGCGCCGACATGGGACGCAGTTCGCTGAGCGCCCGCAGTTGCGCCTCGACGCTGACGAGGAATCCGCGGCAGCCGTTGCAGGCGATCAAGTGCGTCTCGAGCGCCAGATCGCGCTTCGACAGACCCGCGGCGACGGCGACGAGCGTGTCGCGTCGATCGGGGCAGGCGAGCAGATGGGGGCGGCTCATGGCGTCAACGCAGGAAGTGCTTGTCCAGTACGGGAGTGAGTTCGCGATCGAGCGCTTCGTGCGCGCGTGACAGACGCGACTTCACCGTCCCGAGCGAGATCTGCAGCGACTCCGCAATCTCGTCGTAGGAGAGGTTCTCGACGTAGCGCAGCACGGTGATGGCGCGCATCTTCGGCGAGAGGCGAGCGATCGCCGCCTGGATCTCGACTTCGAGTTCGTGTCGTGAGGCGGCTGCGATCGGCATCTCGATGCGCTCGTCCTGCACGTCGTACTTGGGTGCGTCGCCGCGCGTCGATTCCACGCCCGCTTCGAGCGAGGTCAGAGCCCGCGTGCTCGAGCGGCGCTTGTGATCGATCGAGGCATTGACCGCGATGCGATACACCCAGCTCGAGAACTTCGACTCGAACCGGAAATCCCCGAGCTTCCGGAACATGATCCCGAACGTCTCCTGCGACGCGTCGAGAGCGTCCGCCGGATTCCCGGTGATGCGATAGCACACGTTGTAGACGCGATCCTTGAACTGGTCGTAGAGGGCGCGAAATGCGCCTTCCAACCCGGCCGGACTCGAGGTCTGGCACGCGGCGACCAGTTCGCGATCGGGATCGATCTTCATCGGGCAGGGTTCGGGGTGGGCGCGTCGGGGTGCTGCAAGGGCGAACGACCCACACCGGCGCACCGGAGAATGGGGAAGAGAGCGGGACGAGGGTCGACCGCCAGGGAGAGCTTGGGGTGGGCGTCCATTGCGAGCTCCGCGCTCCACTTCATTAGATACCAGACGGAGAATCGACGGGTCCGGTTCCCTCCAGAATCGCCGTTTCACGCGGCTTCGCGGGCCTTTGGGCCGCGCCCGAAAACGAAAGAACCGGACGCGGAGGCATCCGGTTCGGCCCACGGATTTCGGCCCGAAAAGGGCCTGAAAGGCGTTATCCGCCGAGGAGAACGAGCGGATCGACTGTCCGGTACGTGGACCCGACGGTCGAAGTACAGGTCGGCGGGCAGTACCCGTCCCAACCGCTGGCACAATCCGCGGTCACGATCTCGTTCGTGATCATGGCGCCGCTCACCCCGACCAGACTCGAGCGCTGGAAGCAGACCTCCCCGCTCGCCCAGCCGGCCGGCGCGGTCATGGCGCTGCTGCCCGCAGGCGGCGGAACCAAGGGCACGTAGATCGTTCCCCGGCCACTCTGTGGATTCGTCCCCGGATACGGCGAGGCCTGCGAAATGACCGCAGCCGGTGCGGGCATCGCGAACGCAACCACACCGCCGATACTCGTCAGGTGAATCGCGGCGCCGAGGCTCTCGCCTTCGAAACCCGGCATCGAAGCGCTCGCCCACAACGTCAACTGGCCCGCCGCGTGGACGAGGCTCGGACTGAAGGGCACATCGATCACCGCCACCGCTCCACTCGGCGTCACGCTCGGCTTGAAGTCGAGCGAAGCATTCGTCGCGAGGAACGTGTTGGACAACACGAGCACCCGATCTCCGCTGAAAAGGCCGACCTGCAGGCTCTTGTTGCGCAAATCCATGTCGCCCATGTACACGCACACGAGCGCGTGCAACCCGTCCGCCTGCGCATTCGCGGTCAACGCGAGCCCGAGCCGTTTCGTCGGATTCGGTGTGCTCGTCGCGCTCAACGGCGACGAATCGCGCGCCACCTCCTCGAGATCGCTGACGCCGTCTCCGTCCGTGTCCGCATTCGTGGGCGAGGTCCCGAGGACCTTCTCCTGCATGAGCGACAACCCGTCCCCATCCTCATCCGACGCCGTGACGTTCGCCTGCGCGAACGCATGTCCGGCCGAGAACACGAGCACCCCGCAGAGTGCCGACGAGAGCACGGAGACCCGCGTCCAAGGAGAGGACTGCGACGCGCACTGGCTCGAGAAGAACTTCATGGTCGGTCCGCCGAGAGTCGAACTGAGGCACCACCAGGTCCGAGGGACCCGTTCAAGATAGGTCCAACCGACGAAAACGGTCAAGGTAACCGTGTTTCGCCCGGGGGGACCCCCGTCAAAGCCTCCCCGCGACCGCGACCGCACTCCCTTTTGCTAGGATCCCCGCCCTTTCCACGCGCCCGTAGCTCAGCTGGATAGAGCGGCAGCCTCCGAAGCTGCGGGCCATAGGTTCGCGGATCGGCCCATAAGCGAACACAAGTCGCGTTGCGTTGCAGAGTTGTGCGTTGCGTGTTGGTAGAGGCCCGCGTTGTGATCGCGGCATGTGCCACTTTAGTGCCAACTTCGGCTTCCGGTTCTCGCCGCCGCTCGCCGCAAATTGCCGGTGATTCGAGCGGAATGCGACGTGTCTGCACCGTCGTTGTCCGCAGGTCATGGGTTCGAAAGCGACGCGCGTGGAGCGGAAGCTGCATGCGCTTACTCACGTGGCCGCGCGTGGGACCGCCACAGCGATCTCTTCGACCGCACTTCGGATGTTGCCGCCTGGCGAGCGGTAGACATGTAGGATCGCGTTATACATGTCGTGGTCGAACACAACGGTGTCCACGCACCTGCGGATCATCTTGATACGAGCTGTCTGATTGCCGCTGAGCAGTGCACCCGCCTGCGACCGAGCCTTGGCCGTCTTAGTGCCGAGGTGGGCGACGACAGCTTCCACCACCACTCGTTCAAGTTCATCACGCTCCACGCGGCCCTCCGCGCAGACCTTGCGTCCACGCCGGATGTAGCTCCCGCAGCTGTAGAAGAGCTTGACGACCACTTGGCCGCGCTTGCGGAACCGCATCGTGAGCCCTTCGTAGCGAGCGCCGCATCGTGAGCAGGTGATCAGCCCCGAGAGCAGGAACTTGGCGCGCGAACCACGGAATCCTCCCGACACGCGATCACCACGCTTGCGGTAGCTGGTTGGCCTATCTTCACGAGCCTTGCGCGCTTGATCGAACATGCGCCGACTCACGAGCGCGTGATGCGTGTCCTCGACCCGCACCCAGTCGGACTCGGGGTTGTCGTTGAGGATCGGGCCGGCGCGGTCCCGGCGTTCCACGGCGCGTCCGTTGCTGATGCGGTGGAACTTGGCTTCGGTCCGCCGATTCCACACGAGGTCGCCGACGTAGATGGGGTTGATGAGGATCGAGCGAATCCCGCCCCCGGTCCATTCGCCCTTGTACCGCTCGGCGTACCCAGGGCCACGCGCGCTTGGCACGCCCTCATCGTTGAGGTCACGCGCGATCGAGCGGAAGCCCAAGTTGTCCTCGACGCTCATGCGGAAGATCCGCTTGATCACCTCCACGCGCTTGGGGTCGCTCGGCACGAGGATCGTCACGTCGCTCGTCGAGTGGATCGGCGATTCGCCGCGAGGCAGCACGCGCATCACCCGACGCCGTTCATCCAACATCTGCTTCGTGCCGTCCGGCATGTACCGCAGTACGAACTGGAACTCGCCACGCGGGGGGTAGTCGCTGAGGTAGCAGAAGTCGTAACCGTAAGGAGGCGTTCCGCCGAGCCAGCATCCGCGTTGAATCTTAGAGAGCTGACCGCGAATCGTGACCTTCGACAGATCGCGTGACTCCTCACGTGCTTGCCACTGCTTCACCGGACGCAACAGGTCGTCCGTACCGTCGCCGGAGAAGTTCTCGCTGACGTAGAGAACGTCCACACCATGTGTGCGCAGAATGTGTCGGTAGTAACCGGCCTCGTCGTTGTCCAGGCGGCCGAACCGCTTCACGTCGTAGACGACGATGAACGAGAAGGGCCGTGGTTTTCGAACCGCATCAGCCATCATCTCTTGGAACGCAGGACGTTTGGCACTCGTGCCGCTGATCGCGTCGTCGATGTAGTAACGCGACAGTTCTAGGCGTTGTTCGCGCGCGTAATGGATGACCGCCGTGCGCTGATCCTCGATTGACTGTTCTTGGCGATCAGTCGAGCGGCGCAAATATCCAACGGCTGTCCGCTGTGCCGGGGCGGGAGTGGGAGTCTTAGCCACTAGATCCTCCTTCAGGTTGCAAGGGTCACTCGTGCATCGCCTAATTTGTCGTCATGGCCAACACCGAAATCCAAGCCCTCATCCAGTCCTTCGCCGTCCAACTCGAAGCCGCCGCCAAGAAGGCCGCGATCGAGCAAGTCATCATCACGCTCGGCGGTGACGTGCCCTGGCCTGGGGTTGGAAAGCGTCCCGGTCGTCCGGTGGGATCGAAGAACGTCGCGACTCGCGCTCCTGCGAAGGACATGGCTCCGGCGCTGCTTCAGTACATTCGCGCCAACCCAGGCAGCCGCGCCGACCAGATTGCCAAGGCCCTCCAAACCACGCCGGACAAGATGCGCCGCTCGATGCAGACATTGGTCGACTCGAAGCAGGTCAAGCGGTCCGGCATTCGGCGCGGGACGACGTATCACGTCGCTGACGCGGCACCGACCACAGCACCACCGAGGAAGGCACGCCGAGCTAAGCGTGGCCGCAATCAAGCCGTCCCCGCACAGAGCATGAGGCAGAGGCTCGTTCGACTGAGTGCGCGAAGCAGGAAGTAATGCGTGAAGCTCACATACCGCTCGATGTCTTGCTGAAGGCCCAGGAATACTACGACGAGCATGGCGAGGCATTGCTTCGAGAATCGCAGGTTGGTGAGACCATGTTCTTCGTCGGGCAGTCTTTCAGACAGGAAGTGCCCGTTCTCCTCGACGATGATCTTGAGGACGAGCCTGAATCGGTGTGCTTGGCGGCCTTCCGAGCCTATCGTGCCCTATATGATCAGATCCCTTTGCGGTTTGTCGCTGAGAACCAGGTAGTTGCTGAGATCAGCACACACTTCACTGATCGGTACAGCGATGCATCCTACGAACTCACCTTCGACAAGGAGTGGGTAGCCACACTGCTTCAGTACTGGTGTGATGCGGAGTGGAAGGGTATTTGCTTTCAACGGGTTGGGAAGGCCAAGGCGCGGCCATGGCGCTGGGCGAGAAATGACCGCGTCGTGTCTCCCGTACTGGCGTCGTGGATTGCGACGCGCTGCTCGCGTACGTCCGCTCAAACCCCGGCTCACGCGGCGAGAACATCGCAGCGGCGCTCGTCACCGACGTGAACACGATGCGGCCGGTGATGAAGGCGCTCATCGCGGACGGGAAGGTGCGGGCGGTGGAGCAGAGGCGGGGGATGACGTATTTGCCAGCATGACGAGCACTCTTCTTGCTCGGAGGATCGTAGGATCGCTACGTGCCCAGAGCGCGGTTGTACTACGGCTACTATTCCTTTGATGGGATGCTGGACGGTGGCGAGCTGATTGCCTTCCCCAGCCGGAGTACTCGGGATCCCTGGGTAAGAACCGGCCGCCCGAGCCCGACTATCCATCCCGATCCCCTGGGACGGCGCGCGATCCCAGCGCGCGATGTGCCGGCTTCCGAGAATGCACCTCCAGTCATGTGCGGCGACTGCAGGGGGAACGAAGCTTGTGAAGTGTGCGCCACACTCCGCGCTCGCGGCTGGCGCTAGGTGTGTGGTATCCAATCGACTTGCCGACGTCGCGCTCGCGAGGCTTGGAGGGCGTTTCGCCCGTGCGGCATCCGTATGTATGCGCGGCTGCTATCCTCACCTGCACCATGTCTCCTGTCGCCGAATTGTTTCTGAACTCCTTGCTGGCACATCACGCCACCACTTGCCGAGTTCGTCGTCCTCCTCCCGCCGACTTCGACGATTGCCTCATTACCTACTCACAACTCAACGAAAGCGTTGGGAGTCCCATCACTCTGGGATTGATGAAGCGGCCTCTCAGCGAAATCGCCACGTGGTGCACTGACAGGGGGATGCCTCCGATCAATTCCCTCGTCGTGAGATTTGATTCGCGCCAGCCGGGGGATGGGTACGACCAAGCCTCGGGATGCAGCATCATCAGTTGGTATCAGGAGGCAATCGCATCCGTCGGGTTTGACGGTTACCCGGCACGGATCTGAACGAACTCCTACGTCACCCCTTGCCCCGCCGGCGCATCGCGCGGAAGATTCGGGGATGGCTCGACTCTATAGACTTTACGCAGCTCCTAGCGATCCACTTCCTCGCCGATCAGACGGTAGTCCATCCACAGAGACCTGGGCTTCGCGACTTCGTGGTGCAATTGTATCGGGTGAGGTCTACTTCTCTTCACCGCTGGACTTCAACGATCCGTACGACTGTTCGCCCGTGGTTCGCGCCATAGAGCAACGAGAAGATGAGCGTGCCGCGTTTCGGCGAGCGTGGGGAAACGACGCTTCACGACCGGCAAAGGACTTTCAAAAGCGATGGGACAAGCTTCGCGAACGGCATCGATCCCGCGACGTTACGGCGTCCAACTGGCGTAAAGTCATTGGAGATACAGGTGTCTTATGCTTCACGGCACGAGTGGACAGTCCAGCGATGTGGGCTCATTACGCTTCGAACCACAGAGGCCTCTGCATTGAATACGAGCTCGACAAGGAGCCCGCGATGCGCATCGATAAGCCACTGCAAGTCGTCTACTCGAATCGCCGACCATTTATTAAGGCGGTAGACATGCTCTTGCCCCCCCCCGATGCCGCTAAGCAAGCCGACTTCGTTCAACGCGCGTTGCTCACCAAAGCGAAGGACTGGGAGTATGAACAGGAGTGGCGCATAATAGCAGAGAGGCCACACGTCATCTACAAACTGGCCAGTCGGTGCGTCGTTAGTGTCACGATAGGCAGACACTTGTCTGTGGTCGATCGGCAATGGTTAGCCAGAACGATCGCAGAACGATCGCGGCCGTGTGATGTCCATGAAGCCTCACTTGACCATTCAGAGTTCATCATCGGACGCCGCCGCATTGAACGCCATATCGTGAAGTCATGGCAATAGCCTGTGCGTCCGTCTCCGGTCTAGCCATCAAAGGGAAAGGGCGTCATTCCGAAGGCGATCTGAGTCTGGGCGCGCCGAGGCAGACTCAGTCCGGTTTCACGACCGAGATTGGCGGGAACACAGTCGTTCCCATGCCCCGACAAGGTCTAGCCGCGTCACCCGCGCGTCCAATAGGAGAGCCTTCGTCAGCGTTATGGCCCGGCCATTGATGTGGCGAACAACTCCGAATCGCTCTTCGACGACATCGCGCGGGATCTGCAACCCCTCTGTGACAAGGAAGTTCTCGTCGAAAATCACGACGACGACAACGTCGTAATTCGAATCCCGTATGGCGCTGAGCTTCGAGCGCTTCCCGTGCGGCGTGCGGCGCATTCCCTTGACTTGAATACGAAGGGCACCGGCTTGCACGTCCCAGCCCGCCTGGCTAAAGGACGCGCGTACGCCGTCAAAGTGCTCGGCGACGATTGCCTCCGCGATGTCGCTGACAGGGTTGTTGTTCGTGCGGAGTACATCTCGTTCGCGAAGCTCGCGCATGATCGCGGCCCAATCCGCCAATAGCTCTAGCGTGGAGCGTGCACAGGGGTTGTAGCTCACGGCGATGTACCACCCTTCAGCTGACGCAACTCTTTGATTGCCTTCAGAACGGCCTCGTCGGTGGGCTGGATGCCCGCCCAACGCAGAGCCATCGCCCACTTCCTATCGTCTAGCGACATCTTGCCCGCGTGCTTTGTTGTGAGCGCGAGAAAGCAGTCCGCGTAGCCAATCCAGCCTCCCAGCTTCCTGCGAGGTGGACGCGTTCGCTCGCCCGGTCCGTGACTCGAATTGCACTTCACGCAACACGCAACTAGGTTCGTGAGGCAGTCGGTCCCGCCGCTGGTCAATGGAAGAAGGTGATCAACCGTCGCCCAAAGGTGGCGGAGTGGCTCCTTCCGTCCGTGTTGATCCCACAGTTCAAGGTCGCCCGCCTCGAAATCCAACAGCTTGATCGCAGGGCCGAGATACACGTGGCGGTAGCAGTACTGGCATACGAACCCGTCAGCAACGAGGACGCGGGCGCAGCTGTTTACATGGGGCATGAGCGGACCGCAGTCTATCCTTGGATCTCCAATGGCGCTCGACCCTGACCTGCTACGTGCCTACGCGCAGTCGTTCTACGGGTACGGCAACTACCAAGGCAAGTGGTGGCTCGTCGGTCTCGAAGAGGGCGGCGGCGAGACCGTCGACGACCTCGATTGGCGCATAAAGACCTGGGCGAGCCGGGGCCGACGCGAGCTTGATGACGTGTCGGTTTTCGATTCGAGCCCCGCACATGGCAAATGGTTCACCGCCCGTCCGCCGCTTCAACCGACGTGGCGGAAACTGATTCGGATGATGCTCGTAGCCGACGGGCGACCCACGGACGACGATTCGATTCGCGTGTTCCAGGGCGCGAAGCTCGGTCGACTTGGTGCCGACAACTGTCTCCTCGAACTTCTACCGCTGCCGTCTCGTTCGGTTGGTGAGTGGATCTACGGCGAAATCACTGGGCTGCCTGAACTCAAGACGCGGGATGCATATCGCGAACGATTCGAACCCCGTCGCATCGCACACATCCGATCGCGGATTGCCGAGCACGCCCCTTGCGTCGTCGTGTTCTACAGCCGCGACAGGCGCGTATTGTGGGGGCAAATCGCGGGCGCTTCGTTCAAGCCTTCGGGACTCGCCGACCTGGACATCGTGGTCACGCCGAAGACGATCTACGCGTTGACGACGCATCCGACCCGACGAGGCGTCACGAACGCCTACTTCGAAGAAGCTGGTCGCGTGCTGGGTCGATTGATGGTGCGGTAAACTCGTCAGTTCGAGTTCATCCCGTGCTCACGCGTGCGCAGGACGTTCTTCCAATGCGACTCGCGCGCGATCACATCCTCCGGCTTCGTCGCGAGGTCGGCGATTTCGAGAATCGAGTAGTGGAACTGGTCACAACGTGAGATCCCATGATCTCGAATGAGTGCGCGTAGTTCGACATTCCCTCCGTGTCCGCATTCGGAGTACGCCGTCCACCGCTGCCAGAAACCGCCATCGCCGTAAGCGCTGCCGACGTAAAGGCGACCCGAGCCTTGATCTGTGATTAGGTAGACGCCGCCGACGCTCGAAAGCGCTGCTCGCCACGAATCGACACCGAGTCGCACGATCGCGTCGAGTTCCATCTTGCTGATGTGGACCGCCTTGTAGCCGGGGAAAGCGTCGAAGCTCAGAGGCTCGGGCAGGATCTCGGCCACGGTGACCCTGTCGGTCCATGTGTCGGCTTTCAGATACGACTGGCGACCCGTGCGCTCGAAGCCCATCACCAATCGACCTCGCATTTCTCGGCACGTCGCAAGTTCATCGAGGTCATAGAGAAATCCATCGCGAGTTTCACCACGTGTTGGAGTGCAGCCCGTCGAGCGATAGACGCCGCCGAACATCCATCGTGTCGGGTCGGCCATGCGAATCATCGCGATGACGTAGTCGCGTTCGAAGTTGCGTTTCGATTGCCAGCGTTGCCACTCCTCGAAGCGACCGGCGACGAAGAGCTTCAGCGGGTCGTCGCTCCCGTTCCACATGGCGAGGTGTAGCTTGCACTTCGCGGGAACGACGGAGTTGTCCATCAACGTGAGCAGGTCGAAGGCGCGCATCGTTTCGATCGAGCCTACTCGCCCGAACAGGCCCTTCAAGCAATTGGTCGCGGGGCCGCAGATCCTTTGACGCGGCCGCGCGAATCTCAGGATCTGGGTTCAGTCCCAATCGATCATATGCTCATTCTCCACTTCGTCGTAGGTGGCGAGTTGGGAGAGCGCCTCATCGAGTTGCTCCCGCTCTTTCACACGCGAGGGATCATTGTCGGCGGCATCCATTCGGTCCTGCACCACTCCGATGGCGCGCTCCCAGTCACAGTCCCCCGTGGTGAAAGCTCGGATCGAATCTGCCAGCAGGCTTGGCTCTTGCCGCTCAACGATGGCGTCGAAGAGTGCCCGCAACAGGTCCATCGCAGCGAAATCGTCCAAGGCTACCTCCCGCAGCCAGCGCAGACTCTCTGGCTCCGCGAGGCAACCTCCATCGAGAACAGCACCGCGATCGGTTTGCATCATCGCTTTCACTCCGTGCACGTTGCGCTCGTTCAGGTGACGTGCGAAGCGACGTGCCCCCTCGTTCCGGCACTTGATGGCGACCACAAGTGCTCTCCAGTGAGGGAAGCCTAGTTCCTTCGCGAGTGTGTGTTGGACTTGGGAGAGGGTGCTCGCGTCGTCGCCAGCACGGAGGCGCTGTTTGGCCTCGTTCTTGAACCACGCGAGATTGGGACGGAGCGGCAGCCCATCGGACATCTTGCGGCGAGCAGCTGCGCGCGCAGCTTGCTCATCTTTCAAGTGTTGCTGAAAGCGCGCGAAGTCGAACTTGCCTTGAGGGTCTTTGAATCGAGGATCATCGAACATTGGAACATCGTGACGTGGATCCTGGTCATGCCTCCGCGTTCATGACTGGCCACGTTTGGATGTGAACCAATCGAACGATGAATGTACGAGTCGAAGATCGTCGAGGGCGGGTAAAACCCGTTCAGCGCGGAGCTGTGCCTCCCTCTGGCGCCCATGAGGATAAACGGGGTCGTCGAATCCGCAAGCCCTTCGAAGTTCGCGCAATTGCGTCAGGCGCACGTCCTGCACTGCGCCGAGAACTCGATCGGAACTTCCAGAATCCTGCTTCCTGTTCGCGCCAAGTCGAGCCCTGGTGTCCGTGAGCCCGGAATTCCCCGGTCGCCAACCAACGGAAACCAACATGGCCAAGAGCAAGAAGACCGTAGCCGCCCCGATGGCGGACGCACCCGTTCCCACCAACCCGATCGAGACCGCGTCCATCGCAGTCGCCGAAACGCACGCGAAGCCGAAGCGGAAGAAGCAGTTCGCCGCAGACCCGACCCCCGACCGGGACGGCTGGGTCGACGTTCCGCCCCAAGCGACCCACGCGGCGCCGGATGAACCAGCCCCCGAGGCGATGCCCGCCCTCTCCACCAAGCCCCCGAAGCGCAAGGCGACCGCCAAGACCCTCGCCACCATCTTCGCGGGCTACCTGGCCTCGCTCGACGAACGAGGCGGCGCGACCGGCACGATCGCTTCCTACCGCATGGAGCTGGAGATGGCGGGCGCGGCGCTTGGCGTCGACACTCCCGTCGCCGACCTGACCCCCGAGCACGTCCTCGCCTACTTCACCTCCGACCCGGTGACACGCAAACGCAACGGCAAGGCGAAGTCGCCGCTCTCGATCGACAAGACCCGGCGCGTGCTGCGGCAAGCGCTCACGTGGGGTGGGCACGCGGATCTCGTCCCGAGCCTGGAGGCCGCGTCGTGAAGTACCAACGCCGAACCGATGACGATCGCATCGCCGAGCTGGCTGCGAAGATCGAGGGCATCCGCGTGAGGGCGGCACGCAAGGCGGCGCGGGCCGATCCGGTGCAGCAACAGGCGACGGTCGCGGTGCGCGCGATCGAGAAGGCGTTGCGCGAGCGGTCGGATCCGTCGCCTCTCACCACGGCGCTCGTGATCGCGAGGGACGCGATTCGGGAGGCCCTCGAAGGCAGCTTGGGCGCGCCGGTAGTCACGCCGATCGTCGAGGAGCGCGTTCGCGCGATGGTGGCGGGGACGAAGCGCCGGGCGCGAGCGCAGGTGCCGACGGAGTAGAGGCGGCGATCAGCGCTGTCGAAGCGGGCCGCGTCCGGCGAGGGGCGCGGGCTGCTAGTTGAACCGCGCTGCGAGGTGTGCTCATGTACTAATGTTCTGTAGCTCAAATGGACTACAAGTGCACACGAAAGCCACCTCTCACATGACACTCTCGAAGTTGAAGCACATGATCCCCGATCCGCGACTCCAAGCCCTTTCCGACGAACTTGCAGTCGAACGCGACTACGTCTGCAAGTTGATCGGCGGAACCGCGATGGGGCAACTCGGCGGCTGGTTCCCGCAACCAGCCTCACCCAAGGACACGGCCGAGGGCGCGAGCAAGAGGTTCCTGGAACGACACCAAGCCCCATGCTCTGGAGAGGCGATCCTCAATATCTTCTCGAAGGATCGCGTCGTCAGCGCCCAGGTTCGCGTCGCTTGGGTGCGGTCCCTCGACCGCTTCCTCGAATTTCACATGGAGCCGACCCTGCGCCCCGAAGATCCTGACGAGGTCACTTCGGGCTTCGCCGATCTGACTCAGCGTCAGTAACACAGGACCGATTGCAGACGGCGTCTCGCCGCCGTTTCGGTGACCCCGCCGCCCGTCGCGGTTATCCTCCGACGCCGCGATCGATCTTCCCCTCGACCGTCGCTCGCCCCCCGCGTGTCCAATCCCTTCTTCGATCAGCCGATCATCAACTCGCCATACGCTCCCCCGAGCAAGCACTGGGAGCTGGACGAGGCCGGGCAGCCCACGCAGAAGGTCATCGAAACTCGTCGACGCGCGCAGTTCATCACGCCGATCCCGAAGCCGAAGAAGCGCACGCCAAAGATCCAAGCCGACCTCGCGTTCGGTGACGCGACCGGCCTCTCGACGAAGGATCAGCAGTACGACCCGACGCCACTGATCAACGAGATCCGCTCGGAAGTCAACGCGTGGCGCGACCTGAAGAATCCCGCGCTCTGGGGCGTCACTCCCGAAACCGCGCGCCTCCTCCAACACTGGCGTCACCACAAGTTCAGCGACCAGCGCCCGTTCTTCTGCCAAGTCGAAGCCGCCGAAACCGCCATCTGGCTCACCGAGGTCGCGCCCCACAACGCGCGCGGCAAGATGGTCATCCAGCACCTCACGGACGCGAGCCGTACCGCGAACCCGGATCTGATCCGCGTCGCCCTCAAGCTCGCGACCGGCGCAGGCAAGACGACCGTAATGGCGATGCTGATCGCGTGGCAAGCGATCAACGCCGCGCGCCGCTCGGGCAGCAAGAACTTCACGCGCGGCTTCCTGCTCGTCACGCCCGGCCTCACGATCAAGGATCGTCTGCGCGTCCTCCTCCCGAGCGACCCCGACAACTACTACGTCACGCGCGAACTCGTGCCGACCGATCTCCTCGACGAAGTCCGTCGCGCAAAGATCGTCATCACGAACTTCCACGCCTTCAAACTGCGCGAGCGCATCGACATCTCGTCCGGCGGCCGATCACTCCTCCAAGGTCGCGGCGAGGAACTCGACACGCTCGAAACCGAAGGCCAAATGGTCCTCCGCGTCATGGGCGAGCTGATGGGGATGAAGAACATCCTCGTCATCAACGACGAAGCTCACCATTGCTACCGCGCGAAGCCCAAGGAAGCGGACGACGACGACTACAAGGGTGACGAGAAGAAGGAAGCCGAGAAGAATAACGAAGCCGCGCGCCTGTGGATCTCGGGCCTCGAAGCCGTGAACCGGAAGCTCGGCATCTCGAAGGTCATCGATCTGTCCGCTACGCCGTTTTTCTTGCGCGGCTCCGGCTACGCCGAAGGCACGTTGTTCCCGTGGACGATGTGCGACTTCTCGCTGATGGATGCGATCGAGTGCGGCATCGTGAAGCTACCGCGCGTGCCCGTCGCCGAGAACATCCCCGGCAATGAGATGCCGGTGTTCCGAAACCTGTGGGAGAACATCCGCGAGGACATGCCGAAGAAGAGTCGCAGCTCTGGTGGCGAACTCGACCCGCTGAAGCTCCCGACGCTCTTGCAAACGGCGCTTCAAGCTCTTTACGGCCACTACGAGAAGACGTTCGCACTCTGGCAAGAGAAGAAGATCCGCGTTCCGCCCTGCTTCATCATCGTGTGCCAGAACACGGCGATCTCGAAGCTCGTCTACGACTACGTTTCAGGCTTCACTCGCACGCGCGAGGATGGTTCCGTCGCACTGGAGAACGGCCGACTCGCGCTGTTCCGCAACTTCGACGAGTCCACGGGCAATCCGTTGCCGCGTCCGCACACGCTCCTGATCGACAGCGAACAGCTCGAAGCCGGTGACGCGCTCGACGACAAGTTCCGCGCGATGGCTTCGGACGAAATCGATCGCTTCCGCCGAGAGATCACTGAACGCACGGGCGATCAACGCAGCGCAGAGAGCATCACGGACCAAGAACTTCTGCGCGAGGTCATGAACACCGTCGGCAAGCCCGGTCAGTTGGGCGGCGGGATTCGATGCGTCGTCTCTGTCTCGATGCTGACCGAAGGCTGGGACGCGAACACGGTCACCCACATCCTCGGCATTCGCGCGTTCGGGACGCAGCTGCTCTGCGAACAGGTGATCGGCCGCGCCCTGCGCCGTCAGTCCTACCAGCTGAACGAGGAAGGCCTCTTCAACGTCGAGTACGCCGACGTGTTCGGCATCCCCTTCGACTTCAACGCGAAACCCGTCGTCGCGCCACCGCAGCCTCCGCGCGAAACCGTGCAGGTGAAGGCCGTGCGTCCCGAGCGCGACTCGCTCGAAATCCGGTTCCCGCGCGTCGAGGGCTACCGCGTCGAACTGCCCGAAGAACGCCTCTCGGCCGTGTTCAACGACGATTCGATTCTCGAACTGAGCCCCGAAATCGTCGGCCCGTCGCAGACTCGCAACGAAGGCATCATCGGTGAGGCAGCCAATCTCGACCTCAAGCACCTGCGCGACACACGCACGTCGACGATCCTCTTCGAGCTGACGAAGCGGCTGCTCTACACGAAGTGGCGCGACCCGGGCGAAGAGCCGATGCTCCACCTCTTCGGCCAGCTCAAACGCATCACACGCCAGTGGCTGGAAACGTGCGTCGTCTGCAAGGGCGACACGTATCCCGCGCTCCTGCTCTATCAAGACATCGCCGACATGGCGTGCGAGCGCATTACCGCCGGCGTCGTGCGCAAGTTCGTGGGCGAGCGGCCGATCAAGGCACTGCTCGATGCGTACAACCCCATCGGCTCCACCAGTCTCGTCCGATTCAACACGTCGCGCCCCGTCTGGGAGACGAGCTCGAAACTCTGCCACGTGAACTTGGTCGTCCTCGACAGCGAGTGGGAAGCCGAATTCTGCCGCGCCGTGGAGGCTCACCCCAAGGTCAAGGCGTATGTTAAGAATCACAACCTCGGTCTCGAAGTGCCGTATCAGTTCGGCTCCGAAGCGCGCCACTATCGCCCCGACTTCATCGTGCTCGTCGACGACGGACGCGGCGATGACGACCTCCTGCACCTGATCGTCGAGATCAAGGGCTACCGCCGCGAGGACGCGAAGGAAAAGAAGTCGACGATGGATACCTACTGGATTCCCGGCGTGAACCACCTGAAGTCACACGGACGCTGGGCGTTCGCCGAGTTCACCGAGGTCTTCCAGATCGAATCGGATTTCGCTGCCAAGGTCGCCTCTGAATTCGACAGTCTGATCCACGGCGTCACGGCCGCGCCCGTTCGCTAGAAGCACACACGATGGCGAAGAAGAAGAGCACCAAATCGTCGACGCCGAAGAGCGTCGAGACCATCAAGCACGAAGACGCGAGCCGGAGGAACATCCCGACGGCCGAGTTCCAGTCGATGGTGCGCGAGGATGAGAAGACTCCGATCCGCGTCGCCTACGAACGCCGAAATCGCGACCTCGATCCGCAGCTCGTGTGGCGTGGCAAGGACGAGCGTGATTGGAGCGACCTCGTCGTTCCGGCACCGCCGCTCTACATCCAGGAGAAGGTTCACGCCAAGGTGCTGATCGAAGACCTGCTGAAGCAGACGCAGGAGCGGAAGTCACAGACTCACGGATTTCAGCCGGACCTGTTCGCCGACTTCAACGGCATCCCCGAGGGCGCAGACAAGACCGACTTCTATCAGCACGATCAGAACTGGTCGAACCGGATGATTCTCGGCGACTCGCTGCAAGTCATGGCGAGCTTGGCGGAGCGAGAGGGGCTGCGCGGCAAGGTTCAGTGCATTTACTTCGATCCACCTTATGGCATCAAGTTCAACAGCAACTTCCAGTGGTCGACGACCAGCCGCGATGTGAAGGACGGCAAGGCCGACCACATCACTCGCGAACCGGAGCAAGTCAAAGCGTTTCGCGACACCTGGCGCGACGGCATCCACAGTTACCTCACTTACCTGCGCGATCGACTCACCGTTGCTCGTGATCTGCTCACGGACTCTGGTTCAATCTTTATTCAGATTGGCGACGAGAACATCCATCGCGTCCGTGCTGTAATGGATGAAGTGTTCGGCGAGGAGAATTTCGTCAGCACGATTTCGGTTCAAAAGACAAGTTATGCAACGTCCGAGTTCCTGCCAAACCTCTTCGATCACATTCTGTACTACGCCAGGTCTCTGCCGAATATCAAGTACCGTAAGACATACAACGATCGCTCGTTCGCGCGTGGCGATGACTATGAATCTCGTGACCTGGCGTCCGCTGGTGCTGGCGCCTCGACTTTCGATTTCGTCTTTTGCGGTCAAACTTTTCATCCAGGTTCCAACCGTCACTGGAAGACTCAAAATCTGGGCCTGCGTCGGGCAGAGAAGGCGGATCGACTCTTTCGATCTGCCAACAGCCTAAGGTACAAGCGCTTCAATCGCGATTTTTCAGTGTCTGAGATTCACAACACGTGGACAGACACGATGGTCGGGAGTTTCCACGAACCACGCAGATATGTTGTAGAAACCAGTCCTAAGGTGGTTGCGCGCTGCTTGCTTATGGCCACGGACCCCGGCGATCTTGTGCTTGACCCCACGTGCGGCTCCGGCACCACGGCCACTGTCGCCGAGCAATGGGGTCGCCGCTGGATCACAGTCGATACGTCTCGCGTTGCACTGGCTCTTGCGCGTGCTCGGATCATGGGCGCGCGGTATCCGTTCTATATCCTGGCTGATTCGCGCGAAGGCCAGGTCAAGGAGGCGGATGTCAGCGGTGCGGCGCCGAGTTCGCAGCCTGTGCGGGGGAACATCAGGCATGGCTTTGTCTATGAGCGCGTCCCGCATGTCACGCTCAAGTCGATTGCAAACAACGCGGAGATTGATGTCATCTGGGAACAGTGGCAGACGAAGTTGGAACCGCTACGAGAGAAGCTGAACACTGCGCTCAAGAAGGTTTGGCCTGAGTGGGAGATCCCTCACGAAGTCGACTCGCGGTGGTCAGAGGTTGCGAAACAGCTGCACGCAGACTGGTGGCAAGCTCGCCTTGCCCGACAACAGGAAATCGACAAGTCCATCGGTGCTAAGGCCGAATTCGAACACCTCTACGACAAGCCCTACGAGGACAAGAAAAAGGTACGCGTCGCCGGGCCCTTCACCGTCGAGAGCCTCAGTCCGCACCGCATGCTCGGCGTGGACGAAAACGACGACCTGATCGACCTCGTTCACGAAAACGACGACGAGTACGGCGCGACCCAGACCTTCCCCGAAATGATCCTCGGCAACCTGAAAGTCGCTGGAGTTCAGCAAGCGCACAAAGAGGATCGGATCACCTTCACTGCGCTGACTCCTTGGCCGGGCACGTACGTGTGTGCCGACGGTCGCTACATGGAGGGCGGCACAGAGAAGCGCGCCGCGATCTTCATCGGCCCGGAGTTCGGCACGGTGCAACGCGCCGATCTTGTCACCGCTGCTCGCGAAGCTGGCGACGCTGGGTTCGATGTGCTGATCGCGTGCTCGTTCAACTTCGAAGCACACACAACCGAGTTCAACAAGCTCGGCCGCATCCCGGTGCTGAAGGCGCGGATGAACGCGGACCTGCACATGTCCGACGACCTGAAGAACACGGGCAAGGGCAACCTGTTCGTGATCTTCGGCGAGCCGGACATCGCGCTCCTGACCGAGAAGGACGGCAAGGTGCGCGTCAAGGTCAACGGCGTCGACGTGTTCCATCCGAACACGGGCGAGGTTCGCAGCGACGGAGCTGACGGCATCGCGTGCTGGTTCATCGACACGGACTACAACGAAGAGAGCTTCTTCGTTCGCCACGCCTACTTCCTCGGCGCCAACGATCCGTACAGCGCGCTCAAGACGACGCTGAAAGCCGAGATCGATCCGGATTCGTGGGCGACGCTGAACAGCGACACGTCACGTCCCTTCGAGAAGCCGAAGTCGGGGCGCATCGCGGTCAAGGTGATCAACCACCTCGGCGACGAGGTGATGAAGGTCTTCAAGACGTAGCGCGCGATGGAGTTCCGCATCGCAGACACCTTCACCGACAGCCTCGCGCGGCTGACGGGCGAAGAGCAGAAGGCCGTGAAGACGACAGCCTTCGATCTGCAAATGAACGCGGCGAGTCCCGGGCTGAGCTTCCACAAGCTCGATCGAGCGAAGGACAAGAACTTCTGGTCGGTGCGGGTCGGTAGCGACATTCGGCTGATCGTGCACAAGTCTCAGGGCAGCTTGCTGCTGTGCTATGTCGATCATCACGACAAGGCGTACGCATGGGCCGAGCGGCGGAAGCTGGAGACGCATCCGAAGACAGGCGCGGCGCAGTTGGTCGAGATCCGGGAGACGGTTAAGGACATCGTCATTCCGAACTACGTCGCGGTCGATGTGCCGAAGCCCGTGAAGGCGGCGGTCGCGATCTTCGCAGCCACGTCCGAAGAGGAGCTGCTGGGCTACGGCGTGCCGAACGAGTGGATCGCCGACGTGCGCGCGGCGACATCGGAGAGCCTGCTCGCGGTTTGCGATCACTTGCCGGGTGAAGCGGCCGAGGCATTGCTCGAACTCGCGACCGGAGGCAAACCACGCGTCGCCAAGCCGGTCGTTGCGGCGGCGAGTCCGTTCGAACATCCGGATGCGCAGCGTCGCTTCCGTGTGATGACGAATGTCGACGAGTTGCAGCGCGCGCTCGACTTCCCGTGGGAGAAGTGGACCGTCTTCCTGCACCCGGAACAGCGCGAGATCGTCGAACGCGACCACGCGGGTCCGGCGCGAGTGTCCGGAAGTGCGGGCACGGGCAAGAGCATCGTGGCGTTGCATCGCGTCGTGCACTTGGCGCGTGCAAATCGGGATGCTCGGGTCCTGCTGACAACGTTCTCGGACATGCTCGCGAGCTCGTTGCGCACGAAGCTCAAGCGGTTGCTCGGCAATGAGCCGAGGTTGGCCGAGCGTATCGACGTGCATTCGATCGGCGCGATTGGTGAGCGGCTGTACAAGTCGCACGTCGGTCCGCTCAACTTGGCCGATCGCGATGCCGTTGCCGCGCTGATGAAGGAGGCGGCGGCGTCCGTTGGTGAGCACAAGTTCAGCGGCCACTTCCTCATGGCCGAGTGGGAACACGTCGTCGACGCGTGGCAGTTGGATTCGTGGGATGCGTATCGCGATGTGGCGCGGCTAGGCCGGAAGATCCGGTTGCCCGAGCCGCAGCGTCTGGTGCTGTGGTCGATCTTTGAGCGCGTGCGTGCGGCGCTCATGGCGAGGGGGCAGGTTACGCCTGCCGGGATGTTCGGCGCCGTCGCCGCCGCGATTGCCAAGGCGAAGAACAAGCCGTTCGAGTTCGCCGTCGTCGATGAGTCGCAGGACCTGAGCATCGCACATCTGCGGTTCCTGGCGGCATTGGGCGCTGGTCGAGCGAATGCGCTGTTCTTCGCGGGCGACCTCGGACAGCGCATATTCCAGCAACCGTTCTCGTGGAAGTCGCTCAGCGTCGACATTCGCGGTCGGTCGCGGACGCTGCGGGTGAACTATCGGACATCCCATCAGATCCGCGTGCAGGCGGATCGGTTGCTTGGGCCGGATGTGACCGATGTGGATGGGAATGTCGAGGATCGCAGCGACACGGTGTCGGTGTTCAACGGGCCGCCGCCGGTGATTCGGGTGCAAGCCTCAGAGCAGAACGAGATCGAAGCGGTCGGCGCGTGGCTGACCGAGCGCGCGAAGGCCGGTGTTCTACCGCACGAGATCGGCGTGTTCGTACGGTCAGAGACGCAGCTGAAGCGCGCTCAGGCCGCCGTGAAACAGGCCTCGATGCCCAGCAAGGTGCTCGATGAGCATGTCGAGACTGCGATCGGCAAGGTCGCGATCAGCACGATGCATCTCGCGAAGGGCCTGGAATTCCGCGCTGTCGTCGTGATGGCGTGCGACGACGAAGTGATCCCGCTGCAAGATCGTATCGAGTCCGTCGGTGACGGCGGAGACCTAAAGGAGGTCTACGACACCGAGCGCCAGTTGCTGTATGTCGCGTGCACGCGAGCCCGCGATCACCTACTGATCACTGCGGTCGATCCGGCGTCGGAATTTCTTGATGACCTTTTGCAGTAGTCCCCTCGGTTGATGCGTGTGCGAGTCTCCGATCGGTGTCGCAGCAATCGTTACCGCCTACGTGTCAAGATGCTCCTCCCGGTAGCGTTGGAGTTGCTTCGGCATCCGAGGCCACGTTTTCTCCGCAGCTTGAAGAAGTTCTGCCGTCCGATACACACGGTTCGTCTTCGGTCCGTCCATGAGTGGAGCCGCAACGAGCACAAGCGGTTGGTCGGGGGTGAGCCGCGCCCACTGAACCCACTCGCGCCTAGGCCGACATGTGTCGGCGAAGAAGTAGATGTCGTGGTGGGCAAAATGGAAAAACCAGACGCGGCTCTTGTTGATCGTGGTCGCAGACGGCGCGTCCACAATTGGACCTGGACCTCCCCAGTATCGCAGCATGCAGACGGGGAAGAGGCTCGCGCCGCCGGGGTCATTGCGGAGAAGTAGACGCTTGATCCCTAGTTCTGCGGGGCCGATGTCCACTGCTGAATAGAACGGCTGCCGACTCCAGTGCGCTCGCCACAAAACAGAGAGCAGAAACAGCTTGAGACGACCACAGTCGACATCCGCGCTCCGGTGGACGCGGTACTGGTCCTTCCTGTGAACAACGGGCATTTCGTCGAGCGGTCTTCGGGAGTATTCGATGCCGTACTGGTCTAGCTTGCCCAGGCCGTTGTCGCACGAGGCACAGAGCATGTCCGTGTCGTAGATGCCGGTTGGAGCGCGCTTCGGCATTACTCCGGGCTCAGCCGAGAAGATCATCGCGGTGCCGTCCGGGGACATGTCGCGGAAGAACGCCTCGGGGATGATGTGACTCTCAACGAACTTCGCGTGCTTCCCGCAGAGACGGCATCGTCCTGAATCACTCTTGTGCATATCGAGTAGGGTAGGACGACACGTTGGATGTGCCAACATGCGCACTCAGCTCGTCGCGCCGATCTTGGTCGATAAGCGGCGCGAGCATGCAAGATGTGCACGCCAGATTTGCAGCCATGTTGACCGAGAACGACGTAGTCGATGCGGTTGTCGCGCACCTCGAAGCGAACGGCTACGAGATCACGAGCCGGTGTACGACCGGTGAGCGCGGCATCGACATCGACGCTGTGCATCGGGGCACGCGACGACGCTTACTCGTCGAGGCGAAAGGCGAAACCAGTTCGAAGGTTGGAACCGCGCGCCACGGACTCGCGTTCGATCAGAAGCAAGTGACCCACCACGTTGCTCGTGCCTTCTACACCGCCGTCACGAACTCCGAGAAACACGTCGGGACGGAAGCGGCCATCGCATTGCCGGATACGCGACCCCACCGAGAGCGGGTCGCGAGGATTGCGCAGACGCTCACGAGTCTGGGCATCGCGGTGTTCTTCGTGGGCCCCGATCGACGCGTCACGACGCTTGGCTTCGACCATCGCTGACTCACGTCGCATTCGCTGGGTGATCGGTCCCGGCACGAGGCGCCGGGACCGACGCGCCAACGCCCCACGGTGACGAAGAACCCTCCGGCGGGGTCGCCGCAGACGGACCTGATCGCAGGATCGCGCCCCGACGGACGCGGTCTTGTCGTTTCACACAGCAGGTGAATGTCGCCCGAACCTAGTCGTCGTCGTCGTAAGAGTCCAACTCAGCCTGTTGCTGTCCAGCCTCCCACGCCTCGTTGCGCCACCATTCGTCATTGTTCCAGGGATAGGGATTCCAAGCCTTCGAGCCCTGGGAGTTCTGAGAGTCGTAGCCCTCACGAAACTCAGAGTACGTGCGATAGCTCTCGCGGTGTGAATCGGACATCTTGTTCGGGTCCACTGGGGGTCTCCTATGCCGAGTTGAACATGTCGAGATGGGGGCGAGCGCGAATTCTTCTCGGTGAATTCGCGCGGACACCTATCGCTGAGCCACCGTTGGATTCACGGCTGGATTGTTTCGGATGTGTTCAAAGCGAAGGGGGATCGAATGTCGGTACGCTTTGATCGTGCCCCGCCCCTAGCTCACCCGTGCCCGCCCGCTCCTCGGCAAGCTCTCCGACCACGAGATCGCCTGCCGCCTGGGCGTCGCCAGGACGATCGTGTCGAAGGCGCGGCGGCAGCTCGGCATCGCGCCCGCCCCGCGCAAGGCGACGACCATCGCGGACCGATCGTGGGTCCCGGGGATCCGTCACCTGCTCGGCAAGGTGCCGGATCGCGAAGTGGGGAAACGGGCCGGGGTCTCGTTCCGACGCGTGGCGGCGGCGAGGCGTGAACTCGGGATCGCAGCGTACGAGAAGCGGCCGAAAGTGCGGGGACGTGGCAAGGTACCGCTTACCGACGCCCTACTCCGTTCGAAGCGATCCGCCCCCGCGATCGCTCGCATGACTGGCGTTGCCGTGCAGACGATCTACGGGAGGCGGAGGGCGATGGGGATCGCGACGCCGAGTCGCCGACCCTGAGCCTCCAAAGACCGAACGGTCACCTAGCTAGTTCGATCGTCGCCGCACAGCCTAGTCCGTTACGAACGCTCTCTCCCGCCCGCGCGGAGACGATCGGGCGGCAATTGTAGCTATCTCAGGCGGCCACCGCTGATTCGTGCAGCCCGTTCAGGGATGCACATGAAATCCCACGGAAATCCGGTAAGGCACCGAGGGACACTGCGCGAGCATCACGAGCATGCGGCCCTCGACGCATGGTGCCGAGGGGTCTCGTGTGCAACGACCTACTTTGTCCGAAGGAGATCCACTGCCATGGGTCGCGCGTCTCTTGCTCTTCGTCTCGCCGTCCTTTTGATTCTCGGCCCGCTTTCATTCGGAACGCTTGGATGTCGAACGACCACGCTCGCAAGCGATCAGGTCGACCTGCGCGAAGGCGTGATAAAACTCTACGAGCAGCAGCTTTTCGACAACGTAGTTCGGGCTCACCGCCGCATGCCGATGCTATTGGTGTCCTACAGCGCGCTCCAAGGCACGGTGACAACCAAGGTTTCTGGCACTGGCACGCTGACGAAGACAGCACTCGACAATACCTTCGGCGCAGCCCTGGCCTCCGGCAACATCACCGACGCTGACACGACCACAAAGAGCCTCGCGGTCACCATCGGTCGTGACGTTGCGCTTGGCGTCAAGGGTGAACCTGTCACAACGTCCGACCCCTACGATCGGATCATCAAGTTCGCCGATACCGCCGGTTCCATCATGTCTTGCACGACTCCTCCGGAGCATGAGTGCGAGTACGTAGTTATCGGCAAGTACGACGGGGTGTACTACTGGGTGCCGACTGCCAGTCGAACAGCGTTCTTCAACCTCTACAACGAGGCCGTATTGAGATTCAATCCGCCGAAGATCCTGAACTCGCTGCAGGAGTTGTTCGACTTCGCGAATTCCCCCTTGATTCAGCGCGTGCAGTAGAGGCGGCACGGTTTCGCCCACGCCGGAGCGGCGCGCCAAGTGGACCCGCCGCATCCGCGTTAGCCTGGGATCCACAGCGGGAACTGCTACACTTGTCGTAGCCACAGCGGCCCTCCTTCCAAGTCCTCGTTCCAAGTCCGGCCGCTCCCTTCCGCCCCGTCGTGGGCATGGAGCTTCGACTTGGAATCCACTCTCTCGATTCGGCGCGTTCCGCTCGGTGAGCTGCACGCAGACCCCGCAAACGCCCGCCTTCACGGTGAGCGCAATCTCGACGCCATCAAGGCGTCCCTCGCTCGATTCGGGCAGGCCGAACCGCTCGTCGTCCGACGCAGCACAGGCCGCGTGATCGGCGGGAACGGTCGCCTCGTGGCGATGAAAGCGCTCGGCTGGACCGAGTGCGACATCGTCGAACTCGACCTCGACGACACGCAAGCGACGGCGCTCGGCATCGCCCTGAACCGCACGGCCGAACTCGCCGAGTGGGACACGAGCGGCCTCGCCAGTCTGCTGGAATCGCTGAAGATCGACAACAAACTCGACGGCGTCGGCTTCGACGAGGCCGAGATGCAGCAGGTGCTCGACGACCTGCTCGCCGAACAAGGCATCCAGACCTCGGAGGACGAAGTGCCCGCGCCCGGCGACGCGGCCATCACGCGCACGGGCGACGTGTGGATCATTGGGCGGCATCGCCTCATGTGCGGCGACAGTTCGCTCGTGGACGACGTGGCGACGTTGCTGAAGGGCGCGCCGATCCATCTCGTGAACATGGATCCGCCTTACAACGTCAAGGTCGAGCCGCGCTCGAACAACGCGATTGCGTCGGGACTCAGTTCGTTCGCGCCGACGAAGGCGACTCATCACCAACGCTTTGACAAGGCACGCAACCCCGACACGAAGAAGACGACAGACAAGATGCGTCCGAAGGATCGTCCGCTCGCGAACGACTTCATCGACGAGGCTGAATTCGATCGGCTGTTGCTTGCGTGGTTCGGCAACGCAGCCAACGCGCTCTTGCCCGGTCGCGCGTTCTACATCTGGGGCGGATACGCCAACCTCGCGAACTACCCGAGCGCGTTGAGGGAGAGCGGGCTCTACTTCTCGCAAGCAGTCGTCTGGAACAAGTGCCATCCAGTGCTGACGCGCAAAGACATGATGGGCGCGTTCGAACTCGCGTTTTACGGCTGGAAAGAAGGCGCAGCGCACGAGTTCTTCGGACCGAACAACGCGACTGACCTGTGGGAAATCAAAAAGCTCAACCACACAAACATGGTTCACTTGACGGAGAAGCCCGTCGAACTCGCCGCGCGTGCGATTCAGTACAGCTCGCGACCCGGTGAGAACGTTTTGGATTTCTTCGGGGGGTCGGGTTCGACCATGGCTGCGTGCGAGCAGACGGGGCGCAACGCGTACTTGATGGAGCTGGATGATTTGTACGCCGACGTGATCGTGACGCGCATCCAGAAGCTGACCGGCAAAGCCGCCGTGCTCGAATCCACTGGCCAATCGTTCGAGGAAGTGAGGACCGAACGTGACGCGCAAACTTGATGATGATGCGGCGTTCAACTTCTACGTCGAACTGGGTCCGGGTCGCAGTCACAGCCAGGTCGCGACGAAGTTCGAGGTGTCGCGGCGCGCGATCACGAAGGCGGCAGAGCGCAACAACTGGGGTGCTCGTCTCGACAAGATCGAGGCGGATGCGCGTGCGATTTCGGACCAACGCATGGCCGAGAGCATGGCGCAGGTGCGGGATCGGCAGCTGAAGCTCGTGCGCGCGATTGCGGGGCGTGGCGCTCAAGCGATCCAGAAGTACGAGTTGGAGGACGCGGTGTCCGGCATCAAGGCGATCGAGATCGCGATCCGGCTCGAACGAGCGATCCTCGGCGAAGACCGGGACGACGGCGGCGTGACGATCGAGCAACTCACGCGGCGCGAGGTCGAGACCTACCTCGAAGAGAGCGACGTGTCGGAGGATGACGACGCCGAAGAAGAAGCCTGAGGTCCGACTCAATAAGACAGCGTTGTTCGGCGGGCTTAGCTACGTGCCGCACGAGGGGCAGTCGGTCGTGCATCGATCGAAAGCCAAGCGCCGCGTCGTGGCGTGCGGAACGAGATGGGGAAAGTCGACGCTCGCGGCATTCGAGTGCGTCGCCTTTCTCCTCGAACCGCGCGACAAGGCGCTGGGCTGGTTGATCGCGCCGACGTACGAGTTGACGCGACGCGTGTTCGATCGCGTCGTCGAGATTCTGCACACGCATCTGAAGCACCGCGTGAATTCGTACGACCGGCGCGCGCACTCCATCGTCGTCTCGAATTTTGGCGGCGGCACTTCCGAGCTTCGGGCGCGCTCAGCCGATCGGCCTGCGGGCTTGCTCGGCGACGCGCTCGATTTCCTAGTCGTCGACGAGGCCGTGAAGATCCGCGAGGATGTTTGGGACCAGTACATCGCACCGCGCCTGATCGACCGGCATGGGAGCGCGCTCGTGGTCTCGACGCCAACGACGACGAAATCGTGGTTCTTCCGCGAGTACAAGCGCGCGAAGAAGGACGCGGAGTACGCGGCATTCTTTATGCCGACGATTTCGAACCCGCACGTGCCGAGCAATCTCGTGGAAGCCGAGCGAGGACGGCTCGCGGAAGAGGTGTTTGCGTCGCAGTACGAAGCCAAGTTCATCGGCATCGACATCGAACCGTGCGATCGTTGCGGCGGGCCCAAGGAGGGCGCGAGATGCCTCGTCTCGCTATGGGGCGACGAGCAGCCGAAGATTTGCCCCGACTGTGGAAAGCTCGTTGGCGACGACGGCCTCACACGCGTCGCGCTCTACGGCGGCAGACCGCAGGCGACGATCATCCGTTGGATGACGGGACGCGAGCCGGACATCCCCATCCCCGGTGGCGTCAACAAGGTGATGCGGATGGAAGACACGCCGGAGAACATCGAGCCGATCGACCTCGAAAAGTTGGCCGATCACGTCGTGATCCTCCACCGGCAGCCCGAGAACCCGGAGCAGTTGCCGCCTGGGTGCGAGTAGTCAGCGGGAGAGGTAGCCCCAGGCGCGGCCAGTGAGCTACTGTCCTCCCGAAGTTCCTGTGATCACGGTGATGGTCTGCCCGGCCTGAACGGTAAGACCTTGCGGCACGTCCGCCACGCTGCACTTTCCAGCTACGCCTCCGCCGTTGAAGGCCCACAGCTCCTGCATGTTGTCCACGAGGATCGTCGTGTTGATCGCCGAGTTGTAGACGCTCCCGATTCCGGTCACGGTGAAGACTGTCCCTGTCGGCACCACGTAGGGCGTGCCCTCCTTGATCTGCACCATGTCGCGCGGATGTGGGCCGTAGCTCACTCGCGGCGGGCTAATCTGCGGCGCGCCTTGGGACATCGAGACGAGGAGGAGCGCGCACGCAGCGACGCCGATGGCGAGGGACGGAACGTGAAGTTGGATCGAGCGCATCATGATTCTCCGGGATGAAGTGTTTCGCTCGGCGAGTCGCGAGCGTTCGCATCAGAGTAGCGCCGAATTCGCAAACGGCGGTTTTCGCGCTCGAAAACAGCCCCATTTCCTTGAGTATCTGACTTCCGCTGATCGCCCGAGCGAGCCCTGTTGAACGTGCGGCAACTACGCCGCGCCTCACGTTCCAAGTTCTCGTTCCAAGGAGGCGCTCATGCGCGTTTCAGAAGCAACGGCTGCGTACATCACGCAGCTCGAAGGCGACGGTCGATCGATTCACACCGTGAAACAAGCCGCGCGGTTCCTGCGCAAGCTGTCGGCTGAGTTGCACGATCCGCCAATTGCGACGGTGAAGCATGAAGACTTGGCGCGGTTTCTCGCGTCGGGCGCGGTGACGAAACGCGCCGATGGCGGCGCCCGGAAGGCCAACTCGGCGAACGCCCTGCGATCAGTGGTGCGATCGTTCTTCGCGTTCAGCCACGCGGCCGGGTACTGCACGATGAATCCGGCGCGCTTGATTCGTCGAGCGCGATGCGCGCCGCCGCGACCCAAGGGGCTGAGCGATGGAGACGCGACCAAGTTCCTCGCGGCGCTCGACACCGCTTCCACGCGCGCCGAGAAGCGCGATCGAGCGATGTTCCGAACCATGCTCGGTCTCGGGCTTCGAGTCGGCTCCGTCGTCGCTCTCGACGTGGACGACCTCGACTTCGACAACGCCGAGCTACGAGTGCGCGTCCTCAAGAACCGCGATCAAGATGTGCTGTTCGTGCCGCCCGAGCTGGTTGCAATGCTGCGCGATTACATCGGCAAGCGAACGGCGGGGCCGCTGTTCCCCGACGCGAGCGGCTACAGGATCGGCACGCGCCAAGTCGGGCGACGCCTCGAAGCCTGGTCAGCGCGCGCCGGGATCAAGCCCACGTCGCCCCACACGCTGCGCCACCGGTTCGCCATGACGATGTACGAGCGGACGCGCGACGTACTGCTTGTCGGGAGGCTGCTCTGCCACCGCAGCGTGGCATCGACCGCGACCTACGCCCGGCCGTCGATGGCGGATGTCAGGAAGGTGATGGGGGCGGGCTAGACCGCGAGCGCCCATTACTCCAATTTCAACGAGACCGGCGCTGTGCGTCTCGGTCTCGAACGGCGGCTCTATCCGAAGCCACGTTCTCTCGTGATGCGCGGACGACGAGAGCACTCTGCGGCTCTGAAACCCCTGGGTATGCCGTCTTCCACGTGGGCCACTCGGCCATTTTGTCGGCAGCACGCTCGACAACTTCCCAAGCACGCAGGCTCGTCGCGTCGGTCAGCAAGACTTTGATCTTCACGCCTTCTTCGCCTCCACGAAGTTCTTCATTACTCGGGCACTCGACAGCTCACGTTCCAAGTAGTCCGTTGCAGGGAGCGGAACACGAGGATGCGCTTCCCCTGGCGACCACGCGGTCACCCTACCATCCGACTTGTTCTTGCGTGCAATCTCTCTTCCATCACCGAGACGCATCGAAAACAGATCGAAGTACCTGCGCGGTCCAATGCCCTCGAACGCGCGAAAAACCACGCGGGATGTCTTCGTGGAGGATCCACCGTCATCGTCGAGGACGATCGCGTCGCCATGTAGATCGACAGCTTGGCTTTTTGGGTACGGTTCGATGTAGATGACTCGCGCGATGCCCGCGTCCACGATGTGCTTCGTGCAGTTGTGGCACGGGAACGTCGTGGAATACAGATGACTTCCCTGAGTGGAGACTCCGGCTCGCGCACACGTAAGGAGCGCGTTCATTTCCGCATGCACGGCTCGGCCGAACTCCGTGAGGTCGAAGACGCGTGTGTGTTCGCACGCGTCGGCGATTTTCTTGATCTTATCCTTCTCCTTGATCTTGAGCGCCTTGGCGACGTTCGCCGCGACGCCTTGCGAAATGAGCTGGCGGTGACGGACATTCGCATCGTGCCCGAAATTGTGATCCCTTCGATCCGTGGCACCCGGCCAGTACGGACCACCTCCCGATTGCGGCACATCATTCGCGCCTGTTGCAATCATCCCGACGACCGGATTCCAGACGACAGCACCAACCTGCCGGGACAGGTCTGCTGAACGAAGGGATGACGCGTAGGCCATGAACATCGCGTGCTCGTCCTGATGCGGCGTCAGGAGGGGATCGCCGAACACGAGGCGCAGGAACCGGTCGATGCTCTCGCGCTGGCCGCGATCGTGAGCGAGAAAGACATCGGCCATGCTAAACGCATCACGAGTCTGTTGCCCGAAGCTGTTCGGTTCGCCCTCGTCACGCGCAATCAGAGAGCGTGCTTCCTCAAGAGTGATTCCGAGCCCGCGTTGGAGGTTCTGCTGACGAGTCGGCTCAGATGCGTGCACAGCAACCAGGAAGAAGCCTGCGCCGTAGATTTCCCGCAGCACTCGAACTTCTGCCGGGTGCTTAAGTGAACGGATGATGTACGCCTTGTTGGGCGTCGGCGAGTTCTTCGTGCGATTCGATGCAATGGTTGCGGCGGCCCAGTTCGCGAGGATCCCCGGTTGTCCGGATGTTTTGCGCATCCAGTTCCCCAGGTCCATCAGCTTCTGCTGGCGGTCAAAACCCGGTTCTGCCGGAATCTTGATCTTGCTCGCCTTCGGATCGATCTGCGAGAACAGGCGGCTTAGATGAACCGGGACGGCGTCGTATCGGTAGCACTGCAATGCCTCGGACAACTCCTCGACGACTTGATCGAGGTCGGCACCCACTGCTCCGACCAGCGCCAGGATGATCTCAGGGCGGTTCTTGATCGCGGAGGCTCTCGCAGCCTTGAGCTTCTTCGGCATAGGCGGGCGCTGTTGTGGGAATCCGGTGTTCCTCTACTGGTGACGTTTGGTGGACGCACCGAGAGTACGGGAGGCAGGCGCTCCCTTCGAGGCATCCATCCATCGGCCTGTTTCGCCCGCGCAATCCCGGCTGCGCGCGGCGAGGATCAGGAAGGACGAACGAGCAGGCGCGGTTGAGCATCGCATAAGCGACGGTCCGGCACTCCACGGAGCCGGGGCCGGGACCGGGCTACGCAACCTCGCTGCCCGTCCCACTGCACGTCAGGACTAAGGGCGGCAGGCAGGGGCACGGAAGGAGTCCAGTGCTAAATTCTGCGAGATCGGGCGCAATAGGGCCGCCGCTCACTGGAAGCTGCCTTCCAAGCCCCGCAGAGCCCTATGAGGGCTGCCACTGGCGAAAACTTGCCACCACTGGCACAAAATCTTTGACCACTGCGATGATTCAAGGCAGACTTCCCGTGGATGTCCGAATCACCCGACAGCGATCTGGCAGCACGAACCCGCGCCCGTTTGGAATCCGCCAAGGCGAAGGTGAAGCGACTCACCGCCGACCTCGCCCACGAGGAAGCCCTGGTCAGGGAACTTCAAGCGCTTGTGGACCCGGAACGAGGGGGCGGTGGCCGCAGTGGAAAGGTCGAGATTGAGCGCCGAATCACGGCGATCTCGAAGATCTTGCTAGACCGTGGCCCCCTCGCACTCGCCCCACTCCACACGGAAGCGATGAAGGTCGAGGGTGACGATTTTTCGAAGCAAACCCTGATCGACCTGCTCCGTCGCAAGGACAAGGTGTTCGTGTCCCTGGCCAACGGCTGGGGGCTCTGCGGAGTTCACGACTCGCCTGAAGGGAGGGACGGACCGGAATACTCCTAGCGGCGAGGAGGGGGGCAGCCCTGCTGGAACAGTAGCTGCCCCATTTTCTCATCAACGACATGACCCTGTGACATGGGCGACCTCCCTCGCGGGAGGCGAACCGGCTGTTACCCCGGCGTCGTCTAGGCCCAATTCTGGGCCTGGATGCGCACGTGGTCAACAAAAAATCCTCCTGACGGCTCCCGACCATGCCTTACCGCCCAGGGGTGAGGCGTCGGGGTGGGAATGCTCAGCACCGGCAAGCGCGGGAAGGGCTCTCAACCCGGCAATCCCTAGTTACGTCCCACCTCAACGTCCTTAGTTGAACGCACTAACCGGACAGGCTGCGTTACGTGCGGACGCTTCAGGCAATTAATCAACGCATCATCGAATGAGTTCGAGGAACTCTGGTGCACGTCGTCCTTCACGGCATGCAGCTTCCACCATCGGTTTCAGATGAGACTGCGCGTGACACTTTTCGATTGCGGCTGACCTACCCGAGCGCCTTTGGGTGACGAGAACATGATTGAAGTGAGACAGTACCAGTGGTAACAAGTAAACGGCCGTGCGGCATTGTGCCGTGCAGCCGCTCATCAACGTTCGGTGGTCTGGAAAATCACCGACAAGGCATCTCTGTGAAAGTGAAGTGAATTGACATGGCAGTTTACATCTATCCGTTTAGTACCGCGACCGAGGCCGACCAGAGACTCGTCTGGGCCAAGGGGATCATCGTCCCTAGCTACGACGAACGGGACTGGCGGCGTGACCGGTGCGGAGCCTGGATGAAGTTCTCTGACCACGGGAATACGAATTCGCAGTTCGGCTGGGAAATCGACCACATGTACCCTGCGTCACTCGGTGGGAGCAATCAGCTCTCGAACCTGCAACCGCTCCAGTGGCAGAACAATCGCGCCAAGGGCGACGCCTACCCGTGGAGTTGCGGACGCTGATCCTCTGATGGACCTTCATTAGACGGAGGTATGCGCGCGGTGCTGAACGAGGCTCTGCGCGCATACATTGCTTCCAGGGCAAACGCGGCGTCTTCCAGACGTTCCCAGGCACGTGCCAATAGCTCCGAGTCGGCCCGCCGTTCCTCTTCTTTTCTCGTCACGTACGCCATTCGAGCGGCGCGTTCCGAAAGTCTGGCTAGTTGGTACTGATTCATGCTCGTGAAGGTTCAACTTCCGCGCCATGGCGCATGACGCCGCATGATATCGACTCCGCACGCCTGCTGCTTGAGGGTGTGGAAACGTCTACAAACGTCCGAACCAGGCAAGGAAGGCCCTCCGCCGGACCACCGTTCTCGGGCTCTCCGCGTGCCGGATTGCATACACTCAGATTCTTGACGCGATCGGACGCCCCGAACATCCGGCGGTACCCGCCTGGGCGGGCGTAATCGGCCACGCGTGATCGATGACACCACGTCAGCGCGAGCAGCGGCTCCTCTCGCCGCTACACTCAGACCGATGAGCGATCCGTCCAAGTCGGGCAGCGGGTGGCCGCTTGAGAAGCACAAGCCGTTCGTTGAAATGAACATCGAGGGGTTCCTTTCCCACCCGCACCGACTCGCTCGAATGTTGCCATTCGTGTTGGAGAGCGTCGCTCCGAGCCAGCGCCTCAGCACCATCGACGGGTGGATGGAACAGATGAACCAGTCCGTCTGGCAGGGTCCGCAGGACCTGGATCTGTTCGCTAAGGAACTCGTCAACCTTGGAGCGCCGCAATTTGGGATGGAGGAACGGAGCCGGGCGCGAGTGATCTACTCGGCGCTCCAGCAATGGATGATCTTGGAACGTGCCCGTCGCGATCGGCGAGATCACCCCAATCCTTCCCCCGACTGGTCTGTCCCCGATGACATCCTTGCGCTGATGATCGAACTCGACACGATCGGGGCGGACCTGCGTGGCCGGTGGTCGGAGGCAAGCGCAGTCCACAAGGAGATGCAGCAGGCCGACATCCGAAGTTCCGAGAAGGGACGTGAGGGTAATGGCGGCGAGACCAAGCGTCCGCGCGGCCGCGGTGAAGCGAAGGCACAGCCTGCGGTTGACCTCAAGCTGCGATCGGCTTTGGCGCTTCTGAACGACTCCCAGCGCGAAGTGCTGCGCGAACTTCTCAAGGCTGTGACGAAGGGCGACGGCTTGACGTTGGACGAGCTGACGACAAACACGAAGGCGAACAACCGGAGCACAGTCGATCGTGCGATCGGTGAGCTAGAAAAGATGGGTTTCCCCATCCCCAACATGCGCAACGGAGCGGGCTATTCGCTCAAGGGCCGAAGCCTTAAAGCGGCCCAAGAACTGGCGAGAATGGACGCCGAAACGACGCCGAAACGACGCTGACGCGAGGTCGCCTGCGAAGCGGGATCTTGTCCCGCATGATTCGACGCAAGCGCAATCGACCTCTACTCCCTCTCGGAGCGATGGCGTCCCGCCTCGGGATCCGACCCCACGAACTCCGCACAGACGCTCTCGCTGGAGGAGTTCCGCACATTTGTGTGGGGAAAAGCGGGATGCTCTTCGACGAGGAACAAGTCGTTCGGGCCCTCGCGGAACGTGCACGTCGCGCGACTGGCGAAGCGCAGGAGCCCCGCGATGACCGCTGACTCCACGCCGCTGCGTCCGCGCGTCGAACTCAACGTCGACGGCATTCCGGCCGAGCTGAAACCGCTGCCGCGCTGGGTTGCCTACCGGATGACGCCCCCGAAGAAGGAAGGCGGCAAGCCGGGCAAGGTACCTGTCGATCCGCGCACGGGCGGCAACGCCAGTTCCACCGACCCCAAGTCGTGGGGAACGTTCGACGAGGCGCTCGCCGCGATGAAGCGCTACGACCTCGCCGGAATCGGGTTCATGTTCGAGGGCAGCGGATACGTCGGGATTGACCTCGACGGTTGCTGCGATCCCGAGAGCGGCGAAATGACCGACGCCGCCAAGGCGATCGTCGAGCGCTTCGACACGTTCACCGAGTATTCGCCCACTGCCACCGGCCTGCATCTGTTTCTCAAGGGCACGCTGCCGGGCAAGGGCAAACACAAGGGCTGGATCGAGGTCTACAACGCGGGTCGCTTCTTCACGATGACTGGCGTGTCCGTCGTGGGCACTCCCACAGGTTGCGCCAATTCGCAGCCCGCGATCGACGACTTCTACGAGGAACTCTGCACGAAGGGGAAGACACGCGAGGAGCGTCGTGCCGAGGTCGCACAAGAGGTCGACGAAGAGCAAGTCATCGAGAAGGCGATCCGGGCGAAGAACGGCGCCAAGTTCCTGCGCCTCTGGACCGGCGATCTGAGCGGATACGCATCGGCCAGTGAGGCCGACTCGGCGCTCTGCTGTCTGCTCGCCTTCTGGACACGCAAGAACGCGCAGATGATCGACAGTCTGTTCCGTCGCTCACCGCTCATGCGCGACAAATGGGACGAGCGCCACGGCGCGCAGACCTACGGCCAGATGACGATTGACTCGGCGATCGAGAAAACGAGCCAGGTCTACGATCCGCAAAACGCGCCTGCCTATCGCGTGGATCACACTGAAGCGGGCGATGGTAGGCCCTACATCGTTCTGAACGGTGCGCTCTCTCCCGAGCTGCACGTGGCGGCTCAACGAGTCCTTGCTGCTGCAAAGCCGCCAGTCATTTTTCAGCGCGACAGGATGCTTGTGCGCGTGGCGCGCGTGCCGGACTTCAACGCTGACGGCATCGAACGCAAGGGTGACGCGGTGTTCATCACGCCGCTCGACGCACCGATGCTCGAGTTGGTGCTCACGGAGGCGGCCGACTGGATCAGAATCGTGAAGGGTGAAGCGGTCAAGGTTGACTGCCCTTCAAAGGTCGCCGTCACGCTCCTCTCGGCGCACGGAAGCTGGAAGCTGCCCGCGCTGCTCGGCGTCGTCGAAGCTCCCACGCTACGCCCTGATGGGAGTTGTCTCGACCGGCCTGGGTACGACCCGGCCACGACGCTCTACGCCGAGTTCAGCGGCATGGAGTTCCCTCCGTTGCTCGACCGGCCCACGCGCGAGAACGCGCTCGCGGCGTTGGAGTACATCCTCTCTTTCATCAGCCGTTTCCCATTCGTGGCTGAGAGCGACCGGGCCACGATCGTTGCGGTGATCCTGACCGCCTTGATTCGGCGGATGCTTCGGACCGCACCGCTGTTCGCTCTTCGCGCGACGACGATGAGCGCTGGCAAGACGCTGTTGGCCGACGTGGTTTCGATCATCGCCACGGGCCGCAGTTGCGCGGTGATGACGCAGGGGAAGGATGAGACCGAAGACCAGAAGCGAATGCTCTCGCTCCTGATCGGCGGCGATCTCGTCGTGAACATCGACAACGTGGAGCGACCGCTCGGCGGAGCGGATCTCTGCGCCGTGCTGACCGAGGAGATGTACCAGAGCCGCCTCCTCGGAGCGTCGAAGATGGTCAAGGTGCCGACGCGCACCTTGTTCATCGCTACGGGCAACAACCTGGTGATCGAGGGCGACCTGATCAGCCGCGTTGGCGTCTGTGATCTTGACCCCAAGGTCGAACGTGCGGAGCAGCGCGAGTTCGAAGGCAACCTGCGCGAGGAGATCCTGAAGAACCGCGCCATGCTCGTGCGCGCCGGGCTGACGATCTTGCGCGCGTACCGGGTCGCCGGCCGTCCCAAGGTCAAGATCAGCGCGTTCGGCCGCTTCGAGCAGTGGTCAATGGACGTTCGCGCATCGTTGGTGTGGCTCGGTATGGATGACCCCTTGCTCGGTGTCGAGCGGTTGCGGGATCAGGATCCTGTACAGAGTCGGCTGCGTGCAATCCTCCACACTTGGTGGGAGGCGCTACGAGATCAGCCAACGAGCGTCGGCGAATTGATGCGTACGGCGAAAGGCGGGGCCGATGGTCTGCGCGAAGCGATCGAGGAGGCCGTGGGCACGCAGCACGGTTCGGTGAGCGCGCAGTCGCTCGGAATTTACCTGCGCAAGTTCGCCAACCGCATCGTCGACGGCATGCGTCTGGTGCGACACGACCAACTGCGCGGTGTGGCGCGGTGGCGGGTTGAAGAGGTGTCCGGGGGGACCTGCGGGACCTCACAAGCCGGAGTTCAAAAGGACAAAAACCAAGAGGCAGAGGGGTATGCCGGTCAGTTTTCGGGGTTCGGGGAAGCGGCGTGGGAAGTCCCGCAAGTCCCCCCAAACGGCACGAGCGCCACCCCCCAACCCTGTGCCCATGCGTCAGAACGGGGTTTTTCCTCGAACGTCGCAGGCGAGCTAGACCCCCTCTGCTCGTCACCCCCCCCTTTACCTGTCACTTCGCTGGCAGAGGGGTCGGACGCAAATCAGGGGCAGAGGGGGGGTGCCTCCGACCGTCGCTGCCGCCTCTGCAATCGCACGCGATTCTGGCGACGAAGCAACGGCACCGAGGTCGTCTGTGGCACTTGCTACCCGCCCACCATTCCGACCGATCACGTCGAGTGGCTCGACGACGACGCTGGGTTCGTTTCGGGTTCGAGGCCGGGAACCGGGGTAGAAGGTTGCATTTCAGATTCTGATGCGATTTCGGCGACCTCGGGCACCCCCCCGCGATCAACGCGATCAGGGGCCGACGAGGACCGATCCGCTTTGGAATGCGCACAGGGCGATGAGGGTGCGGCCAATGGCTGATTCACCCATCCTCGTGAAGTGCTTCGCCGTCACCGAGAAGCTGCGCGCACAAGGAATGCGCTGCTTCGCCCGTGTGGTGATCTGGGACTCGCTGTCGGTCGACGGCTTGGCCGTGCGCGTCACGGAAGGCGGGCGCGCGATCGTCACCTGGCCCGAACGCCGCGACGGTGAAGGCCGCCTGCACCTGATCGTGCGCATCCTCGATGAACCGACGCGTCGCGCGGTCGAGCGCACCGTACTCGCCGAGGCCGTTCGCGGTGGCTGGCTGGAACAGGGTCGCGTACAGCGAGAAGGGAGCGCTTCATGATCGCTCTTCGCCCGCCTCGCATTCGCATCGTCCTGTTCACGCAGATGTCGGACGACCTGCGCGCCACGGACACGTTGCTCGGTCGCGCGATCTGCACGGTCGACGGCGCACCGATTCCAGAAGTGCTCGTGTACCGCGAGCCTGATCGTCGCCTCGCAGTCGCGCTGCCGGTGCATTCACCGCAGTTCGTCCTGCCGTGGTTCGTGCAGCGATTGGTGGCGTGCAAGGTCAAGCGGTTCGTGCGCAGATTGGAGCGGTTGTCGTGACGCCCGAATTCGAACAAGCGCTGCTCGACGAATTGCGCGGCGTGCGTGACGAAGTGCGAATGCTGCGCGAGGCGAAGTGTGCTCCACCGAACGCGCTCTTGACGATCGACGACATGGCCGCGTTGCTGCGCGTATCCACTCGCACGCTGCGTCAGTGGCGGCACGAGGGCGAACTGCCGCCCGCGTTCATGATCGCTGGCGCGGTGCGGTGGCGTCGCCCGGACGTGGACGCGTGGCTCGCAGAGAGGAGCGCGCAATGAACTCGACTCGCACGTCAGGGTCGGGTGCGCGCGCAACTCGCACGTCAACGTCGGCTTCGTCGAATCGTCGGAACTCGTCTTGCGATTGTCGCGGCGCAGAGCCCTTGTGGCGTCCCAGGAGACGACACATGGCGAACAAGATCTTGTGCCGAGACGCGCGCGGTTGCGTGGCGTGCTCGGATCACGCTCCCGTTCAGGGGGCATTCCATTGGACCAACGAAGGTTGGCGCGCGTTCACGTTGAGCGAGCGCGTTGACCACGCAGCGGAACACGGATCGATACCTGTCTGCCTCGCGTGCCAGACGGACGCGAACCAAGCGTTGAAGATGACGATTCGGCGTCGCGTGTACGACGTTGCGTCGATCGCAGATGCGTCGCGCTTGTACCAACGATTGCGCGACGAGAGCGGTCTTGGCGCGAGTCGATGGCCGCATGGCCAACTCTCGAACGGGATGTATGTCTCGTACAACGGGCGTGTCTGGCGCGGCGACGTATTGATCGCGGACGCGGCGAGCGAGGTGGTCTCGTGAAGCGCGCAATCAACCACGCCGCGTTGGCTGCCGCGATCCGTCGCGACGCAGCGAAGTACGGACGCGAGAACCGGACCGACGATCCCGAGCTGCGCATGGTGATCGCACGCGACGTTCTCGCGCTCCACGCAATTGCGGACCTCGTCGAACAACGCGAGATGCGCCGCTCCTACCGACGCCTCGTGCGTCTCGATACAGCCGTTCGAGACTCGCTCACACGCAAGAGCCACGACGCCATCACGGGCGGCTGCGCGCCGGGCCATTCGGAGCATGACTGAGATGAAAATTCGAACCCTGATTGAACAGCTCGAACAAATCGAGGCCGACTTGATCGCCGCGCTTGGCGACGACGTTGAACCCGAAGTCGTCTGCGCCATCCAGCCGAGCTATCCGCTCGCGACCGGCGTGTTGGGCGCAGTTGTGCTCGACGACGACGAAACCGACGAGCCTCAACTCCACAACGGCCAACCGATCGTGTGGCTCGCCACAAGCGGCCATCCGCCCGGCTGCATGAACCCGTACGCGCCGCGTGCGGTGTGTGACGCGATCGAATGAGCCGCTACGTGCGATCACTCGGCGCGGGCCGCCTCCTGAAAGTGAAACGCGGCAGCGGGCCTGCGATGTGGGTTCTCGACTACAAGGGCGCGGACGGGGTCCGTCGTCGGCAGTCGCTCTCGTCCGACAAGAACGTCGCGCTGCGGCTCCGCAACGAACTGATCGCGCAACGCGATCTCCAACTCGCCGGGCTCGGTGCCGTGGAAGGGCAGAGTCGGCCGCTGTCGGAGGTCGTTGACGCCTACATCCCGGACCTCGCCACACGCTCGACCTTGGCTCACACGCGCATGGCAGCGGCTACCTTGAAGCGCGTCCTGACAGGCCTCGGCGTGCAACGCGTTCGCGACGTGGAACGGCACCTCGTGATCGCGTGGCGCGTGAAACGGCTTGCAGCCAAGGACACGCCGATGATGGTGAACGCCCACATCAAAGTGCTCCAAGCTATGCTTCGATGGGCCGCCGACAACGGGATGATCAAGGAGAACCCGATCGCTGGCCTGAAGCCCCTGCCGATCCCGAAAGATCTTGTCCGCCTCAAACGTCGCGCGCTCAGCGAAGACGAGATCGCGCGCCTCTACGCGGCCGCAGAGGAAGACGACCGCGCCATCGAGGCGTACTACCGTGCGGAGAAGACGATCGCAGGTGGCACGAAAGGCGAAACGTGGAACCGACTCCCGCGCGTGCAGCGCGTGCCGCAGGCGCTGTTGTGGCGCGCGTTCATCGAGACCGGTGCGCGCCACGGCGAACTCCTGCGTGCGACGTGGGAAGACCTCGACGTGCAGGGACGCACGCTCACGCTGCGCGCGGAGACGACGAAGACCGCGAAGGAGCGGGTGATCCCGTTGCGCGAAGAACTCGTACGGCAGATCTGGGGTCTACGTCGCACGCATCTGCGCGTACGTCGGTGTCGGCCGATCAAGTCGGACCCGATCTTCCTGAGCCCCGAGGGCTTGCCTTGGAACCTCAAGTCGAAGACCGCGTTACGGATCCTGAAGCGCGTCCTCGAGCGTGCGGGAATCCCGCAGAAGACCGAGCGAGGCGAAATCGTGGACGTTCACAGCTTGCGACACACGTGCGCGTCGCGCATGGCCCGTTCCGGTGTCGGTCTGTTGCAGGCGCAGCGCATCCTCGGCCACTCCGACGTGCGCATGACAGCGCAGGTTTACAGCCACCTCGGGCTCGACGATCTTCGCGCCGCCATCGAAAGAGTGGCTTCGGTCAACGCGCCTCCGCCCACGCTGACGCTCGTGAAGGACGCGCGCACGGGGTAGCGGTTGCGGGTCCCAGCGGCGAACCGGGTGGGTACTCCCGCGCGTGTAAGTGGTACGCCCGACAGGAGTTGAACCTGTGACCTACGGCTTCGGAGGCCGTCGCTCTATCCAGCTGAGCTACGGGCGCGTGTTTGGGGCGGAGATCCTAACAAATAGAGAGTGAGCCGCGGCGATGGGCGAAAACGCGCACGCCTTTGAGCGTGAACCGAGAAGCGTCCGCTCCTTCATCCTGGTGGGGCATCGCTAGCCTGCGCATCCCACGCGGTTCTCCGCGCCACTTCGGAGATGACGCATACTCAGCGAACCCCTGCGACTAGATTGACGCCCGTGCTTGGATGAGTCCGAGCGTAGGAACCTACGCCAGAAAAAAGGTCATTTTCTGCATGGTCAACGAAGACTCGCTTCAGCACGTCCACGGACACCAGGACGCGTATCAGGACCCCGCGTCGTTGTCCTCAGGACCTGAATGCAACACGTCAACTTGGAATCAGCGATGGAAGGTGGCGGCGGGAATCGACCCGGCAAGATCGGATGGGCGCTCCTCGTGGTGTCCATCTTGGGACTGGGCGTGGAGATGTTCCGCGGGCACGGTGGTGGAAAGGAGACGTTCACGATCGTGGTGACGGACGCTCAAAGTCACCCGAAGGCGACAATCCTGGAAGGACCGGGCGGCGCGGAGGTCCGTGGGGATGCCGGGGGCCGACACTTGGTACCGGAGGCGTGGCGCGGTCGAAATGTCATGCTGCGCGAGTCTGAATCCGGCGGGCCGACGCGCTTCGTCGTGATTCCCGATGGCAGCGACGATCCCGTGCGCTTGACCTGGTAGAGCCGTGCGCGCGATCAGGCTCGCCCGCCTGAAATCCCGACCAGTTCAGGCGTTCGCGCCTTCGCCGCCGATAGGTGGCGAGATTAGAGGCGGCGACGAGCTTTGGAGGGCTCGCGAGGCGGTTGCGGGTCGCCAGAGCGAGCTTCGCCGTTCGCTGCAATCGACCAAACCAGGAAACACCGCGTCGCTTCGCAAGCAGAGCTTGCACACGCCGTTCAGGATCAGAGGACAACAGCGCTGCGCGAGCGATCGCGTCCAGATCCCCAGCCTCAGTAGGCGATCGGTGTGCACGCTTCGCGACAACGGGCTTCGACCGGGACTTCTTCTTCACAACCATTCGTTCGGCTCCTGCCTCCATACGACGGAGACGCTTCGGTATTCCAAGTACCGGCATTGGCAAGTGGCGATCCTTGCTCTGGACGAGAGGGGTGAACAGCATGCCGAATGACTTCGAAGGCCGCAACTACTTGCGCGCACGCCAGCGGGCGGATCCTGCGGTCAGCCATCTCTTACGAGAAGTACAAACTACCTCGCCCACGTACAAGCGCCGGCGCCGGCTCACTCGACGGGGAGACGCAGCGACGCAAACTGCATGACGCGGATCGAATCCGCGGCTTACGCCCCCCCGCGCTCGTGACGCTTGACCGCGTCGATGAACCACTTCTCCGTCTCGCGGATCTGCTTGATCGAGTAGCCCGTCTTTGCCTTGACCATTTCTCTGCGCTTCTCCAGGAGAGGTTCTGTCTCAGCGAGGGCGATGAGCAAGCGCATGATCTCCTGTCGCTTGGTAGATGCACCGGCGAGGATGGAATTGACCATGATCTCATACTCGGATTGCTCATCACTGTCCGAGTGCATGTCGACCGACGCATCCGCGTCGAAATCCTGATCCGCGTCGCGTTCTGCTTCTGGGCCGGCGCCAACGGATTCCTCTTTTACCCTATGCGTGCGACGCCAATGGTCACTCGCGCACCACACGATGACTTCGGGAAAAGCGGCGTAGTAGGCCCCTGCCGTGACCGGAGGATCAACATCCCACACGAGGAGCTTGGCGAGCACCTCTTCAATGAGCTGATCAAGAAGCGAGGCTTCGCCACGCTTGTCCGAGCGGGCGTAGCGCTGCGCCATTCGGATCGCAGCTGCGGCAGGCGCTGTCACCGTCACGTCCTCAAACCCTCGGCCGTCCGGGTAACCAAGGATCACGCGCCGAATCCTATTCTCGAGTTCAGCGAGCGCATCTGATCCGGTGGGAAAAAGCACCTCGAACTCGTATGTCAGCGTCCCATTGGGGTGCTCACTCTTCCACTCGACTGCGGCAATGGTGACGACCTGTAGCGGGATGCGGGCGGCAACGTCCTGCATGTCCCGTAGGCCAGGAAGCGTTCGAAAACTGGCACAGATACGCCCAACAAGCGCCTCAGCATGCTCCTTGCTAGCTCTAGCCTTCCCCAGGATGGGCTTCGCAGCAAGAAAATCGCGGGAGGCCGACCGGAGTTTCTTATATCGCTGCGACCGACGTTCTGCGGTGACCCACAGGCGTACTTGATCGCCCAGCCAAACAAGGGCAGGAGATCCGTCGGGGAACGTCGGGTCAAACGGGGGGCGCTTCTTTGCCATTGTCGAGTCCGAATCCGTAGGAACGATTCGGGGTTTCCTCTCTATGAGTTGGAAGCCTTGCGGTGCGCGTTTGAAAGAAATTGCGCCGGCAGAGTCGCAAGAGGATCTCCGCCGGCGCGTGCACTGTCCAGTCTCAACCCTTGGTCAGTCTCCGCCGGAGTCGAGTGGCCAAGTTCGCAGCTCGTGCGAGCTCGCCGTAGAACCCAGAGTGTCGGTGGCGACTGAGCAGCGCTTCGACGGTGCGATCTGGGTTCGACCCGAAGAGGGCCGCCCTGATTACTCTTTCGAGAAGGGAGTCGGGGGCGGAGCCGGAGGCAGAGGCATTCCTCCCGGCCTTCCCGGCTGGCGGGAGTGGTCCCCCGTGCTCGGACGAATCGGAAACACGCCGGGCTCGTCCCGTGTCGGCGCGCTCGGATTGCGCGGCCCCGGTTCGGGTTGCCCGGCCCCCGTCGGAGGATTGCGGGGCATGCTGGGCGGAACGCTCGGCGAAGCCGGAGGTGCCGAAGGAGCGGGCTGCGGCTGCGGATCTCGCGGGGTGTTCGGCCGAGGCTCTGGCATCGGAGGACGCGAATCGGATCGGATGGTCGCGGGGACGCGAACGCCCGGAAGCTTGGGCTCGTGCATCGCGGGCTGTTGAAGCGGCGTTACGGGTTCGACGTTGCTGGTGTCCACGGTGTGGTATTGGGGAACTCGGGCTCCCGTGTCGAAATTCGGTTCGGCGGACATGATCGGACTTTCTTGTTGAGGAAGGTGGTACTGGAGAGACAGCGTGCGGCCGCCTCTCGATGGGCTGACGCTTCGTGCCGTCCAGGTTCGAGCTGTAGCGGCGCCGCGCAAGCTCGCGGAAATCCGGGAAAAATCTGCGGGGTCCGTTTCGGTCTCAGCTGGCAGCGTGTGTACCTAAGCCGGGTATCATCCGCCTCAGGCGCACCAAAGGGTGACTTGAGGCCGCACACCGGAATCGGCTCGCGATCCACGGATCCAATGCGTGCAGCCAACCTGCGAAAGGCGCGTGATGATGTTCAGCGAACCGATTTCACTTCGTGGAGCTGAGCGCGGGTTCAACATCAATACTCAACACTAAGTTGCACGCTCCCGATCACACCTTTGCGGCTTCCTACGGCGCTTCTCGTTGTGCCACTTTAGTGCCACCGAGCACCTCCGCTGATCGCCGCTCGCCGCCGGTTTCTGCCGCCGCGATTGCGACACAACTCGCGAACGCTTCCGGACTTCGCCGCGAATCGCCGCTCGTTTCCGCTCTTCGCATACTTTCGATCCTTTGACCTAAGGGCGCTCCGAAGCTGCAGGCCACTGGTTCGAATCCAGTCGGGCGTACCACTCCAGTGGTGGTGGCTGGTCCCGGTTGGCGCTTTCTGGCGGTACTCGACCGAGCCAAGTTGGCCGCGGCCCTCACTTCGAGCGCTTGTAGTCGCCCTCCATGAACGGAGCCCAGCTCCGGCCGCCATCGGGGGAGACCTCGATCTTGAATGAGTAGCGGTCGGTGCCCTGGAGCGCATACACGTAGCGCGTCTTGCCGTGGGGCGTATCGCTTTCGAAGAGGAACTCGGTGCCGCGGAACTGGCCGGCAGTCGCGTTCGGCGGTGGCATGCCCATGGAGTCGACCCAGTACCACAGGTAGCGCTTCCCGAAGGTGTCGTAGCCGATGACGCTGTGGCCGTGGAACGTCCGCTTCCCGCCGACTTCCTGGCGATAGTCGGCGATCAGATAGAAGCCGTCGGGAGAGATGCGCGCGTCCGTGTAACCGATCGATTTGCCGCCGGGGCCCATTGGACCGGGATGCATGATCTCGTCGCCGACCCACTTGCCGGCGAGCGCCGCGAGTTGTTTGTGTTCCGCGCCGGGGCGGGGCATTTGGAATTCCATGGCGAAAGTTCCTCGATGACCGTGGTCCGCAGGGCTCGAGAGGATCTCGAGGGGGCGCATTGTGCCTTCTCGCCGCGGTTCTTGCCCAGCACGCACGAGGACGAGGAGCGGACGAGGCGGACCGCGGGTCGGGATCGCAGGGCAGCATCCGGTTGCGAGGGAGCGAGCGTGTGCGTCGCCGCGCGTCAGGGCGGTGGCGGTAGGATGATCGTCATGAGCGAGAGAGAGGGAGGTGCCCGCCTGACTCGGCGCGCGGCGCGACTGCTGTTGTTCGTGCTTTTGTCCGTCGTCTGCATCGGGTGCGATCGAGTGACGAAGGAGTTCGCGACAGAGAGTCTGCGCGGGAACGAGCCGGTCGTGCTGGCTGGAGGGACCGTCAGGCTCGAGTACGCGGAGAATCGCGGGGCTTTTCTCAGCCTTGGCGACGGTATGTCGGAGCAGGCCCGGTTTTGGTGGCTTGGGATCGGAACGGGCGTCGTGCTCTGTGGAATCGTCTTGATCCTCCTCCTGCGAGCAGACCTGAGGCTTGGCACGTGGATCGCGCTCACGCTCATTCTTGCTGGAGGGGCAGGCAACCTCGTGGATCGTCTTCAGGACGGCTACGTCGTGGACTTCTTGAACCTGCGCGTGGGCTTCGTGCGCACCGGGATCTTCAACGTAGCCGACGTGGCCATCACGGCGGGCGCGATCTGGATCTTCGTCAGCGGTTTCTTCCGCCGCGGAGCAGGCGGGCATTCGACCGTGGCCTGAGCGGGTGCGTTCCTGAAAAACGCGGACACCCGGGCGGTGCGCGCCCAGGTGTCCGCACGAACTCGGCGTCGGCGTGGAATCAACCGCCGAACGCGGAGAGCTTGCCGTGCTTCTCGGCGAGCAGGTAATAGACAGTGACGCGCGACTTGTTGCGCTCGGCCTTCATCTTGTCCATCACGGACTTGATGGAAGCGTCGAGGACCGCGTCGGTGTCCGTCATGCCCAGTTTCTTCTTCATGAAATTGTCGCGCACGCGCGCCAATTCGGTCGGATCGGACGCGGATACGAGCGAGGCGTCCTTGCTCTGCAAGGCGATGCCGCAGTGCTTCACGATGCCCTTGACTGCACCGTCGTTGACGGTGGACGTGTACTTCTTGATGTCGGTTGCGTAGTCGATCGTCTCGGCCATGGGAGTTTCCTTTCTGGTCGCATGGAGCGGGAACGCGTCGATGCTAGTCCGGCGGAAGGAGCACGCAAGTGTCCGGCGCGCGAGGGCGGCATGAAGATCCCGTAACCACGCGGGAGCACCGGCGCGGGAGCCTACGCAATGGTGCGAACGCTCCCTCGCCGGCACGCCTCGAGGACGCGATCAGCGCTGTCGGGAACTCGCCCTGATCACGCGGGCGAATACGTCATGCCGCGGCGTTCCCCGGCGGTGCGCACTCGACCTGCTTCGATCAGGCCCTTCATGACGGGGCGCATGATCTTGACGTCGGTCATCAGGGCCGCCGCGATCTGCTCGCCGCGCGAACCCGGGTTCGAGCGGATGTACGAGAGCAGAGTGTCGCCGTCGATCGCGCCCGCGCGCACGACGCGCTTCTTGGCGGAGCCGCGCGGTGTCAGGGTGACGCCCTTCAATTGGAGGCAGGCGGACAGAGTCGAACGCGCTTCTTCTAGTGCCTTGCGCATGGCCCCGTCTTGAGTTGCTTCCGCTGCCTGATCGACCGCCTTGAGGGCTTTCGATACAAAGCGAAGTGCGGGGTCCTTGGTGACTTTCTTGGCTTCAGCTTTGGCTTTCAGTGCTGCGATCTGGGCTTCGAGGACTGCGATGCGCTGTTCTTCGGAACGACGGGCCATGATGTGGATCCAGGGTTTTGGCTAGTGGGGCGAGGACGAGGAGTGGAACGGCTGCGGAAGACAGCGACGGTCGCGAAACGAGCCGAACAAGATGCCATGGTCGGCTCGTTTGCGGAACAGACGACGACCTACTTCTTCCGTTTCTTCTTGCCGGGGGCGGCCTTGGGCACCGCTGCACCCGCGACGAAATACTTCGTTCCGCGACGCTCGCCTTGCGTCTTGATTTTCTTCGAGGACAGGAGAGCCTGCATCGGCAGGCGCATCGTGTCGGCGTCCGTCTTCAGCGCGGCGGCGATCTGCTCGGAGCGCTGGCCAGGATTCGCCTTGATGTAATCGACGAGCGCGACGCCCATGGCGGCGACGTCCTCGGCGGTGCGGCGCTTGCCCTTGCGGACCGGCTTGATCACCGAGGGTGAGGCGGCGGGCGCGCCTGCAGGCTTGTTCGGAACGCCTTTGGGCCGACCGGGACCGCGGCGCGGCGCGCCGGTGGCTTTGCCGCCGAGCGTGGCGATCACTTGTTCGACTGCGGCGCGACGCGCCAGAACTTCTAGCTGAGAAGCAAAATCGGAGATGAGCTTCTGGATTTCCGTATTGGACATTGGGTTTGCCTTCTTGATGGATTGCGAGCGCCCTTGATTAGATACAGTGCAGGGCGCCAATTCCATTACAAGCATGGTCATTTCCGAATGAGGCACGGAAATCGATCCAATGCGCCGGTAGAACGCGGCCTGTGATCGAGGCTCGAAGGGTCAAAGCTGCCGCGCGCTGAAGGTGTCGCCCTGCGTCGGGTCGCCCGTTTCGAATCCGCGCTTGAACCAGCGCATGCGCTGCTCGGCGGTGCCGTGAGTGAAGGAGTCCGGCGTCACCTGCCCGCGCGCTCGCCGCTGGAGCACGTCATCGCCGATCTTGCTCGCGGCGCGGAACGCTTCATCGAGGTCTCCGGAATCGAGGACGCCGGCCTGCTGCGCGTAATGCGCCCAGACGCCGGCATAGAAGTCCGCTTGCAACTCCATGCGCACCGACAGCCCGTCGGCGCCGACTTCGTCCAGACTGGACTGCTGCTCGTGCACCTGGCGCGAAGTCCCCACGAGATTCTGAACGTGGTGTCCGATCTCGTGCGCGACGACGTACGCCTGGGCGAAATCGCCGGGAGCGCCGAGCTCGCGGTCGAGCTGTTCGAAGAACGACAGATCGAGATACACCTTCGAATCGCCCGGGCAATAGAACGGGCCCACAGCCGCGCCCTGGCGGCCGCAGGCGGAATTCGCGACGTCCGTGAACAACTGCAATCGCGGCTCCGCGTAGTTGCGGCCCAGGCGCGGCATCTGTTTCTGCCAGACGTCCTCGGTGCTGCCGAGGACACGGCTCACGAAATCCGCCGCGCGATCCTCGGCCGGTGATCGCGGCCGCGCATCGGGGATCTGCGCGTCGACGGTTTCACCTCCGCCGTTCAAACCGAGCAGCGCGGTCGGATCCGCGCCCATGACCATCGCGATCACCGCGATCAACAACACGCCGATGCCGCCGCCGGCCATCTTCCCGACAGGCATTCCGGCGGTCCGCATGCCGCGCCGATCCTCGACGTTTTCGCTGCGGCGCATTTCGTCCGTTCTCATGACTGTGGATTCCTCGGGTTGAGGCGACTCAGACGCCGAATTGACGCAGGTGGTGGTCGAGGTGGCGCCATTGGAGCGCGCTCCATTCGTCCGGCGTGAGCGGGCCGAAGAACGGATGGGGGAGAGGCGTCAGCGAGGAAGCACCGCCCTCGCCGAAGCGCCGCACGAGATCGAGCAATGCCCGGCGTTCGGATTCGAATTCGACGCTCTTCGTGACCTTGAACTCGGGCGCGGTGGGCATGTTCTTGCCCCACGGCTTTTCCGCCATGAGTTTCTTCTTCGCCATCTTGCCGAACAGCTTTCCGATCAAGCCGTGCTTGAGACGCAACTGGCCAATGGCGACTCGCAACGGCTGCTGGCAGTGCAAGAGCATTTGCGCGACGCTCATCTTGCCCCACTGCGCGCGCGAATCGGCACGCAGAGCCTTGATCCGAGTTTCGATGGCCGCGCGATCGGCGGTCACCCAGAGTGAGGGGGACGTCACCACGAATTCTCCAGTGTTCGAACGATCATTACGCGGCGCAGTCTAACCCAGCGAGCGCGATCCGAGAGCCTGACGCCCCGGAACTCGCCTCCGGAGCGGGCGTCGTCGATCAGCCCTTCTGTGCGGACGGCGGGATGCCGTAGTACGTCTCGAGCTCTTGCGCGTCGTGGCCGTAGTCGTAGACCAATTCCTCGCCCGCGGCGATGTCGGTCAGGGCGTAGAAATCCATCGTGCGGTCCTCCTCGTTCGAATCGAGCCGCACGTTCTCGGGCAGGCCGTGATTGATGAGGCTGCCGATCCCGAGCACGACGCACAGGTCGCCGTCGTCGTTCCACTCGAAGACGTAGCGGCCGACGACGCACGCGTCGGTGTACTGGGACTCCGCGCGCGGCACGAAGACGATCGGATCCGCGAGCATCTGCGTGCCCTTCGGGATGTCGACCGCGGCGAAGACGCAGCGGCCGCGCCCCGGGACGAGACGGACGGTGAGGGCAGGGAGAGTCGCGGTCGTGGCGTTCATGAGGGCAAAGAGGTTACGGCACACGCGCGAACGATCAAGGGCTAACATCGTCCCGAATGAGTTCGAGCGGCATCACGGTTCCCTCGGAGGGCACCATCGAGAGGTGGTGCTTCGATCTGGTCACGAGCACGGATGCACGCGCGAAGCTCGAACCCAAGGCGCCTCCTTCCACGGAGCACGAGCGGTCTTTTGAGGCCGACCCGCCGGTCCGACGCATCGCGCAGCCGGGACGCCCACCGCATTGGCGCCTCGCCAAGCGCAGCCCGTCGACCCCGCGGGCGGAGGCGCTGGTCGAGGCGTCGGCGCGAGCCAAGCTGCTCGGGCGCTTCGTCCACCACGAGCTGCAGGCGGCGGAGTTGTTCGCCTGGGCCCTGCTCGCCTTCCCGTCGACGCCGCGCGCCTTCCGGTCGGGCCTGGTGCGTCTCGCCTGCGAGGAAATCGAGCACATGCGGCTCTATCTCGGCCACATGCGCTCGCTCGGTTTCGAGTTCGACGCGTTCCCGGTGCGGGATTGGTTCTGGGAGCGCGTGCCGACGTGCGCGGACGCGGCGGCATTCGTCGCGCTGCAAGGCGTCGGCCTCGAGGGCGCGAACCTGGAGCACAGCGCGCGTTTCGCGGCGCAGTTCAGGGCCGCGGGGGACGAACGCGCCGCGTCGATCCTCGAACGCGTCGAGCGCGACGAGATCGCGCACGTTGCATTCGCGAAGAAGTGGTTCGAGCACTTCACGGGCGCGCCGCTCACGTTCGAGTCGTGGAGTTCGAAACTTCCCGCTCCGCTCACGCCGTCGCTGTTGCAGGGACATCCGATCAATCGCTCGTCGCGCAAGCGGGCCGGCCTCGACGACGCCTTCGTCGACGCGCTCGAAGCGGCGCCGTCCACGGGGCTGCGGAGATCTCCATGAGCGAGCGTCGTGCGTGGATCCTGAACCTCGACGCCGAGCACGAGCTCGAAGCGGTGAAGAGCTACGCGCCGACCCGGAACCTGCGGGCGATCGTCGCGCGCGAGAGCGTGCGGCTCGTCGGCACGCTCGTCGCGCCGGACGACGTCGTCTTGTCCGAGGAGGACGTCGTGAATCAGACGGCGGCCGCGCGGGCGGCGCGCGGCCTCGTGGGCGCGGCCTGGAGTCCGACGCGGCGCGCGCGCCGACTGTTGGAGGCGGTCGGAGCGCGGCTGGAGTCAGCTCCGTCGATGGACGTGTTGCGCGCCGTGAACGCGCGGCCATTCGCGGCCTCGGTGCGCGAGACGCTGGCGCAGGCGAGTTTCGTGAAACGGGTCGTGACGACCCTCGACGAGGTCCTCGCGAGCCTTGCGGTGCCCGCTCCAGGCGGCTGGCTCGTGCGCCGGACGTTCGGCGCGGCGGGCCGCGGGAGACGGCGCATCAAGGCCGGAAGGCCGACGAGCGACGAGCGTGCGTGGATCGAAGCGAGCCTCGTGTTCGGCCCCCTCGTGATCGAACCCTTCGTCGAAGTCGCTCGCGAGTACACACGCTCCGGCTGGGTCGCCGCGGACGGCGCGATCACGATCTCGCGGCCGTGTTTCCAGGAGACCACCGCGCAGGGCGCGTGGACGAGGACGGAGTGCGCGGACGCCGGCGAAGTCTCGCGCGAGGACGACGAGCGCCTGACCGAGACCATGCAGCGCGTGGGCGAAGCACTCTCGCGAGCGGGCTACTTCGGTCCGTTCGGCATCGACGCGTACCGCCATCGCGCCCTCGACGGCACGCACGCGACGATCCTGAACCCGCTGAGCGAGATCAATGCGCGGTTCACGATGGACTGGGCGACCGCCTTCGCCGCCGACCCCTCGCTCGGCAT
>JBGATY010000019.1:0-31601 GCA_044228955.1 Planctomycetota bacterium | reverse complement strand
GGCCCCCCGGTCACCCCCGAGGTTCGAGCGGGGGCCGCTCTCTTTGACGAAGCTGACCGGGCGCGCCTTCGGTTGCGCACGGAAACGATTGCGCGGTGGAGCGAACATCCAGCCGGCCGCCGGCGGCTTCAGGCGGGAAAACACCTCGCCCCGGGCCGGAAACGACCCTCGCGCGCTTGGAACCGGCCTTGCTCCATGTACAGCGCATGGATACCGGCATCTACCAGGGCGTCGCAGCGATGCGGACGACCGAGAAGCGTCTCGAGACGATCACGTCGAACATCGCGAACATCCGCGCGACGGGATTCAAGCGCCAGACCTCAGTCACGCGCACCTTCTGGGTCGGCGAAGGCAAGTCCAAGCGCATCGAGCTCGGCACACACCGCGTCACGGACTTCAAGCAGGGCCAGATCTCGCACACGGGGAACAAGCTCGACCTCGCGCTCGAGGGACCTGGCTTCTTCGGAATCGACACGCCGGACGGCCGCTCGTACACGCGCGACGGCGAGTTCCACCTCGACAACTCGGGCACGCTGCTCAGCGTGAACGGATTCCCGGTTGCTTGGAAAGGCCAGCGCGGGAAGCTCGATCCGACGGGCGAAGCGATCACCATCGACGGCTCGGGAGTCGTGCTGCAGGGCGACCGCAACGTCGGCAAGCTCCAGATCTCGGACTTTCCGGACAGCGCCAGGCTCGAGGACGACGCGCTCGGCCACTACCGCCCATCGGGCGACATGAAGCCGATCGCGTCGACCGCGGTCATCCACCAGGGCAGCATCGAACAGTCCAACGTCGAGATCATGGACGAACTCGTCGAGATGGTGTTCGCGCAGCGACGCTTCGAGAACAGCTCGACCGTCATGCGCTCGATCGATCAAACGTACAAGCGGCTGAATCAACCGCACAACTAGTAGAGGACCTTCCCCATGATCCGCGCACTGATGACCGCTGCCTCGGGCATGAAAGCCCAGCAGATGCAGATCGACACGATCGCGAACAACATCGCGAACGCGAACACGGCCGGCTTCAAGAAGAGCGAGCTGAGCTTCCGGGCGCTGCTCTACCAGACCTACGAGGAGCCCGGCGCTCCGACCGCGCAGAACCAGCGCCGCCCGATCGGCCTGCAGGTCGGCACGGGCACCGAAGTCGCCGGTTCGGACAAGATCTTCGAGCAGGGCGCGCTCGAGCCGACGTCCAACGCGTTCGGCGTGGGCATCCAGGGCGAGGGCTTCTTCCGGGTCAAAGTCCCGAGCGGCGAAGTGCGCTACACGCGCGACGGCAACTTCCACCGCGACCGCGACGGCCAGCTCGTGACGTCGGAGGGTTACGTGCTCGACCCGCCGGTCACGATCCCCGCCGAGGCGTTCTCGGTCACGATCGGCGGCGACGGCACCGTCACCGTGCAGACGGCCGAGGACGGACAGCCGCAGCAGATCTCCTCGATCAGCCTCTACCGCTTCCCGAACCCCGGAGGCCTCAAGGCGCAGGGCGGCAACTACTTCTCGGAGTCCGCGAGCTCGGGCACCGCGACGCAGGGCACTCCCGGCACGAACGGCACTGGGCTCATGCGCCAGCGCTACACGGAGCGCTCGAACGTGGCGGTCGTCGACGAGCTGGTCGGGCTGATCCTCGCGCAGCGCAACTACGAAGTGAACAGCCGCGCGATCCGTGCCAGCGACGAAATGCTGCAGCAGACGAACCAACTCATTCGCTGAGGCCTGAACATGTTCCTCGCCATCGCCTCCACGCTCCTGTCCATCACGGTGACCGTCCCCGAAACGGCCCACGTGCGCGGACAGGAATTGCACGTCTCCTCGATCGTCCGTGTCGAGGGCGCCAACGTGCCCGACCAGGCGCGCATCGACGCGCTCACGCTCGGTTACACGCCTTCCCCGGGCTACGGCCGCGTCATCACGCGCGACGAGATCGCCTCGAAGCTGCGCGCGGCTCTGCCGAACCAGACGATCAGCGTCGTCGGCTCCGAGCGCTGCCGTGTCGAAGTCGAGACCGAGATCGTACGTGGCGAGACGCTCCGCGCGAGCGCCATGCAGGCCTTGCGCGACGCCGTGAACGGGCTCGACGCGAACGTGAGCGACGCCACGCCGATCCAGGACGTGATCGTGCCGCGCGCGGATTCGAAGCTCGAGCTGCGCGCGAGCGTCGACGGACACAACCTGCGTTCGGGCACGGTCTCCGTGGCCGTGCAGATGTGGATCGACGGTGCTCCGTACCAAACGGTGCAGGCACCGCTCGCGCTCGAGATGTTCGAGAAGGTTCCCGTCCTCGTGGTCGACGTGCGCCGCGGCGAGCCGTTGTCCGCGAGCGTCGTCGAACTGAAGCGTCAGCGCGTCGACGCGACCCTGCAGGGCGATCCGCTCGCCTGGGCCGCGATCCCCGGCGCGACGGCGCTGCGCGATCTGCGCTCAGGAACCGTGGTCACCGACCGCGACGTGCAGCGCACGCAGCTCGTCAAGCGCGGGGACGTCGTGCAGATCCAGGTCAGGAAGGGGCCGGTGGTCGCGCGCTCGACCGCGATCGCGGCACAAGACGGCTACCTCGGTGACAAGGTGCGCGTCACGACGACGGACGCGAAGCGCGAGCTGACCGCCGTCGTCAACGGTCGCGCGAGCGTCGAAGTCGATTTGGGCGGAGCACGCTGAAAGCCAATCCCATGAAGAAGATCATCCTCACCCTCGGCGCACTCGCCGTGATCACCACGACCATGACGATCGCCTCGGACGGAGCGCGCCGCGGCTCGATCTACGACCCCGACCAAGGCCCGTTCGGCCTGGTGAGCACGAGAACGGCAGCCCGTGCCGGAGACCTGATCACGATCGTGATCCAGGAAAACCAGGACGTGAGCAATCAGGAGTCGTCCGATCTGAAGAAGGGCACGACGCTCGACTATCAGTTCACGAACCTCGACATCAAGCCGAACCTGTTCAACCCGCTGCCGCGCGTCGCAGGCAAGTCGGACGACCAGTTCACCGGCACCGCGAACTACGCCAAGAAGGGCAAGTTCACGGCGCGCGTCACCGCGATGGTCGTGGACGTGCTCCCCAACGGGAACATGGTCGTGAACGGACGCCGCGAGATCAAAATCGACCAGGAAACGAAGCTGATCGAGTTCAGCGGCATCATCCGCCGCTGGGATATCTCGACGGACAACTCGATCGCCTCGGAACTTGTCGCCAACGCGAAGGTCTCCTACACGGGCACGGGTCCGCTCACGAACAGCACGAATCGCCGCGGAATCGGTGCGTGGGTGCACGACGCGATCGCCTGGATCTGGCCGTTCTGATCGGAAGCAGCACACATGATCACCGCTATCCTCCTCGTCCTGATCCAAGCCGCCACGCCGGCACCGGGCACTCCGAACCAAGGGGCCGCGCCCGTCTCTGACGCCAGCGCGCCGAAGGTGAAGCTCGAGACCGGCGGCGTCGAGGCGCCGACCCAGCCCTCCAGCGTCTCGCAGTCGACATGGACGCGCACGCCGCGCTTCGCTCCGGTCGGGCTGACGCGACCGGCGGGCGACTTCACCACGCCGATCTCGTCGATCGCGGCCGTTCGCGGCCAGGAAGACAACACGGTCGTCGGTGTCGGCATCGTCACCGGGCTCGCCGGCACGGGCGACTCGATCGACGCGGGCAAGCAGCTGATGGCGAACTTCCTGCGCACGCGCAACATTCGCCTCGACCCGCAGGCCCTCGCGTCCAAGAACGTCGCGATCGTCCAGGTCGATTGCACTTTGCCCGCGGGGATCAAGCCCGGTCGTCGCGTCGACGTCACGGTGTCGGCGATCGGAGATTCGGAGAGCCTGGTCGGCGGCACGCTGCTCTTCACGGAACTCACGGACGTCACCGGACAAACCGTGTACGTGACCGCGGCTGGCCCACTGACCGTGGGCGGCTTCCAAGCCGGGGGCCAGGGAGCGACCGCCAAGAAGAACCACACGACGGTCGGCATGATGCCGAGCGGCGGCAAGGTGGAGCGCGAAGTTCCGACGACGCTCGTCAGCGAGCACGGCTACATCTACCTCGACCTCAAGACCGGTCAGGACACGCTCGGCAACTGCGTGCGTATCGCCGAGTCGATCAACGCGCTCTATCCGAAGTGCGCGGCGACTTCGGCCGACGGCAAGTCGATCCAGGTCTCCGTGCCGCGCGATCTGCCCGAGAGCATGCACGCGGCCTACCTGCAGACCATGCTCGAGCGCGAGATCGTCTCGAAGAACGTCGCGCGGGTTCTGGTCAGCGAACGGACGGGAACGATCGTCATGGGCGGCGACGTGCGCCTGCGTCCCGGCGCGATCGCCCAGGGCGCGATCACCGTGACGATCGCCGAATCACCGACGACGAGCCAACCCGGCCCGCTCTCGGGCGGCCAGACGCGGACGCAGCCGCGCACGACACTCGACGTGAAGGAAGACGACACGGGACTCGTGTTCGTTCCGGGGGCCGTGACGCTGCAGGAAGTCGTCGACGTGCTCAACGTGCTGGGCACGACGCCGCGTGACCTGATCACGATCCTCGAAGTGATGGCCCAGGGCGGCTTGCTCGAAGCCGAGATCCGGAGGATGTGATGGACCTGCCGTTGATGCCGAGCGGACTGGACACGGGCGCCACGCGTTCCCTCCTGGGAACGAAGTTCGAGGTGCCGGAGGGCGCGAACGCGCCCGAGACCGCGCAGAAGTTCGAAGCGGTCCTCGCCACGATGCTCGTGAAGGAAATGCGCCGCGCCATCCCCGAAGGGTTCTTCGGAGACGGTGCCGCGGGTGACATCTACTCGGGTTGGCTCGACGAGCACGTCGGCCAGACTCTCGCGAACACCGACGCGCTCCACGTGCGCGACATGCTCGAGAAGAGCGTGATGCAGAAGATCGAGGTGTCTCAGTGATCGCCCAGAAGTTCATGAACGCGCTCGAAGCCTGGCTCGTCGAGGAAGTCGCGGGCAAGGAACGGCTCGTGAACGAGCTCGAGAAGCAGGAACGGGCGCTGGTGCGCGGGACCGCAGCCGAGATCACGGCGGCGACGCTCTCGATCGAGAACGAGATCACGCAGCAGATCGATCGTTCGCGCCGCCGCGAGGTCATATTCGCGCGCCTCGGGGCGCATTGGAACGTCGCTCCGGGGGCGCTCACGCTCGGGAGCATCGCGGAGCGCGCCGGCCAGAGCGGCGCGCGCATAGAGGAACTGCGCGATCGGCTGAGCATCCAGTGCTCCGAAGCCTTGCGTCGCAATCGCCGCGTCGCGCGGCTCGTTCAAGTTCACCAGAGCATCGTCCAGGAAACGCTGACGGCCCTCGTCGGCTCCCCGGACGCGCTCACGGAAACCGGCGCGTTGTTCGACGCGCGGATGTAGCACCATGTCGAACATCAGCAGCCTCAACGTCGGCCTCAAGGCCCTGCTCGCCGCGCAGTCCGCGCTCGACACGGCCGGCCACAACGTCGCCAACGCGACGACGCCGGGATACTCGCGCCAGGAAGTGCTCCTCAGCTCCTCTGGCTCGCAGATCCTGGGCGGCATCGCCGTGGGCAACGGCGTCGAAGCGGGGACCGTTCGCCGGATCGCCGACCAGTTCATCGGGCGACGAATCGCATCCAGCACGAGCATGCGCTCCTTCCTCGACGCGCGCGTGAACGGTCTCTCGCATCTCGAGTCGATGCTCGGCGAGCCCGGCGCCGACGGTCTCTCGAAGAAGATGCAGAAGTTGTTCGCGAGCTTCTCGAACCTGGCCGCGGATCCCACCCAGGCCAGCGTGCGCCAGAGCGTCGTCTCGGCCGGAACCGATCTCGCCGAGCGCTTCCATTCGATCGCCGACGGACTCGGTGAAATGTCGCGCGACACGCGCACGGAGATACGTGGCTCGGTCGAGGCCGTGAACTCGCTCGCCAGCCGCATCGCGAGCCTGAACCGCAGCATCGGCGAATTCGAAGCCACCGGCGAGCCCGCGAACGACATGCGCGATCAGCGCGACAGGGCGATCGTCGAACTCGGCGCCTACGTCGACGTGCGTGCCTACGAGAGCCAAAACGGTTCGATGACCGTGCAAGTCGGCGGGCAACTGCTCGTCGGGCCCGTGAATGCCTACGCGATGTCCTCGGAATCGGGTTCGACGGGAACGGTCGTGCTCAGGATCGCCGGCCACGCCTCCCCGCTCGAGCCGCGATCCGGTTCGCTGGCCGGGCTCGTGTCCATCGCGAACGAAGCTGGCGGGAGTCGTCTCGACGAGATCAACTCGATCGCGCACAACCTCGCCTTCCAGTTGAACCGCGCGCACTCGACTGGCGTGCCTTCGGGCGGACCATTCAGCACGCTCGTGGGCGCGTACTCCTTCGTCGACCAGGACGGGGACAATCTCGTCACCGACGAGACGCTGGCGCACGCGGGCCTGTCGTTCACGGTGTCGTCGGGCGACTTGCGCGTGTCGGTCACCAACAAGGCGACCGGTGAAGTCGAGACCACGAAGCTGGCGATCGACCCCGAGACGATGACCGTCGGCGATCTCGTGTCGCAGCTCGATTCGATCGCGCACCTCTCGGCCTCGGTCACCGCCGACGGCCGGCTCGACCTGACGGCCGATTCCGGCTTCGGCTTCGACTTCGCGCAACGCACGGCCAGTTCACCAGACGTGAACGGCACGTTCGGCGGCACCGCGGCCACGCTGGGCAGCAGCCAGGAGCCGTTCACGCTCACGGCGGGCACGACGCTCCAGTTGACCACCGGCGTCGGCACGGCGACCGTCACGTTCAACCAGGCCGACTTCAAGAACATCGCTCACGCTAGCGCCGACGAGGTCGCGGCGGCCATCAACGCCAACACGCAGGTCGGATCGATCGGCGCGCGCGCGGTCGTCGTAGGCGGACGGGTCGTGCTCCAGTCGCTCACGCAGGGAACGGGCTCGACGATCCAGACGACGAGCGGCAGCGCGCTCACGGCTCTCGGTTTCTCGGCCGGCCAGTCGGCGACGGGTCAGACCAGCGCCGCGACGCCGAAGATCAGCGGGACGTACACGGGCACCACCAATCAGTCCTTCACGTTCGTTCCCACCGGTGACGGCGTGATCGGCTCGACCGTTGGCCTCGGCGTCGACGTTTTCGACGGCACGGGAAACAAGGTCGCGACGCTGGCCGTCGGTCGGGACTACGTTCCTGGCACTCCGCTCGCCTTCGGCAGCGGGCTGTCGGTCGCTTTCCAGCTCGGCTCGATTTCGCGCACGAACGGCAACGTCGCCTCCCTCGAGGCCGTGGCCGACGCGGACACGTCGGACGTGCTCGCGGCGCTGGGGGTCAACGCCCTGGTCAAGGGCACGGACGCGGCGACGTTCGCACTGCGCGCGGACATCGAAGCCGACCCGACCAGGCTGTCGACGAGCGGCACCGGCGAGAGCGGCGACAACGGCGCGCTGCTCGACCTCGCCAACGTCGACGAGGTCGCGATCGAAGCGATGGATGGTCAATCCGTCAGCTCGTTCTACTCGGCCCTCGTCGTGACGATCGCTTCGGACGCGAGTTCGACGCAGGCCATGTACGACACGGAAACGACGGTGATGGAAGGCCTCGAAGCCCGCCGTCAGTCGATTTCGGGTGTCAACGTCGACGAGGAGCTCATCGACTTCGAGCGCTATCAACAGGCCTACGCCGCGGCGGCGCGTTTCCTTTCCGTCGTCAACCAAGTCCAGGACGAGCTCATGCGGCTCGTCTGATCACCATGGCCGTTCGCATCTCACAGAATCAGTTCTTCTCCGTCCTCGGCTCGAACCTGAAGGCCAACTACGCGAAGCTCGCGGCGTTGCAGAACCAGGTGTCGAGCGGGAAGCGCATCAATCGGCCGTCGGACGACCCGCTCGGCGCTTCGGTGAGCTTCGCGCTGCGCAACACCCAGGCCGATGTGGAGCGCTACTCCGCGGCGGCGGCGGACGCGCGGACTCGCCTCGACGAGGCCGCCGGGCTGGCCACCGACGCGAACACGACTCTGAGCTCGATCCGCGAACTCGTCGTGCGCGGGATGAACGACACGCTCGACGGGACTGCCCGCCGCACGCTCGCGACGGAAATCGAACAGCTCGGCAAGGAGTTGCTCGGCATCGCGAACACGAAATCCGACGGACGCTATCTGTTCGGCGGCACGAAGACCTCCACGCCCCCCTTTGCCGAGGTCGAAGTGAACGGCGTGAAGCGTTTCGTCTGGCAAGGTGGCGCGGGCTCAGCGCGGGCGACGATCGGCGCGGGCGACGAGATCGAGCTCGGCTTGCCGGGTTCCCAGCTCTTCGCGAGCTGGAATCCGACGGGCACGCGCTACGCGGGCATCACCGGCGTGACTGCCGGCACGAGCAACGACCAGGGCTCCGGCTTCGAACAGTTGATCGTGCGCCACGATGCGACGAACGCGACGCTCGGCGCCGGCATCGCGCTCTTCAACCTCGGCCAGGACGACACGATCGTCGGCACGCGCTCGATCGAAGTCGACGGCGCGAACAACCGCGTTCGCCTCGGGAGTGGCGCCTGGACTCCGATTCCGACGGCAACCAGCGGTCAGCGTCCCGACGTCACGGTCAAGGACGAACACGGAGCCGTGGTGCAGCTCGATTTCAGCGGGTGGAGCGGAGCCAATTTCAGCGGCAGCGCGACGGGCACGGCGTCCGTGTCGCTCGACGGTTCAGTCTTCACGCCCATCAACCTCACCGAGACCGACCTGCAGATCACCGACGCCGGCACCGGCTCGATCGTGCACCTGAACACGACCCAGGTCGTCCGCGCCGGGCAGGACCTCGTCACCTTCGGCGGCACGGCGAACGCGTTCGACATCGTCCAAGGTCTCGTCACCGACCTGCGCAACGACGCCGGCCTGTCTCAGCAAGAGCTGGTCAAACGGCTCGGCGCGCGGCTCTCCGAGCTCGACGCGAAGCACGACGACGTGCTCGCCGGAGCCGGAGCTCTCGGTGCTCGCAGCGCGCGCACGGCGGACGTGCAAGAGCGCCTGACGAACCGTAGCATCGACGTCGCCGGGCGTCTCGAGAACGTCGAGGACGTCGATCTGACCTCGGCGGTGCTCGAGATCACGAAGACACAACAGACGCTCGAGCTCGTGCAGTCGACGGGTTCGAAGCTCCTCCGCACGTCGCTTCTGGATTACTTGAGGTGAGTTCCATGGTCGACCCCATTTCGATTTCAGGCGCCGGCTCCGTCGGTGGAATCCACGAAGCGCAACCCGGCGTCTCGAAGGACGGCGGCGCCGCGTTCCGGGCGCTCCTTGATTCCCTCGCCGATCGCGCGAAGGAGCTCGAGAAAACCAGCACGAAACCGGTGAGCGCGAACGACCTGGCCGGCGCGGTCGAGGAAGCGCGCGATTCCCTGCAGGACGCGCTCAGCCTGATCGAAGCCTACCGCGCGAACGTGCAGCAGTCCGCCGCGGGCTCGCAGCCGAAGAAGAACGCGACGTAGGCCCCGTCAGCGCCCGGCGTGCGCGTCCTGAAGCCGCCGAATATCCAGTTTCTGCATCGGCATCATCGCGGCGACGACGCGCCGGACCTTCTCTGGGTCCTTGTCGGACATGAGGCGGGGAAGGATCGACGGCATGACCTGCCACGTGACGCCGAACTTGTCCTTGAGCCAGCCGCACTGGATGGGTTGTCCGCCCGCCGTGAGTTTGTCCCAGCAGTGATCGACCTCGGCCTGCGTCTCGCAGTCGACCACGAGGGAGGTGAAGGTGAGTCGGTGATCGTCCGGGTCAGCCCGCGTAGTTCGCGGGGAACATCTGCCGCTCCACCGCCTCGATCACGATGTGGAGCACCTTGATGTGGATCTCCTGGATGCGGTCGCTCGTCGTCGCGAGCGGCACGACGATGGAGACGTCGCACAGCGCTTTCGCCTTTCCGCCGCCCTTGCCGAGCACGCCGACGGTCGTGATACCGCGCTTCTTGGCGGCCTCGAGCGCCTTGAGGATGTTCGGGCTGCCGCCGCTCGTCGTGATCGCGACGAGCAGGTCGCCCTTCTTGCCGTAGGCCTCGACCGAACGCGCGAACACTTCGTCGAAGCCGAAGTCGTTCGCGATGCACGTCAGTTGCGACGGATCGCTGAACGCGATCGCGGGCAGGGCCGCGCGGTCCTTGCGGAAGCGCCCGGTCCATTCCTCGGCGAAGTGCATCGCGTCGCACATGCTGCCGCCGTTTCCGCACGACATGAGCAAGCCGCCGTTCGCGAGCGTCTTCGAGGCCGCGGCGGCGAACTTGCGCACGCCATCGAGGCAGGCGGGGTCGGCGAGGAACGCAGTCAGGGTCGCCTGGGCGTCGTCGAATGCAGTACGGATCGGATCGGGTGCAGCCATGGGCGCGATTGTGGGGCGAACATGCGCTCGTCACAACGGAACGCTCGCTAGGATCGGGCGAAACCAAAGGAATCACCGCCATGCCGCGCCTTTCGACCGTCCTCGTACTCCTCGCGCTCCTGCTCGTGGCCGGCTGCCACAGCACGGAATCCGCAACGAACTCGCGCCCCTACACGCTCGTTCTCATCAAAACGGGGCCGCAGAGCGGCAAGCTCTCGAAGGAGGAGAACCAGAAGGTGTTCGCAAGCCACTTCGAGAACATGGGGCGCATGGCGAACGAGCGGCAGCTGCTCGTGGCCGGCCCCTACGGAGGGGAACGACACGACAAGTCCCTGCGCGGCCTGTTCATCTTCGACACCGGGGATCGCGCGCAGGCGACCGCGTGGGCCGAGACCGATCCGCCCACGCGAGCCGGTGTCTTCGTCCTCGAGTACCACGACCTGCGCACGGAGGCTCCGCTTCTGGCGTCGCTGGAGCGCGATCTCGAGCGCACGGCGAAAGCCAAAGCCGAGGGGCGCGTGACGAAACCAGGCGAGGGTGCGCGCGGTTACGTGCTGCTCACGGCCGAACATGGAGACGTCGCGCATCGCGAACTGGCTGACCTGGTTGCCGCGAAACGCGTCTACATGCTCGCCGACCTCGACGCCGGTCGTGCGCTCGCGATCCTCGATGCGAAGGACCTCGCAGCGGCGCAGGAGCTGCTCGGCCCGCGAGCCGACAAGCTGGGCTCGCACACGCTCGACGAGTGGTTCGCGAGCGATTGTCTCGAAATGCTCGCGGGCGGTTGAACTCGTCGTTGCTCGTGGGCGCGAACATCACCGTCACCGAGTCGATCCACGTTCGCGTCACGCCGGCGGCGTTGTTCGATTTCACGCAGGACTGCACGCGCCGCGCGCAGTCGGACACGAGCATTCTCGAGGCCGAGGTGCTCCAAGCAGAGCCCGCCCCGCGTGTCCGGATTCGGGCGCGCGGCGGATTGCGCGCTGTCTTTCAGTACCGCCAATTCGAAGGACCACGACGCACGAGCCTCGCCATGGAAGACGTCGAATCGGCGTGGATCGAGGGCGGAGGCGGCTCGTGGTCCTACGAGGAACGCGACGGTGGCACGTTGTGGACGCAAGTGAATACGCTCATCGTGCGCGACGGCTGGTGGCGGGGGTTCTTCGTGCCCGCCATTCGCGCGAACCTGCGCTCGTCCACGAGGCGCGCGCTGGAGCGAGCAAGGCAGTTGGCCGAAGCGCACCCCACCTGCTGACGACCAACCCTGATTGACACGGTCCGGCACGCGCCGTGTCATGGAACGCCGTCCCTTCAGGAGATCCCATATGAAAAGACCCGCGTTTCCGATGCTCCTCCTCGCATTCGTTCTCGGCTGCGCGCAGGCGAAGCCCAAGGTGATCTGCACGCTCGAGAATCCGACCACGGGCGAGCGCGTCGAGATGTACAAGGAGATCCCGTACAAGGTCCCCGCGGACTACGACGAAGCCAAGCACATCGCGTCGTGGAAGGCCGGCCAAGCCGCGAAAGGCTTCACACGCGAAGTCAAGTGACCCACTCGGCGCTCGCCGTTTCCAGGCAATGTGCGGGCGCTCACTGTTCAGCGTTGACCGATCGCGCCGCCTCGAATCGGTGTTCGGCCTTCAAGTGCCGCGACGCTTTGTTTTTGCGCCTGCACGCGATGGCGCTGCAATCGACCACAGCGCTGAAATCGGCAGAGCGTGGATTCGCGCGTCGAATGACACAGATTCGCTCCCTTGCGTCAACAGCACCCCACGAGCGAAGCGCGCACCAAGTTCGCCGGCGAGCTTCCTGAGCGGCGCAACATCCGGAGATCCGGGCGTTGCGCCGGCTTTGACTTCGATGCCGACCACGCGACCCTTCGTGTCCTCGAGCAGGAAATCCACTTCGTCGCCGGAATGCGAGCGGTAGTGGTGAAGTGTCGAGCGCACGGAGCTCCAACCCAGTTGGCGTTCGAGCTCTCCGAAGACGAAGTTCTCGAGAAGTGCGCCGCGGCGTGTCGTTGGATCGTCCCAAGCGGCCGCGTCCACGCCCTGCAGGTGACAAGCGAGTCCGCTGTCGTGCAGGAATATCTTGGGACTTCTCACCAGTCGTTTGCCGAGGTTCGCGTGCCAGGCAGGGAGGCGATGCACGAGAAAGACCGCTTCGAGAAGTGCGAAGTAGCGCTTGAGCGTCGTCTGCGGCAACGCGACGGCACGAGCGAATTCGGACAGGTTGAGCAGGCCCGACGCGCGTGCAGCGCACAATCGCAAGAGCTGGGGGAGCGCCGCGAGTGCGTCGACTTGGGCCAGATCACGCACGTCGCGCTGCAAGAGCGTCGCGACGTAAGACTCGAACCATGCTGCCCGGCGCTCCTCCGTGCGGCGCGCCACCGCTTCGGGGAATCCGCCTGTGGCGATACGCGCAGCCAGGTTGCGCGGTGATTCGATGCCGATCGGCGCACCCGCGTCCGAAAAGGCCCAGTCCACGAATCCTTCACGGCGCCCCGCGATCTCGCCCTGCGACAGCCCGTGCAGAGTCACCAGGTCCACGCGTCCCACGAGAGCTTGCGCCATCTCGGGTACCACGAGCGCGTTGGCGGAGCCGGTGAGCAAGAAGCGCCCCGGCTTCCGTTCGCGATCGACGGCGCGCTTCAGCGCCGGAAACAGTTCAGGCGCGGACTGCACCTCGTCGATCACGACATTCCCTTCGAGCCCAGACAAGTAGCCTGTCGGGTCCGCCCGCGCAGCAGCGAGTTGTGACGGGTCATCGAGCGAGAGATAACGTGCCCGATGCCGGCCCGAGGCAAGCGCCTGGACCAGCGTGCTCTTGCCGCACTGCCGCGGCCCTTGGACGAAGACGACCGGGCTGTCCGCAAGCCCCGCCAGGATCCGGTCCTCGAGAAAGCGATCGAACATGATGCTCCAAGAGCTTCACCCCTGGTGGCTGAAAATCAACCGCCAAGTGGTTGATTTTCAGCCACAGGCCAAATGGAGCGCTGCCAGGGCCATATCGGTCGACTCAGGGCGAGGCCGAAGGATCAGGCGTGGATCCGCAGCAGGCCGAGGCCAGCCCGCAAGGGCAACGAGGCGGCAGAGCTACTTGGGGGTACGAACCACGGGCTTGAACGGAACGCGCATCATGCCTTGCAGGTACAGCACCTCACGCTGAGTTGCGTACAGCGACGGATAGTCCTGACTGTCGAACGTCGTGACGCGCGAGACGACGACACCGTCCGCGTCGATCGCCTGCGTCATCGACAGCGTGCTTGGGCCTGGGCCGGTACCTCGAACGTGAGGGGGATCTTGTCCGTCGTGCGGACGCCGTTCCTCGAACTGACCCTGCGCCATGCGCAGCTTGATGACCGCGGCCTGCTCTTCTTCAGCCTGAGCTGCGAGCAGGAGCATCGCTTCACGCGCGGCCGCGAGGCTGACGCCGCGGTACTTGCGCTCGAACTCGGCATCGCTGCCGTCGCCGATCGGTCGATTGCGAAGAGCGCGATCAAACGACGCGATGGCTTCCTCCACGGACGGTTCCTTCGGCTCTGCTACCGTCGGTGGGACGGGTCCGCTCAACGCAACTCGACTTGATCCACTTTCGGTGAGCACGACTTCGCGTGCGCGTGAATCCGTGAGCACTCGTGAATCTCGTGAGGCAGGAACCAAACGCGTGACGACCTGGTTCGGGTTCGACGCACGGCCGAAAAAGAAGCCCACGGCCAGAGACACCACCGTCACGGCAACACACGTCACGAACAGCTTCGAACTCATGTGACGACCCTCGCGAACGACTCGTCAGTGGCCTTCACCACGCGCTCGATGATCGCATCGTCGTGCGCGCTCGACACGAACCACGCTTCGAACGGCGACGGCGGGAGATGCACGCCGCGCTCGAGCATCGCGTGGAAGAAGCGCTTCCAGGTTTCGCGATCGCTCGCCATGGCTTCGGCCAGCGTTTTCACGGGAGTTTTCGCGAGGTAGGGGCACAGCATCGAGCCTTGGCGGCCGACGTGACAGGCGATCCCGTGCTTCTTCGCGGCGGTCTCGATGCCGAGCGCGAGCTTCGCGGATTGCGCTTCGAGCTTGGCGTAGAAGCCGGGCTCGTCCGTCGCGCGCAAAGTCGCGAGGCCGGCGGCGACCGCGAGCGGATTGCCGCTCAAAGTGCCGGCCTGATAGACGTCGCCGGCGGGCGAGATGCGCGACATCACGTCCTTGCGGCCGCCGTACGCGCCGACCGGGACGCCGCCGCCGATCACCTTGCCGAGCGTGATCAGGTCCGGCCGCACCTTGCAGATCTCTTGATAGCCGCCGCGCGCGACGCGGAAGCCAGTCATCACTTCGTCGAAGATGAGCAGGCAGCGATGCTCGTCGCACAACGCGCGCAAGCCGGCCAGGAAGCCGGGCGCAGGTTGGATGAGGCCGACGTTGCCGGCGACGGGCTCGACGATGATGCACGCGACCTGGTCGCGGTTGGCTTCGAGCTGCGCGCGCACGCTCGCAAGGTCGTTGTACTGCGCGACCAGCGTGAGCCCGGCGAGCAGCTTGGGAACACCAGGCGAGTCCGGCGCTCCGTGGGTCAGCGCCCCCGAGCCCGCCTTGACCAGGAACGAATCCCCGTGGCCGTGGTAGTTGCCGTCGAACTTGAGCACGAGTTCCCGGCCCGTGAAAGCGCGCGCGAGTCGGAGCGCGCTCATCGTCGCCTCGGTGCCCGAGTTGACGAGGCGCACCATTTCGCAGGGCGAAACGCGCTCGCAGATGGTGCGCGCCATGTCGAGCTCGCCCTGCGACGGCGTGCCGAAGGCCGTGCCCGTCGCGGCGGTCTTCGCGATCACGTCGACGATCCGCGGGTCGGCGTGACCGAGGATCAAGGGGCCATAGCTGAGCACTAGATCGACGTACTCGTTGCCGTCGAGGTCCCACACGAGCGCACCTTTGCCGCGCGCCATGTGCACCGGCGTGCCGCCGACCGAACGGTAGGCACGCACGGGGCTGTTGACGCCGCCGGGGATGATCTTCTGCGCGGCTTCGAAAACGGCTCGGGAGCGTTCGAGGTTCAGCATGATTCCAGTTGGGCGCGCTCAGGCTTTCAGGAGCTTCGCCATCTCGCGCGCGTAGTACGTGAGAATGAAGTCGGCGCCGGCGCGCTTGATGCACATCAGGGACTCGCGCATGACGCGTTCCTCGTCGAGCCAGCCGTTCCGCGCCGCGGCCTTCATCATCGCGTACTCGCCGGACACCTGGTACGCGCACACGGGCACGTCGACCTTGTCCTTCACGCGGCGCAGGATGTCGAGGTAGGGCATCGCGGGCTTGACCATGAGCATGTCCGCGCCCTGATCGATGTCGAGAGCGGCTTCCTTGAGTGCCTCGCGCGAGTTGGCTGGGTCCATCTGGTACGTGTTCCGGTCTCCGAACGCGGGCGCGGAATCGGCCGCGTCGCGAAAAGGACCGTAGAAGCCGGACGCGTACTTCACGGCGTACGAAAGGATCGCCGCGTTGATGTGACCCGATTCGTCGAGCGCGGCGCGGATCGACGCGACCATGCCGTCCATCATTCCGCTCGGCGCGACGACTTGCGCGCCGGCGTCGGCGAGCGCGACGGCTTGCAGTTCGAGGTTCTCGAGCGTGGCGTCGTTGTCGACGTCGCCTTCGGGCGTGAGCACGCCGCAGTGGCCGTGATCCGTGTACTCGCAGAAGCACAGGTCGGCGATGCGCAGCAGGTTCGGAGCCGCGCGCTCGACCTTCTCCAGCGCGCGCTGCACGATTCCATCCGGACTCCAGGCGTAGTGACCCTCGGGGTCCTTCTTGTCAGGCACGCCGAACAGGATCACGCCCGGGATGCCGAGTTGTTCCGCCTGCATGCACGTCTCGACGATGCGGTCGATCGATTCGCGGTACACGCCCGGCATCGATTTGACCTCGTCACGCACGCCGCTGCCTTCCACGACGAAGAGCGGCAGGATGAGGTCGTCGCGCGAAAGCGAGGTCTCGCGCACGAGCCGACGGATGGCCGGATTGCGCCGCAGCCGGCGCGGCCGGTCGATCAGGAAGTCGGGCGGGAGCGGCGGCAGGTCTTCGCCCGGACCGGGCGTCATGCCTTTCGAGGATGAGTAGCTCATTGTCAACTCGCTTTCGGGCCGCAGAGGGTAGCCGGAGCCGCTGTCCGTGTCGCTGCTAGACGTCGAGATCGACGTGGGCGAGCGCATCCGCGAACGCTTCTGGCGTCGGCGCGGCAAGGGCCATCAGCCGCTCGAAACGTGCCTCCGGTTCCGCGTGCAAGGCCGAGAGCGTCGTCGCGCCGATGGCGATCGCGAGGCGCGGGGACCCTTCGAACGCGTCGTGCTCGTGCCAGGCGGCGACGGCCGACGGGCTCGCCAGGAAGACCACGTCCGCCGCGGGGACTTCACGATCCTCGCGGGTCCGCGTTTCGTACACGATCGGATCGACGACGGTCAGGCCGCGCGCGCGCAGGAGGCGCGCCAACTCGTCCATGCGATCGCCGTGCGGCCACAGCACGCGCGACTCGGGCGAGGAGCGCGAGAGCACCCGATCGGCGAGTTCCTTGGCGTTCACGGAGGCCTCGAACGCGATCGAACAGCCGAGCCGAGACAGTGCGTCGGTCGTGCGTTCGCCGACCGCTGCCGCGGTGACGCGCGCGAGGATCGGGAATTCCGCCAGGGCGCGCTCCACGAAGGGCAACGCGTTCGAACTCGTGACGCAAATCCAATCGACGGCGGGATCATCGCCGAGCACGTCGCGCGGCGAGACCTGCTTGTCGACGACGTCGACGAGGGGGAAGTCGATCGGCTCCCAGCCAGCATCGCGAGCGGCGCGGACGTACTCCGCGCGCCGATCGACGGGCCCGGTGACGAGGACGCGCTTCACGATGACCTCGCCGCGTCGATCAGGCGCTTGGCCCCGAGTTTCAGTAGTTCGTCGGCCAGTCGCTCGCCGAGCCGGGTTGCCTCGCGAGCGTCGCCGAGGACGTCACCCTCGATGCACTCCTTGCCGTCGAGAGAGAGAACGCGCGCGCGCAACTCGAGGTCGAGACCGTGACACCGGGCATGGCCGCCGATCGGCGCGTTGCAGCCGCCGTGAAGTGCGTTGAGCAGTGCTCGCTCGGCGCGCGCGGCCGCGAAGGACGTCGTGTGCGCGATTTCGGTGAGTGCGTCGATCGTCTCCCAATCGTCGACGCGACAGGTGATGCCGACGATGCCCTGTCCGACCGCCGGCAGCGAGCGCTCGATGTCGAACACGTCGCTGATGCGGTCCACGAGACCGAGCCGCTCGAGTCCCGCCCGCGCCATGACCAGCGCGTCGCATTCCTTGTTCTGGAGCTTCCTGAGGCGCGTTTCCACGTTGCCGCGGATGCCCACGAGCTCGAGGTCGGGCCGCAGGCGACGGATCGTCGCGACGCGACGCACCGAGCCCGTGGCGACGCGCGCACCCGGCGCGAGATCGATCAGCCGCGATCCGTCTCGCGTGAGCAGAACGTCCTCGACGGGCCCGCGCGCCAGGCAGCTCGCCAGTACGAGCTTCGCGTGCAGCGAGGTCGTCATGTCCTTCAAGCTGTGCACCCCGGCGTGCGCCGCCCCGGAGACGACGGCGTGGTCGACCTCGGCCGTGAAGATCCCGGTCAAGCCGAAGCGCGCCAGTTCCGTCTGCTTGTCCTTGTCACCCGCGCTCTGGACGACGAGCAGGGAGACCGCAGTGGACGGAAAACGGGCGAGCAGGAGGCGCCGGGTCTCGTTCGCCTGCCACAGAGCCAACGGACTGCCGCGTGTCGCGAGGACGAGTTTCACTGGTTCTCCAAGAAGCGTTGGTATTCGCGGTCGAGCACTTCCTCGGAGCGCGTGTGACGCGCGCTCTCCTTCATCTGATCCAGCGCGACGTCGAGCAGCTTGCGCGCCAGTTCGTGGGCCAGTTGAACGTCGCGGGGGTCGCTGCGGGCGCCGGCGACGGCGTCGAGAACGTCCTCGCGCGTCTTCTCGAAGCGCTCGCGCAGCACGGCGATCGCGGGCGAGAACGTCGCGTACGTGCGCAGGCTCAGGTACTTGTGCAGTTCGGAGACGACGATGGTGTCGGCCGACTCGACGGCGCGGCGCCTTCCTCCTTCGTTCTCGCGCACGACGCGTCCGAGGTCGTCGAGGTCGTACACGAGCACGTTCGCGCCGAGCTTCGCCACGTCGGCGGACACGGCGCGCGGCATCGAGAGATCGATTACGAGCAGCGGCTTGTCCCGGCGCGAGATCACGCGCTTGTCGAACGCGCTCGCTTCGATGGACGAAGCCTGGCCCTCGATGCACGCGATGACGAGGTCGGCTTGCGCCAGGAGGCCCTTCAGCTCGTCGAGGCCATGCGCGGTCGCTCCGAGCTCGATTGCGGCCGCGCTGGCGCGTTCCACAGTCCGGTTCGCGAAGGCCAGCGCTCCGATGCCTCGTTCCTTGAGGTGACGGGCCGTCAACACGCCGGTCTCGCCAGCCCCGACGACGAGCGCGCGTTCGTCGCCGAGCGAACCGAACACGCGTTGCGCCACGTCGATGGCGACGCGGGCAACGGACAGAGTTCCGTGGCCGACTTCGGTTTCGCTGCGCACGCGCTTGCCGACGCGCAGGGCCTGCTGGACGAGCGCGCGCAACGTGGTGCCGAGGGATTTGGCCGTTTCGGCCGCGTCGAAACCGCGCTTGATCTGGGCCAGCACTTCGCTCTCGCCCACGATCATGCTGTCGAGTCCCGACGCGACGCGGAACGCGTGGATCACGGCGGACATGTCCTCGTAGCAGTAGACCTGTTCGGCCGGCAGATTGCGGAAGAGCTGCGACTTCACGCGCGCCGAGACGTCGACGCCTCGCGGCGACACGACCATGGCCTCGGTGCGGTTGCACGTCGAGAGCACGAACGCCTCGCTCACGCCTTCGACCTGAAGGAGCGTGGCGAGACAGGCGGACAGGTCCTCCTGTTTCACGACGTAACGTTCGCGCACTCCGACCGGCGCGGTGCGGTGCGAGAGTCCGACGAGCGTGAGTGTCGTGCGCGGATCCATCAGAGGCCCGAGTGGAACGAGTGCGGCCAGAGTACGAGCAGCAGCGAGAGCAGCAGCACGGCGAGCCCGCCCGCCGCTGCGTACGAAGCGCGCCGCGCGCCGAAGCCGCGGATCTTCTCGCTGAACGCGATGACACCGAAGTGCGCCCACAAGGCGAGGGAAAGCAGCACTTCCGGGTGCTTGTAATCGAACCCCGGCGCCTTCTCCGCGTGCGCGAGCCCGATGCCCACGTTCAGTCCGATCGTGAGTCCGAGGAATCCGAACAGCGCCGCGCGCCGCGTCATCTTCGCGAGCATGTCGAGATCCGGCAGGTGCTCGAACCACGCCCCGAAGCGGCGCTCGCGCATCTCGCGCAGGAGCAGCAGGTAGAGGACGCCGTGCACGCCGGACAGGATGAGCGCGGCCGACGCAACCGCACTCGTTGAGACGTGCGTGATCGCCCACGGACCCATCGCCGTCGGCCGGGCTGACGCCTGGAACGAGCCGAAGGCCGACGCCAGCAGTTGCAGCACGAACACGAACCCGAGCGTCACTCCGCCGGATCCAGCATGTCCGGTGAAGCGCGCGACGATCGCATACAGGAGCGCCGTCGAGAACGCGACGAGCGAGACGGTCGCCCACAGGTCGTTCGCCGGAAACTGCTGGATCTCGACGGCGCGCACGACGAACCAGGCACAGTGGATCGCGATGGTCGCGTTGAGCACGTTGCGGCGCAGAGGGTCGATCTTCTTCGAGCGGTCACCGGCGAACACGACGCCGTGGAACAGCGCGGAGAGCGCGTACAACACCGGCAACAGGACGCCGAGGGCCTGAAGCGCCTGGTTCATGCGTTGCGCTCCCTCGACCGAACCTGCCGCGCGGCGGCGCGACCGGTCGCGATCACGGAATCGAGCGACACGCCGCCCACGTAGGATCCCGCGAGGTGCAAGGTCGGCTCGCGCTCGCGCAGCAAGTCGAGCAGCGCATTCATGCGACGGTCATGACCGGGATCGAGTCGGGGAATCACGTCGCTCCAGCGTTGGATGTGATGCACGGCGGGTGTGGGTGTGTGGTCGGCACGCAGTGCGAGCGCGAGATCGTCGCACGCGAGTCCGACGAGCGCCGTGTCGTCCAGAGATTCGACCTCGTCGGTACGGTAGAAGCTCGCGACCGATGCCCCGCCCGCCGGGGTGCGCCCGGCGAAGACGTTCGACACGAAGATGGTACCGAGCGCGCGCGGCGCGATCGAACCGCGAGCCTCGGCATCGGGTGGGACGAGGTAGCCGAAGCCCTCGGGCAACGCGACGTCGCGCGCGAACCCGAGGTGCACGACGGTGACCCGGGCATGTCGAATCGCCCTCAAGGGTCTCGTGTCGATCACGTTCGAAAGGAGCGAGACCGCTTGGGGAGCCTGTGTCGCGATCACCAGGCGGTCCGCGTACGTGCCCAACCCGTCGGTGCCTGTCACGATCCAGCCGCGCCCGCGGCGCTCGACCCGCTCGACACCCGTGCCGGTGCGAAGCCGCGGCCCGAGCTCGCGCTCGAGCGCCTCGACCAATTCGGCCAATCCCGTCGGAAACGACACCAACGCCGACCGCGGGATTCGCTGTCCCTCGGAACGACTCTCCTCCGTGGACTTCTTTCGGCCGAACAGCAGGCCGCGCACGAGCCCGCCTCCGCGCACCGTCGCGTCCCACAGCTTGGGGAACGCGCTGCGGGCCCCCAACTCGTCGATTTCGGCCGCGTACACGCCGCGCACGAACGCGCCGGCCAGGACGCGGGTCGCCTCGAGGCCGATGCGTTCGGCGAGGAAGGCCTCGAAGGTCGGCTCGCGGTCGTCCTCGGGCGGAACGAAACGGCGCAATGGCTCGGAGAAGAGCACGCGCCGCGCGCGCCGGCTCAAGAGCGGCGTCGTGAGCAGGCCGAGCGGAGAGTGCGGCAACCCGACGAGCCGGCCGTGGAACCACAGCCAGCGCTTCCCGGAACGCGCATGGATCATGCGCGCATCGAGGCCGGCGTCGAGCACGAGACGTCGAAAGGCCGCGCTCGATCCGAGCACCGTGTTGGGCCCCAGTTCGAACGTGAACCCGTCGCGGCGCAGCGTGCCGACCGCACCGCCTGCCCGCGAATCACGCTCGAAGAGGACCACGTCGGCCCCGCCGCGAGAGAGGTCAGAGGCGCAAGTGAGCCCGGCGAGGCCCGCACCGACGATCACCGTTCGCGATTGCGTCACGCACGCAGGATAGTGCGCGACACACCGCTCCGAAACGGCCTACTGCACGAGGAACTTGTTGCGGTAGATGCGCCGCACCTTCCCGCCGAGCCCGATCGGGACCTTGCCGATGAACTCGGGCTCGAGCGTCGTCACGTCGAGGAAGACGAACTGTTTCTGCGCATTCTCGACCTTCAAGTCGCGTTCGGTGCCCTGGAAGCCGACGGTCGGCCCATCGTCGAGTTTGACCGTTCGCGCGGGCGTGTTCACCTCGACTTCGTGCTCGTGGAGCATGCCTCGGAACGTCGCATCCGCGATCGACTCGCCGACGCGCAGTCCGGATTTCGAATCGGGCAGCGTCTGTCCATGGCTGTCGCCGACGCACACGGGGAAGATCAGCGGCTCGACCGCGACACGGACTTCCTCGAGCAGGGCGTCGATCTGAGCCTGGTCGGTGACCTGGTCGCGCGTCTTGCGCGCGGCGATCTCGAGCAGGGAATCCTGGAACATCGCCAGATAGAGCGGATCTCCGGTACCCGGCGCGTCGCCGTGGCCACCGGCCGCCGCGACGCCCGTGCCGAGGCGCGTGGTGACGTAGCTCTCCTCGTAGGCGAAGTACTCGACGTTCAGATCCATGACGAGGTAGCGCTTGCTGCCTTCTCCCGCCAGGTTGACCGTGATCTCGTTCTTGGAGAGCTTGCTCACGAACGGGCCGCCGAGCAGATGGCGCTCGGCCTGCTTCTTCGGCGCGGCCATCGTCGCCGCGAGGGCGCCGAACACGACGACGAGCACTGCGCCACCGCCGATCATGAGCCCCTTCTTGCTCTTCTTGGGCGCGGCGGCCGCGTCGGCCTTCTCGTCCTTCTTCACTTCCTTGTTCTCGGCCATGGCATGAGTCCTTCGGTCTGAATCACTTCTCTTCGTTTTCGATGGGTTGGACGAGGCGGGCATCGACACAGTTCGCAGTCGCGTCCGCGCCTGCCGTCTGGCGGGCCCAAACGCGCGGTTCGACGCGAATGGAAATGAACCCGTGTTCCTCGATGAAGTACTGCGCGACGGCGCGGGCGCGCCGCAGGGCGAGCAGGGTGTCGTCCGCGTCGAAGCGCTCGCCGGCGTCGTTGGCGCGTCCCTCGAGCACCAGCACCTGGCCGCTGCCAGGACGGAGCGAGCTCGCGATGAGGTCGAGGTAGTGGCGCGCGTCTTCCGTCAGCTCGGCGGAATCCGCCGCGAACGAGGCCACCCTGGGCTGATCCAGGGAGAAGGACGAACGCAGCGAATCCTTGACCAGCGATTCGATGTCGCCCGGATTGCGCGGCGCCTCGATGCCCGTTTCCCACTCCTCCTCGGTCAGGGGCTCGAGTCCGAAGCGAATGCGGTACCTGTTGATGCCGTCGAGCATCGTCGAACCCTGCAGGGCTCCGCTGTTCCCGCTCATCTCGAGGCTGGCCACGAACGGACCGATGCCTTTGGCCATCAGTCCGGCGTCTTGGGTCTTCGCCATCGTCACGAGCATGATGAAGAAGCACAAAAACAGCGTCATCATGTCGCCGAACGAGATCAGCCACGGCGGCGTGCCGGGCGGATGATCGTGATCGTGGCTCTTGTGGTGGCCGCCGTGCGCGCCGCCGTGTCCGTCACCGTGCCCATCGCCGTGCTCGCCCGATCCGTGAGCCTCGGCGTGACTGTCGTCGGTGTGCCCTCGAGCTCCCTCTGCCGGAGCGTGGGCGTCGACCACGGCCGTGCCGTGAGCGTCGTGCGCACCGTGTGCGTCAGGCTCGCTCATCGCTTGTCCTCCTCGAACTGGCCGTTGTGCGGTTTCGGCGTCGAGTGCTTGATCGTGGGCACGACGCGCAGCTCGACGCGGCGATTGCTCGCGCGTCCCGAGGGCGTTTCGTTCGGCGCGCGCGGACGGAGCGAACCGAAGCTCGACACGAAGACTCGCTCGGGAGCGAGTCCGCATCCGTCGAGGAGCACTGCCGCGGCTTCCCGGGCGCGCGACAGGCCCATCGCGATGTCGTCCGTGTAGAAACGCGTCGGCTTGAAGGCCGTGTCCGTGTAGCCCTCGACGATGACCGTGAAACCGAAGCGCGCGAGGACGCGGCCGACGTGGAGGAGTTCCTCGCGCAACTGTGGCGTCACTTCGTCGGAGCCCGGCGCGAACGACGAGTTCAGGTCGAAGCCGATCGTGAAGCCGTCCTGGATCGGCTTGATCGTCAGCGGTTGCCCGCCCTCCATCACGGTGTTCAACGAGCACAGTTCGCGCGCGAACACTCCCAGCTGCGCCAGATCGATCGTGCACGAGGCCGGGAAGGCGAGCTGGTTTTTCCACACGCCGCCTCGACCCTTCAAGAGGCCGATGCCCGCCTCGGTCATGTTGTGCTGGTTGCTCGTCGAGAACGTCATCATCATCAAGAAGAACGTGACGAGCAGCGAGATCATGTCGCAGTAGCTGACGAGCCAGCTTTCCGAGTGCGCGTGCTCTTCCTGTTTCTTCTGGCGTGCCACGTGGATACCGCGTCGATCAGGACGGGATGGCCTTGCGTGCGCCAGGCGAGAGGAAGCCCTTCAGCCGTTCCTTGATGAGCTGCGGTTTTTCGCCCGACTGGATCGCGGCGATGCCTTCGATCACGAGTTCGCGGCGCTGGTATTCCTCTTTCGCGCGGATGTCGAGCTTGCCGGCCATGGGCAGGAAGACGAGGTTCGCGAGGAACGCGCCGTAGAACGTGCCGACGAGCGCGCCGGCCATGCCCGCGCCGATCTTCGACGGATCGGACAAGTTCGAGAGCATCTGCACGAGACCGATGAGCGTCTCGACCATGCCGAACGCCGGGGCGAACGTGCCCAATTGCTCGAGCATCTTCTTGCCGACGGCGTGGCGCTGCTTCTCGACCTCGGCGTCGAGGATCATGATGTCCTTGACCGTCTCGGCCGCGAAGCCGTCGATCACGAGCTGCACGCCCTTCGCGAAGAACGGGTCCTTCACTTCCTGCAGCTTCGACTCGAGAGCGAGCAATCCGTCGCGGCGCGCCAAGTTCGCGTAGCTGATGATCCGCTCGATCTCTTCTTGCGGGGGGGGGACCTTGTGCAGGAAGTTCTTGAGGATGACCTTGAAGAGGTCCTTCACGTTGTGAAGCGGGAAGTGGATCAGGATCGCCGCGAAACTGCCGCCGCACACGACGGCCGCGGCCGGAGGGTGCACGAACAGCACGAGGCCCGAGATGCCACCGCCGTGCGCCATCGACCACACGATGAGGCCGAGGCCGAGCACGTAACCGAGTAGCGTTGCGATGTCCATGGGGTATGGGCGCGCGGGATCGACGAAGGGACCGGGACTCCAGGAGCGACAACGCTCTATCGGCCCGCGTCGCGATTCCGCTGAACGCGCCGACGGCCCCCGTGCAGGAAGGGCCGTCGTACGGAAGGAATTTCCCTGTACGCCGAACGGGGCGCTCGGAACTCAGAGGGTCTTCGAGAAGGTCTGGCCCGTGTCGCCGCCGCGCGCGGCGCGAGCGGCGAAGTAGCGATCGAAGGGGAGCGCGGCATTGCGCATGAAGACCTGGCCCAGGTCGGTCAGGCGGATCGCGTCGGACTCGAGGCGCAGCAGGCCATCGGACTCGAGCGGGCGCAGCGCGGCGAGCTCAGTGGCGAAGGTCTCGTCGAACACGATGCCGTGGCGCGTCTCGATCTCGCGCTTCGACAGGATGCCGTTGCACATCAGCCCCACGATCACGTCGCGGCGCAGCGCGTCCTCGGGCGAGAGTACGTGGCCGCGGTACGTCGCGTAGCCGCGAGCGTCGATCGCGGCCAGGTACTCGGTCTCCTTCATCGCGTTCTGCACGAACGCTCCCGAGACGTCTCCGATCGACGAGACGCCCAGGCTCACCATGTCCCCACCTCGTCGCGTCGTGTAGCCCATGAAGTTGCGTTGCAGCTTGCGTTCGGTGCTCGCCACCGCGAGTTCGTCGGTCGGCAGCGCGAAGTGGTCGAGGCCTATGTACACGTAGCCGGCCGATTGGAACTGGTCGATGGCGCGCGTGAAGATCGTGAGCTTGTCCTCCGAGGACGGCGCGAGGTCGGTTTCGACCGCCTTCTGGTGCTTCTTCAGCCACGGCACGTGCGCGTAGTGGAACAGTGCAATCCGCTCGGGCCGGATCGCGATCACGCGCTCGACCGTGCGCGCGAAGCTCGCGATCGTCTGGTTCGGCAGGCCGTAGATGAGGTCGATGTTGATCGAGCGGATGCCGGCGTCGCGTGCTGCGTCGATCACGGCGCGAGTTTGCTCCTCGCTCTGGTGACGCTTGATCGCTTCCTGCACGCTCGGCTCGAAGTCCTGCACGCCGAGCGACACGCGGTTGAAGCCGTTCTCGGCGAGCCACGCGATCTGCTCCTTCGTCGTCACGCGCGGATCGACCTCGATGGCGATCTCGGCATCGGAATCCAGCGTGAACGCGCGATTGAACGCCGCCTGGACGCGTTCGAGCTGCGCGATCGACATCTGCGTCGGAGTCCCGCCGCCCCAGTGGTACTGGCGCACCTTGCGCGCGCCGACACCGCGCGCGGCGACGAACGCGAACTCGCGCTCCAACGCGTCGAGGTACGTGTCCATCCGCGGCCGCGAGCGGGAAATGATCACGTTGCAGCCGCAAAACAGGCACAATTCCGCGCAGAACGGCAGGTGCACGTACACGGACAACGGCTCGTGCGACGAGGATGCGCGCTCGAGCAGATCCGGATAGAGGGTGGGATCGAAGTCCTTCGACCAATCCACGGCCGTCGGATACGAGGTGTAGCGCGGCGCCGAGGTCGCGTACTTCGTGAGCAGCTCACGCGGGACGTGCAGCGGCCCGCTCGATCTCGCCTGCATGCGCGGAGCGCTCACCGCGGCCTCCGCGCGCGAATCGTCGCGAACAGCGCTTCCATGCTCGCGACGGGCACCGTGGGCAAGATGCCGCTGCCGAGGTTGAACACGTAGCCCTTTTGCGCGGCGAAGGCGTCGAGAACGCGGTTCGCCTCGCGCGTCACGACCGCGGGCGCCGCGAACAGCGCGCACGGGTCGAGGTTTCCTTGCAGCGCGCAGCGCCCGCCGACGCGCGCGATCGCGTCCTTCGGCGACACCCGCCAATCGAGACCGAGCACGTCGGCGCCGCTGTCCGCCATGACTTCGAGCAGCTGCGTGGCGCCGTTCACGTAGAGGATGACCGGCACGCCGCGCGCCTTGGCGCCCGCGACGAGTCGTTTCACGTGCGGCAGGATCCGTGCGCGATAGACGTCGGCGTCGAGCGCTCCGCCCCACGAATCGAACACTTGCACGACGTCGGCGCCGGCCTCGACCTGCATCTCGAGGTAGGGGATCGAGTTGTCGACGATGCGCTTCAACAAGGAGTCGAAGAGCGCGGGATCGTCGTACAGCATCTTCTTCGTGTGGTCGAAATTGCGACTCGATCCCCCCTCGATCATGTAGCTCGCCACGGTCCATGGCGCGCCGCAAAACCCGATGATGGCTTTCCCTGCGCCGAGTTCGCGGCGCACGATCCGGATCGCGTCGGCGAGAAAGCGCGTCGCCGTCCACGGGTCGAAGTCGGTGAGGCGCTCGACGTCGGCTGCCGTGCGCACGACCGGCGCGAGCGAGGGCCCTTCGCCCTCGAGGAAGTTCACCGCGACGCCCATGGCGGCCGGCGGCACGAGGATGTCCGAGAAGATGACGGCCGCGTCCATGTCGAAACGGCGGATCGGTTGCAGCGTGACCTCAGCCGCGACGGCGCTGTCGTGCACCATGTCGAGGAAGCTGCGTCCCTCGCGCGCAGCCCGGTATTCAGGCAGGTAGCGCCCAGCCTGGCGCATCACCCACGCCGGCGGAGCATCGAGCGTCTCGCGGCGACAGGCGGCCAGGAATCGTTCGCGAGAAGTCATCGACGGCATGGTTGTCTCCGCCGCGAAGTGTATCGACAGGCGGCGCGAGCCCGCTCGAGAGGCCCGGATCTTCGCGACACGGCGCTGGTCAGGAGTCAATACAGTACGGTGCGCGAGCGGTGGCGCGGCTTCGCGCGGTAGTTCGGATCGCGGCCGCGGAGACGCAGCCACGTGTCGACCTGCACGTCGGTTGCGTCCACGCCGGTCGAGCGTAGGTGCGTCGCGATCAAGTCGACGGCGTGCACCGCAGCGGCGCGGATCTCGACCTCGCGCTCGGTGTGCGCTGGCACCGGTTCGCCGCGGTCGATGCGCTCGAGCAGACCGCGGTCGTACCGCACCACGCCGTCGACCCGCAGCACGTGCGGAACGACGTTGTCGGCGGAGGGTGCGAGTGCTGCCAGATCCTCGAACGCCCCGAAACTCTCCAACTGGAAGGTCTGCGCCAGGTCGATGGCGAGCGCCTGGGCGCGCAGGAAGAAGGGGATCTCGAGTCCGCGGTAGCGCTGCACGTCCGCGAAGAACGGCATCCGCGCCAGGATCTCGACGAGGCGGGCGGCGGATCCCCCGGCGGCCAAGACGAAGGCCTCGAAACTACCCGAGTGGTCCTCGACCAGCATCCGACCCAGGTCGCGCAGCGAGCGCGCGAACAGGTCCATCAGTTCGACATGTGCAGGTTCGCCGGGGTCCTGGCCGAACCAGCGCGCGCAGTCGTCGCTCGTGACGAGCGTCAGGTCGTCCGCCGTCGGCGGACCTCTGCGTCGGAATTCGTCGGCGAGCGCTCGTACAAGAGTTTGACCGACGGAGAGCCCGGGGTGCTTGGCGAGCTTCGTGTGGTACCCCGACCCGAAGCGCACGGCCGCGAGCGTGATGCAGTAGGCCAGTTGAGAGAGAGGGGGGCCGGCGTAGCGGAGGTCCGGATCCAGAGGTCGGCCCACGGCGCTCGGGCCGGGCGGGGGCTCGAATTCACGAGCCACTTCCGCGATGCGCTCTCGCACCACGCCCACGTGCTGCGCTTCCTCGGCGACCTGCCGCGCTCGCGGGCGGATCTCGTGGACCGTGAGAGACACCGGTCGACCATGCAGGAGGGACACGGCCGGAGAATAGCGCCGCGGAGGTCCGAAGCGTGCGCTCGAGCCGCACATCCGGCGCGGCTTCTCATTCGAGGGAACCGGCCCGGGTGCATCCATGATCCGGACTTGTGCGTAGCGCCCCTGAACGAATCGGCGAGGGTCCGTGACGGAACCCGCGACGATCCGTCTGCGTCCTACTTCACGTGGCAGGGTTGGAACCCCTTTCGTACGCACCCAGCCGAGCGGCCCGACCGCGAAAGAAGGGTCTGACCGGAACGGAAGACTCCTGCGTCCGGTTCCACTTGGCCCCTTGCGAAGGCCCCTTTCGGGCCCAAAAACCGCGAAACCCGTCGGTAGCCGTCCCCCCAACTGCGTGTACATCGTCTACACTTCCACGGCAGGTTCCAGCGGGGCCTCCTCTCACTCTCAACGGTCGATCCGTCCCGCATCGCGGTTCGCGATCGATCTCCACCTGCCCCTCGAGATTCGCTTCGGAGTTCGGTTGACATGAAAAGCGTGTGGTTGACAGGCGTCGTTCTCTCCTCGGTGATCGGTGTCGCGCATGCGACCGATTTGAACCTCCGCGCGACCAGTCCCTGGGGCGGAGTGGCCCGCGTGGCGCCGGGCGCGACGGTTCCGTTCGCGATCGAAGGCGAGTTGTCCGACAGCGCGAGTGAAGGTCTGGCGCTCTTCTCGCTCGACCTCTCGTTCACGGGCGGGCCCTTGATCCCCCTCGGGTCGCCGACCACGGCACCGATGAACAACTTCGCGGCGCCCAAGGGGTTCGTGAACCCGGCCGGCTTCGGCGGCACGCTGGTCGGTGGCGTCCTGCGCCAGGTCGGCGGCGGTCAGAACACGATCCGGAACACGGTCGCCCCGACTCCGAACGGCACCGTGATCCTCAACGTGGCGCAGCAGGGTTCGCCGGTCACGCTTTGTGCCGGGCAACTCACCGCTCCCTACACGGTCGGACTGTACACGCTCCAGTCGAGCAACCTGCTCGCGAACGTGATCGAAGCCGGTCAGGGCGCGAGCCCGGCTTTCTGGAAGGTCAACCCCGCGGGCGTGGGAACTGCTCTGCCGCTCTCGGTCATCGTCCAGGCCGTGCGCCCGAACCGCTCGACGGTGTCGCCGTCCGGCAACGAACAAGTCGGCATCGTGATCAGCGCGGGTCCCGCCAACGCCGGTCGTCAATACAAGATGGTGGGCTGCTGGTCGGGTTCGACCCCGGGCGTTCCGCTCCCGGGCGGGCTCACGCTCCCGCTCAACAACGACCGCTACCTCGAGTACACGACCGCTTTCCCGAACGGTCCGATCCTGAAGAACTCCGAGGGCGTGCTCGACTCGAACGGTCGCGCGGTCGTGACCTTCAAGCCCACGAATCGCTTCGTGGGCCTGACGATCAGCCACGCCTTCTACCTCGTCGGCCCGACCAATTTCGTCAGTGAGGCGGAATCGATCGTGGTCGTGCCCTGATTCGCCCAGCTCGCAACAAACCTCTCCAAACACTCTCTCCACACCTCTCAAGAAAACCCCAGAGGGTTCGTCCGGGCGAATGCATGCGCGCGGCCGAGCCTTGCGAAAGAAGAGATCATGTCCAAGTTCCGTCTCGTAGCCTCCACACTCGTCGTCGCCGGCCTCTCCGCCGCGTCGGCGAGCGCGCAGTTCAACAACGCCTGGGTCACGTTCGTGAAGGACACGAACCGTATCGTGAACCCGGACAACTCCACCGCGACCCAGATCACGACTGACGTCGAGGAGAAGGACTACGCCTGGGGTGACGTGAACAAGGACGGTTGGACCGACCTCGTCGTCGTGCGGAAGAAGGGCTGGTCGCAGCTTCCCAACAAGCGCGTCGGGTACCTGATGATCAACGACCACGGCAAGCTGGTCGATCGCACCGCGCAATTCGCGGCCGACTCCGACCTGGCCGGTGACTTCGGCCTGATGACGGCCGTGGCGGCTCGCGAGGTGCAACTCGTCGACATCAACAACGACGGCTGGCTCGACATGATCACCGGCCAGACGAACCTCTCGGTCGGCGACCCGAAGTCGCTCACGCACCCGCGCATCTATCGCAACAAGGGCGCCATCAACGGCGTGTGGCAGGGCTTCCGCTACGAAGACGCGCGCATGCCGCAGCTCTTCACGATCGGTACCAATCTCCCCGTCGGCCCGCGCATCTGCGGCATGGCCGTCGGTGACGTGAACGGAGACGGATTCGTCGACCTGTACTACGCCGACTACGACACGACCGAAGCCGATCCGCTCGGCGGACCCATCGTCGAAGCCGCGGGCGACGACACGAACGACCGCCTGCTCATCAACGACGGCGCCGGCAACTTCATCGACTCGCTCGAGACGCGCATGACGACGCAGATGCTGTTCTCGACGTTCGGCACGCACGCGATGATTCGCGACATGAACGGGGACGGCTTCCCGGACGTCATCAAGAACACGGCGCTCTCGACCGCGACGTATGACTCGATCTCCTACCAGAACCCGGCCAGCCCGGGCACGTTCAACCTGTTCCAGACGGTCACCACGACCACGCCCTACCACTTCGACATCGCGGACCTGAACCAGGACAGTCGACCGGACCTGGTGGTTGGCGACGACGGCCTGGACTACGTCAAGTACAACACCGGCAATGACGCGCTCGGTCGGGTGATCTTCAGCTCGGCCGTCAACTACTCCTACCTCACGGGCAGCACGGACGGCGGATTCCCCGGCACGACGGTGGCCGCGGACCTCAACAACGACGGGTGGATCGACGTGGTCCAGTCGGACGTCGACGTCGATCTCTCCGGTTGCAATCGCATGCTGAAAATCATGCACAATCCGGGTGGCGCGGTCGGCGCGAACATCCAGCTGCGCCTCGAAGCCCAGCAGTCTGGCACGGGCGGCTGGAAGGGCGCGGTGGGGATGCCTGTGAGCGAACTGCAGGGCACCTGGGACTGCGCGGTGTTCGACCTCGACAACGACGGCGACCTCGACATCATCCAAGGCCGCTGCTCGGGCACTCAGGTCTGGCTCAACCAGCTCTACGCCGCCCCGACGACCGCC
>JBGATY010000199.1:6562-6818 GCA_044228955.1 Planctomycetota bacterium | reverse complement strand
CGATCATGCCCGGCACGAGCGCGCGGCAGCACCACAGCGCGCCGAGCAGGTTGACATCGACCGCCGCCCGGAACTGTTCCGCAGGTGTCGAAAGGACGTCGCCGTCGAAGAGGACGGCGCCGTTGTTCACGAGCACGTCGATCGCACGGCCGGACTCCTCGAGACGCGCCGCGCAGGCCTGGACGGACTGTTCGCGGGCGAGGTCGAGTTCCTCGGCGACGACGTCGAGCCCGTCCTTCCGCAGCTCGCGCGCCGC
>JBGATY010000199.1:0-6552 GCA_044228955.1 Planctomycetota bacterium | reverse complement strand
GTGCGCGCGTGGCAGGACCAGCTGCCGCGGTTCATGAGCGCGCTGATCGAAGCGTCGGCGCGCAGCGGCGCCCGGCTTGTGGTACTCGACAACCTGTACGCGCGCGGCCGCGGCGGCGTCCTCCATGCGACGCGCCGTGAGGACGACGCGCAATCCGGCCCGCGCGAGCCCACGGCACACCGCCAGCCCGATGCCGCGGTTGCCGCCGGTGACGAGGGCGGTCCTGGAGTTCATGGGGCGCGCAAGAGTACTCGCATCGCGCGCCGGGTTCTTCGTCGCGGATGCGCCTCTGTCACATCGCGGAGGCCGTTCGCCTGGAGCACCGGCGCACGGCACGGCTCGGGCATCTGGCTGGTCGCTGGTCCTCGCACCGCGGCGACCCTGCATCCGGCATGCGCATTGCCATCCCCCCTCGACTTGCGCGGCGGGTCCGCGAGCCGTGAGAATCGCGCCCGATGACGACTGCAACCCCACGCAGCCGGTCTCGACTCGCCCGCCCGATCCGCCCGTCGCGGAGCGGCGTGTGGGTCGGAAGATGACGCCACCATCCGAGTTGACATCCCCAGTCCTGGCACGCAAGCGCGCTCGGACATGAGGTCGCCAAGCGGGCCCCGAGCTCGGACGCACGTTCCTAGCTCGGACTGGAATGCTCGTTGTCCTCGCGGTGATCGCAGTCGATCGACAATGCGTTTCGTCACAGAATTCTCGCTAGCGCACGCGACCAGACGGCGTAGGAGGAATGGAAGGTGTCCGGTTCGCTAGGCGCATCGCAAGCCTCGGACCGAACCTCGGACCCGATGGAGTACCGCCTCGCAATGAAAGCCAGCCTCACGCTGCTCTCGATCCTCGCCCCCGTCGTCCTTGTCGCCTGCGCGTCGGACGCGACGAATAGCGCCAGGCCGTCCCCCACGTTCCACAGTCAGGACAAGCTCGGTGAGCTCGCGAAGCCCACGAAGGTCCCGTCCGTGACCTTCGCGCCGAGCGCGGGTGGGCAGCCGGGGACCATCAAGTTCGCCGACAAGCTCGGGTTCGAGAAGGGAGTCGCAGAAGGGCTGGTCGTCGGATATCGCCTGTACGAGTTCCCGGTCGCCGATACTGTGAACGCGATCGACCTCCTGAGCCTCGCTCCTGGTGACGCGTTTCAGTCCGGCGAGATCGAGGTCGATGACATGATCTCGAAGCAGGGGGCCACTTGGGACATCACGGACACCCAAACGTGGGCCATCGTGAAGCCGCACCATGTGGTCATCGCGGAGCTGTACGAGAGCTACTGGGGTGAGACGTTCGTGCGCAGCTTCGATCTCCGCATCTTCAATACGACCATGCAGAACGGGGTGGTGGTGGCCCACTTCGCCTACGAGTTTGGTCCCTCGTTCGCGCCAAGCGGCAGGCTCCTTGCGGCCACCGTGCCGCCCGCCCGGCCTGATCGCCTGCCCTCGGTGAGTTTCGATGTGGCAGGCAAAGCCACGTTCCGCGGGGTCCTGTCGGTCGATCCCCAGGAAACCCCGGCACCAGGCGCTTTGCACATGGCTGTCTACTACGGTTTCTCCAATTCGGCGGACAGTAAGCCAACATCCCTGGTGAGCCTGAAGACGAACGTGACCAACAGCATCGCAGACAAGAGCGACGACAGCCTCTTCAGCATCGACGTCGAGGGCCAGCAGGTCGACTTGGTCGCGGGCATGACGCACTTCTGGTACCTCTGCGTCACCGAAGTCTGGACCACCGACATGGGGGCAGATCCCGGAGTCAACTCCTTGGCCGGCAAGTTGGTCCGATACGACATCTCCACGAAGAAGGCGGCGACACCCGTCCCCTACTACTTCAAGCAGTAGCCGAGGCCCACGAGCCTGGATCACAGATCATGATGTGGGGACACGCACGGCCGTGGTTCGCATCACGAGTCCGGTGAGCCGATGCGAGATGGGGCTTTCCAGGATCTGCGCACTCGACCTGTAGCGCAGGCTCCTAATTGCCCGAGCCGAAGTAGGCGAACGGAGCCCACAGCCGCGGATGCGACTGTGGGCTCTCGCCATTCAGCACCTCGCGACTCGGCGTCCCCAACCCGCGATCCTTCGATCGAAGGATCCCGAGCTTCGCATTGCGCAGCGCGACCGAAGTGCTCTCTCCCCGCTCCAGCAGGCCCTCGTAGAAGGCGACCATCGCGTCGTGCGCGGCGGCATCGTCCGCCTTCCAGAGCGAGGCGACGACGCCGTGCGCGCCAGCGTGCAAGAACGCCCACGCCATCGAGATCGGCCCCTCCGTGAGGATCGGATCGCCGATCCCGGTGTCGCAGGCCGCGAGCACGGCGATCTGGGCTTCCAGTCGCATGTCGAGGATGTCGTTCAGGGTCAGGAGCGCGCGCCCCTCGGTATCCGGTGCGAACACCAGCCCGGTGGAGTTCCAGTCGTCGGCGACGAACACGCCGTGCGTCGCGACGTGCAACAATCGCGCGGCCGGCGCGAGCTCGAGGAAGGCGGATCGCGTCGCCTTCTCGCCCACGCGCAGTTCGACGCGCTCCGATTTCCAGGGACCGTCGGGATCGGCCCCCTTTCCGCGGCGGATCCGATCCAGACGATCTGCGGCACGCGCGTCGCGCTCATTCCCCTGACCATCCTCGAGCCGACTCGCGACGTCGACCGCCTCCTCGCGCGCTTTCGGCAGGCGCTCGTAGTGACGCTCCGCTCCGCGCGCGGACGACGCTGGAACGGCGAAGGTGAACGCCGGATCGCCCAGCACCAGCGCGGGGTGCACACTCTTGGCCTCATGCGACGTCCGCGCGAGCTCGATGCCCGTCGGCACCGACGGCAGGTAGCTGGTCGAGTAGCGCTCCAGGAAATACACGGCCCGGCCTGCCACGGCGAGGCTCGAGGCTCCGGCCGGCTGCACGCTGGCTTGCGGCTCCGGGGGCTCGCGTCCGACCACGAGCGCGTCGAAGGAGAAGCCCTGCAACATGGGGCTCGGGACGATCGTGAGCCGATCGACGCCCTCTCCGAGCTTCGCCAGGACCGGTCGCGTCAGGCGCTCGTGCAGTTCCTCGCAGGCTCGGTCGAGGTCGCCGCGCGTCGCGAAGATCTGCTGGGTGTCCTCTCCCGCAGCCGTCGGCGCGAGGGTCGCGCGCACGCGCGTCACGACGGCTGTCAGTGGAGCCTTGGCACCCAGATCGACGAAGACCAATCGCCCCTCGCGCTGGCCGTAGGCGTAGAGGTTCTCGCGACCTTCGGCGAAGACGATCAGTGAGGAATTCGGACCCGGCAGAAGGCTGCGCGCGTCCTCCACGGAGGTTCGGAACGGGTCGTAGGCGCGCAAGTTCGCGCGCACCTCGTCCATCCTCCGGGACAGCGCCAGCTCGTGCTGCCTGCGCGCAGTCCGGACCTCCAGGAATCGTGCCTCGAGCTCGGCATCGGGCTGGCCGCGAGCCGCGGCGAGAGCCGTGATCGCAGCGTTCCAGCGTTGCTGAGCAGCCTGAAGCTCCGACTCGGTGCGGGCCTCTGCCTCTGGATCGGAGTCGGCCCTCCGCCCGAGCATCGCAGCCAGGAGCGAGCGCGAGCGAAACAGGCCGACTCTCCGGAACCCATCGCGGATTGCGGCCTCAGGGTCCGCATTCGCGCGGACGCGCAACGCAACGAGGTCCTGGGACGTGAGCTCGAAGAACCCGAATGCCACGGCCAGGTCCGTGGTCGCGGGTCGCGCGCCCATCCCGAGGGTGCTTTCCTCCAGCCGCCGCGTGACGACGGATATCAACCGGTCCGCGCGATGCCAGTCTCCCGAATCCAAGGCGGCAACGACCGCAGTATCCAGCACCCGGAGCGCGTTGGACTCCAACCTCAGGTCGTCCAGCAACTCCGCGGAGCGTTGGGCGTCCTCGATCGCCTCTCCGAACCGCTTGTCCTCGCACAGGAACCATGCCCGCAGCCCCAGCGCAGTCGCAACCGACTCCCCGTGACCAGCCCGACGGGCGAGGTCGATGCTCTTCTCCACAAGTTCCATCCGCTCCGCGATGGGTGCGCACATGGCCGAGTAGTAGTAAGCGGTCGAACCCAGTGCGTCGCTGCCCAGGTCTTTGGCCAGAGTGATGAGCCGTGCCGAGATCGAACGCAATTCCTCGTAGCGGCCGAGTGAATCCAGACAGTTGGCCAGCGCTGTCAGAGACTCCGCGAGCTCTCGACGCTCGCCACTCCGCTCGTTCCAGTCGACGGCGCGGCGCGCGGCAGCTAGGCCACCGGCGACGTCGCCCGACTTGAAGAGGAGATTGGACTCCAGCGTGGCGAAGCGCCCTGTGTTCTCGGTCTTGCCGAGTGCTTTCGCGTGCGCCTGGGCCGCTCCCAGGTCGGCGAGCGCACCCTCGAGATCCCCCAAGGTCTCCTTCAGCGCCGACAGCGCACCCAGGATGGACGCGATCTCGTCCTGATCGGGCTGCAGATCGAACGCCTCCTGATACGTCCGCAGCGCCTCGCGGTAGTCCGAAGCCAGCTGCAGCGCGAGCCCGCGCTGCGCGAGGACACGGGCGAGGCGATTTCGGTCGCCCGTTCCCCTCAGGGTCCTGATGGCCGTCTGGAGCACCTCTTCGTGCAGGTCCATGTCACCCGCTGCCAGCGCGACGTCGGCCAGTTCCACGCAGTGATCCACAGTCGCGCCGGCGTCGCGGCACCTGGCCTCCGCGAATGCCAGTCGCCGTTCGTCCGAGGCCTTGGCGGGGTCCCCGGCGGCCAGCGCCACACGCGCGCGCAACAGGCGACCCTCGAACCGGACCTCAGGGGATGCGAGCCCGAGCCAGCCCTCGGACAACTCGTCCAACTCTGCCCCGCGGTTCGCTTCGTCCTTCGAACGAGCACAGAGCTCTGCGCGAGCCAGGCGGCTGCGTGCGATCGATCGCAGGTCGGCGCAAGCCCACGCGGCGGACTCCATGGAGTCGAACCAGGACCGCGAAACATCGAGACTTCCCCGCGCCGCATGCAGCCGCCCCAGCGCGTCCGACAGCGCGACGATCTCCCTGGAGTCGCTGCGAGCCTCCGCGGTGGACACGCGCAACTCGAGCTCAGCGATGGAGCCCGATGTGGACGTCCGCGGCACCGGATCGGTGCGCACCAACGAAAGGAAGAGGAACCAGGCGAGCGTCGACGGGAGAGGCATGGGGCTACCCGCGCGAACGAAACGGAATGGAAGCCACGACTCCCCGGGGAGGGAGCCGCTGCGTGAGCCTAACCGAGTCCCGCTGCGCCGGGGAGTTGCCTCCGCTCGTGACTCAGAGCGGGATGTTCCCGTGCTTGCGCACCGGCCGGGTCTCGTGCTTCGTCTTCAGGAGCTCGAGCGAGCGGATCAGCAGCGGTCGCGTCCGGCGCGCCTCGATCACGTCGTCGATGACGCCGCGCGCCGCCGCGCGGTACGGGTTGTTGAAGAGCCGCTCGTACTCCGCCGTCTTCGCCGCCTCGGTCGCGGCCTTGTCGGCCGACTTCTCGATCTCGCGGCGGTAGATGATCTTCGCGGCGCCCGCGGCGCCCATCACGGCGATCGTGGCGCTGGGCCAGGCCAGGTTCACGTCCGCCCGCAGGTGCTTGCTGGCCATGACGTCGTAGGCGCCGCCGTAGCCCTTGCGCGTGATCACCGTCAGCTTCGGAACCGTCGCCTCGGCGTAGGCGTACATGAGCTTCGCGCCGTGGCGGATGATCCCGCCGAACTCCTGCACCGTTCCGGGCAGGAAGCCGGGCACGTCCTCGAACGTCACGACCGGGATGTTGAACGCGTCGCAGAAGCGGATGAAGCGCGCGCCCTTGATCGAGGCGTCGATGTCCACGCAGCCGGCCAGCACCGACGGCTGGTTCGCCACGATCCCGACGACACGTCCGCCGAGCCGCGCGAAGCCGACGATCATGTTCAGCGCCCAGTCGGGCTGGACCTCGAGCCACGAGCCGCGGTCCACGATGCGCTCGATCACGCGCTTGGCGTCGTAGGGCTTCGAGGGGTCGCTCGGGATGATCGAGTCGAGCTCGGCGTCCTCGCGGTCGTGCGGGTCGTCCGTCGGCACGAACGGCGGATCCTCGGCGTTGTTCAGCGGCAGGAACGAGAGCAGCCGCCGCAAGAGCATCATCTGGCTCTTGTCCGTCGGCGACGTGAAGTGAGCGACGCCCGACTTGGCCGCGTGCACGCCGGCACCGCCGAGCTCCTCGCTGGTCACGTCCTCGTGCGTCACGGCCTTCACGACGTCGGGGCCGGTGATGTGCATGTAGCTCGTGCCCTCGACCATCAGGATGAAGTCCGTGATGGCCGGGCTGTACACGGCACCGCCCGCGCAGGGTCCCATGATAACCGAGAGCTGCGGGATAACGCCTGAGGACTCGCAGTTGGCGTCGAACAACCGTGCGTAGCCTCCCAAGCTGTCCACGCCCTCTTGGATGCGTGCGCCACCGGAATCATTCAGCCCAATGATCGGCGCACCATTTTGGACGGCCATATCCATGATCTTGCAGATCTTCATGGCGTGCGCCCAACTGACGCTGCCACCAAAGACCGTAAAGTCCTGGGCGTAGACATAAACCAGGCGACCATTGATGG
>JBGATY010000198.1:0-6841 GCA_044228955.1 Planctomycetota bacterium | reverse complement strand
GGGCAAAGCCAGGTCGACCAGCGCCGAAAGACGCGAGCGCACGGCGTCGAAGGGCTCGCCGGCCATGCTGCCCGAAGCGTCGATCAGGAAGATCACGTCGCGGGGACGGGCGCTGTCCTCGTCGGGGACGAGCGCCGCCACGCCGGCGAGCGGTTCGGCCGTGTCCATGCGCGCGCGCATCCACGACCACCCCGCGAGATCGAGCCAGCCGCCGCCGCGGCGAACGAAGCTCGCGAGGAGCCGTTGTTCGTCGCGTCCGAGCGCGACATCCTCGGTGATCACGGCGTCGAGGACATCCAGTTGCGCGGCGAGCCGGTCGCGATCCACGTCGACGAAATCGAGGCCGGCCAGCGTCCACGGTGGCGCGGACGAGTCGCCTTTCAGCCGCCCGACGACGAGCGAGCCGCCGCAACGGGCGAAGGTCATCGAACGATCGTCCTCGAGGATCGCATCCGGCACGCGGCTCTCGAACGAGACGTGCGCTTCGATGCGCAGGGCGCCTGCGCGCGCCGGGCCCAGGTCGGCGTGGACCGGGACGAACTCGAGGTCGCGCAGGTCGACGCTCACGGTGCGCCTTTGCACTCCGCCGCTGTCACGCAGTTCGAATTCGACACGCGCTGCGCGGGCGCCCGGCAGCGTTCCGCGATCGACGCGCAGCGCGGTCGCCACGACGATGGGCGCACCGGCCTCGAGCTCGCGGGCGCAGACGAGCGGTCCGAGCGCGAGATTCCACGCCCGGGCCGGTTCGCGATGGACCGTGACGGAAGTTCCGTCCTGCGCGAGCTCGTGCGCGGTCCGAGCGGGATCCGGGCCGGTGAAGGTGCCGTCGCCGAGGATCGTGATCGAAGCGAGCCGGCGCTCGGACGCGAGTGATCGAGCCAGGTTCAGGGCGGCTGCGAGATTGGATTCGAGGGCGCCGAGAGGCGCACCGCGCTCGAGCATGTCGCGCCCGGGTTCGAGTTTCAAAGAGCGCAGTGATGCGACGAACGCGCGCGCGGGCTGCGGCGGGAACGCGACGCGCACGTCGCGGCCGAAAGCGACGAGCGCGACGTCGTGTCCGCTCGCTCGGCTGGCCTCGGCCCATTCCTCGAGGGTGGTCCCCGTCTGGCGCGCCCACTCTCCCGCCGCGCGCGCAACGACGCTCTTCGAGACGTCGACGAGCGCGACGTCCAGCGGAGCGCGACTCGCCTCCGCGCTCACCCTCGGGATCGACCACCAGGCACCCAGGCCGAGAGCACAGACGCCGAGGACCGCGAGCGCGCGCGCCACGGCGGATTGCGTCGTGCCGCTCATGCGCCACTCTAACGACGAGTCGCGTCGATCCACGCGCCGCCGAGGAGCCGATCGCCCCGGTAGAAGGCGGCCCCCTGGCCGGGGGTAACGGCGAGTTCGGGCTCCAGGAAGCGCGCCGTACACTGCCTGCCCGACACGGAGACGGTCACGGGCTTGGGCTCGCAGTGGTAGCGATGCTGCACCAGGGCTTCGAACTCGCCCGACGCGGGCACGTCGAAGCCGATCCAGTTCGCGTCCGACGCGTCGAACTCGCGCACGCCGCATTCCTCGCGCGTCCCGAGCACGACGCGGCCCGCCTCGGGCTCGAGCGCGACGACGTAGAGCGGCTCGCTCGCCGCGATCCTGTGCCCCTTGCGTTGACCGATGGTGAAGTGTTCGGTGCCCGCGTGCTCGCCGAGCCGGTTGCCGGCCGTGTCGACGAGTTCACCGGGATGCAGTTCGGCCTGCGCTTCCTCGAGGAGCTTGCGGTAGTCGTTGGAGGGCACGAAGCAGATCTCCTGGCTGTCCTTCTTCTTCGACGTGCGCAAGCCGGCCTTCTCGGCGAGCGCGCGCACGGCCTTCTTCTCGAGTCCGCCGAGCGGGAGCTTCGTCCGGGCCAGGTTCTCCTCGGCCACCGAGAACAACTGGTAGCTCTGGTCCTTCGTGTGATCCACGCCGCGCTTGAGGTGCACGCGGCCGTCCACCAGCTCGAGCCGCGCATAGTGTCCGGTCGCGACGCCCTCGGCGCCGAGTTCGCGCGCGAACGTGATCAGGCGGTTGAACTTCAGGTCGCGGTTGCAGACCGCGCACGGATTCGGCGTGCGGCCGCGGCCGTACTCCTTGATGAAGTAGCGGATGATCGCGCCGAACTCCTCCTTCAGGTCGACTGCCTGAAAGGGAATTCCGAGATGAGCCGCAACCATGCGCGCGTCCCGAGCGTCACCGATGGAGCAGCACGACTTCTTCGAGGACTCGCTCTCGTCGACGTGGACCCCGTTGCGCATGAAAAGCCCGATCAGCGACCGACCCTCCTCCCGCAGCATCCAGGCGGCGACGGAGGAATCGACTCCGCCGCTCATGGCGACGACGAAGCGGGCAGTGGAGGGAGGCGTGGATTCCTTCATGGAGACGCGCCGGAGGGGTCCGGCTTCAAACGCGCCGCCGATTCTAGTACCTTCTTCGCCCCTTCTCCCGATGATCGGGCCTCTGACCTCAGGATCGGTCGAGGTGCGGAAGGAAGCCAAGCCCCATGAATCGACTCTTCATCGCCCTCGTCCAAGACGCCCCCGCGACCCCGCAGGGCCCGCAGGGCATCGCCGGGATGCTCGTGAGCATCGCACCGTACGCCCTGTGCATCGCGGTGTTCTGGTTCATCGTCCTGCGCCCGGAGCAGAAGGCGCGCAAGGCTCGGCAGGAGATGCTCTCCAGGATCGGCAAGGGCGACAAGGTCATGACTTCCGGCGGCCTGTACGGACAGATCGTGCAGATCCAGGACGACGTCGTGACGCTGCAAGTGGCCGACGGCGTGCGCATGCGCTTCGCCCGCTCCGCGATCCAGACGGTCGAGGCCGAAGCGAGCGACAAGACCGTCGAAGCCAAGGCGAACAACGCCTGAACGAGGCCTGAGTGCGCGCGGCACCCAAGCTGCGCGCGTTCGCGTTGCGCCTGTTTCCACGGTACTTCGCGCGCTGGTTCACCCCGGATGCGCGCGAGCTCGGTGCGCTCGGCGAGGAGTGGGCGGCGCGCGCTCTCCACCGCAGCGGGTTCGAGATCCTCGGGCGCCGCGTGCGCACGTCTGCGGCCGAGATCGACATCGTCGCTCGCGAGGGTCCGGTGCTCGTCTTGGTCGAGGTGAAGACCACGCGGTTCGCATCCGTGCCTTGTCCACGCGGTTCTGCGCTCGCTTCCACCCCCCCGCGCTTTCGCGCCGACGGTCGACTCGGATCCGTGCAGGCCGCGCGCCTCCGGCGTGCCGCTGGCTCGCTCCTGTCGGGACATCGCACGCGCGCGCGCGTCGATCTCGTGGAGGTCTTCCTCGATGCACGTTCAGGGGCAGTGCGGATCGAGCATCGGCGCGGCGTGGCCGGAGAGCGGGAAAGACGTTCTCGATTCACGGAGCGCGACCCCAACGAATCGACATAGAATGCGGCCAGGCGATGGAGGGGTCGCCCGCCCTTCACGTCCCAGGCGGAACCGTCCGATCTAGGAGACGAGATGGGATTTCGTACCCGCCCCATCTGAAATATCGGTCCAAGCCGGCGTCCCACGGACCGGCACTCGATGCTGCGCGTCCTCCGTCACTACCTCCCGATCCGCAAGGCTCTGCTCATCCTGAGCGAGACCGTGCTCCTCACGCTCGTCATCGGGCTGTGGACGAGCGCGCACCTCTGGGAGCCGTCGGAGCGCACGCGCGAGCTCCTGAACAACGCGATCCCGGCCCTCTCCGTCGACGACGCGCTGTTCCGCTGCATCACGAGCGCGTTCCTCCTGGCCGTGTTGTCGCAGATCGCGATCGCGTTCAACGAACTGTACGACGTGCGCATCTCGGGGAGTCGCTACGACCGCGCCGGCAGGTTCGTCGAGTCGGCCGGCTCCGCGCTGGTGTTGACCCTCCTCGCGGTGGGCTTGACGTCCGTGTGGGGCTTGAAGCAGATCCTCGACTTCCCGCCCCTGTCCCTGGGCATGCGCGTGCAGACGCTCGTCTTCGCGATGCTGACGTCGTTTGCGGTGCTCTATTACTGGCGAGCGATCTTCCACTGGCTGCTGCGTCGCGTCGAGTTCGGGGAGCGCGTGCTCATCCTCGGCGGCGGGAAGACGGCGCGGGAGATCGGGCGCGAGATCCTGGAGCGCCCGGACGCAGGCTTCGTGCTGGTCGGGATCCTGCCTGAGACCAACACGCGCACCGCGACGCGCGATTCGACGGAGCGCGTGCGGCACGCCTGGTCGGAAGTCGGAGAGCGCACACGGCGTCCGGAGCGCCGCGATGGCGGTGCGGCCGCGGCCCTGACGGGATCTGCCCCGGCGATCGCGGCGCAGGCGCCGGACAAGCTGGCGCCCGCCGCGCAGAGCGAGATCGACCTGCGCATGCAGTTGCTCTCGCTCGCACCGATCGCGGGCGAGGCCTCGCCCGGCCAACAGGCCGAGGCTCTGCCGCGAACGATGCTGGAACTCGTCGAGGCGAAGGACGTCGACCTCGTCGTCGTCGCGATGGAAAACCGCCGCAACAACGTGCCCGTCGACGACCTGCTCGAGTGCCGGCTCGCCGGCGTCGGCGTGCGCGAGTACGAGTCGGTGTACGAGCAGATCACCGGCAAGATCGCGGTCGAGGCCCTGCGACCGTCGTACTTGATCTTCAACGAGGGCTTCTCGCGCCACCCGTGGGCCGAGCTCTCCAAGCGCGCGGTCGACTTCACGCTCTCGATCGTGATGCTGGCCCTCACCTGGCCGCTGATGATCGCGACGGCACTGTTCGTGCGCTTCGACTCGCCGGGTCCGATCCTGTTCATGCAGGAGCGCGTCGGCCGCGACGGCAAGCCGTTCACGCTGTTCAAGTTCCGCAGCATGCGCGCCGACGCCGAGAAATTGTCCGGGCCGGTGTGGGCGACGCAGGACGATCCGCGCATCACGAAGTCGGGCAAGTTCATCCGCAAGACGCGCCTGGACGAGCTGCCGCAGCTCTTCAACGTGCTCGCCGGGCACATGTCGCTCGTCGGGCCGCGGCCGGAACGCCAGCACTTCGTCGACGACCTGGCGAAGAAGATCCCCTACTTCAAGCAACGCCACATCGTGAAGCCCGGGTTGACCGGTTGGGCGCAGATCAACTACCGCTACGGCAGCACGTTCGAGGACGCGGTGCAGAAGCTGCAGTTCGACTTGTTCTACATCAAGAACCAGTCGCTGCTCTTCGACCTCTCGATCCTGTTCAACACCGTCAAGATCGTGATTTTGCGCAAGGGAACGTAGACTCGCTCGGGCATGCGCGCCCCCTCGACGCACGCCGACCTGCCCGCTGACGTCACGGCCAGTCCGCTCTTCAACGCGGATCTTGCGCCGGTTCCCGCGGCGCAGCGCACGTGGAGCACGTACAACTTCGCCGCGCTGTGGATCTCCATGGCGCATTGCATACCGACGTACATGATGGCCGGTGGGCTCATCGCGGTCGGGATGAATTGGTGGCAGGCGCTGCTCACGATCCTGATCGGCAACTTGATCGTGCTCGTGCCGATCCTGCTCAACGCGCACGCTGGAACACGGTACGGGATTCCGTTTCCCGTCGTTGCGCGTGCTTCGTTCGGAACGAGCGGCGCGAACGTCGCGGCGATCTTGCGCGCGATCGTCGCGTGCGGTTGGTTCGGCATCCAATGCTCGATCGGCGGAGCGGCGATCAAGACGTTTGCGGTCGCGCTGTGGCCGGAGTTCGCGCACATCGGTGGTGCGGCGTCCATCGCTGGGCTTTCGATCTCGAGCGCGATCACGTTCGCGATCTTCTGGGCGATGAACATCTGGATCATCTACCGCGGCATGAACGCGGTGCGTGTGTTCGAGAACTGGGCGGCTCCGATCGTGCTCGTGCTGGCGGCGTGGCTCGTGTGGTGGACGACAAACCGCGCCGGCGGACTCGGGCCGATCTTCCACGCGCCATCGAAGTTCGCGAATCTGGCCGAGTTTTGGCCTGTTTTCGTGCCGGCGCTGACGGGGATGATCGGGTTTTGGGCGACGCTCTCGCTCAACATCCCGGATTTCACGCGCTTCGGCCGCGGGCAGCGCGAGCAGATGCTCGGACAAGCGCTCGGGCTGCCGACGACGATGGTGCTCTTCTCGGCGATGGGCGTCGTGGTCACGAGCGCGGCTCAGGGAGTGTTCACCGGCGTCGATCCGGCGCAGTTGTGGGATCCCGTGTTCATCCTCGAGCGCATCACGTCGAGCACCGGTGCCGGCGGCGCCGAACCGCTGATCGCCTCGGCGTTCACGCGCACGATCGTCGCGATCATCGCGCTGTTCGGCGTCGGGATCGCGACGTTGTCGGTCAACATCGCGGCCAACGTCGTCAGCCCGGCCAACGATTTCGCGAACCTCGCGCCGAAACGCATCTCGTTCCAGACCGGTGGATTGATCACGGGCGTCCTCGGCGTGTTGATGATGCCGTGGAAGTTGCTCGCGAACCCGGAGACGTACATCTTCGACTGGCTGATCGGGTACTCGGCGCTCTTGGGCCCGATCGCGGGGATCATGATCGTCGACTACTGGATGTTGAGACGCACGGCGCTCGACGTCCCCGATCTCTATCGTGTCAACGGTCGCTACCGCGGCGTCAACCCGTCCGCGCTGCTCGCGCTCCTTCTCGGCATCGCGCCGAACGTGCCTGGGTTCCTGGCGCAGACGCACGTGATCGAGCTCGGGCCGGGCAGTGCCTGGAAGACGATCTACACGTACGCGTGGTTCGTCGGATTCGCGGTGGCGGGGGCGGTGTACGTTGCGCTCGAGTCGTCACGGCGGGCGGCGCGCGGTGAGGGTTGAGCGCGGTGGCTGCGCCACGAGCAGAAGCGAAGGTAGGGCAAGCTGAGCGCCA
>JBGATY010000197.1:0-6874 GCA_044228955.1 Planctomycetota bacterium | reverse complement strand
CAGGACATCGCCGATGCCGTGCACGTGCACATCAGCACGGTCAGCCGCGCGGCGTCCGGCCAGTACATCCAGACGCCGCAGGGCATCTTCGACATGAAGCGCTTCTTCAGCAGCGGCACTCAATCGGACTCTGGCGACATGGTGAGCCAGCAGGCCGTCAAGGACACCCTGAAGCAGATCGTCGAGGCCGAGGCCAAGGACAACCCGCTGTCGGACGATCACCTGGTCGAAGAGCTGGGCAAGCGTGGTGTGCACATCGCCCGGCGCACGGTGACCAAGTACCGCAAGAGTCTCTCGATCCCCTCCTCGAGCCAGCGCAAGCAGTTCTGACGCGCGCATGGCGCGATCCGCGTCGAGCCCGTATCCTGCTCGCCCTCGTTCTCGACCGGAAGGATTCCGCCATGGCCGTCAAGGCAACCGAACTTCGCAAGGGCACCGTCATCGTCGGTGACCACGGAAAACTGCTCCTCATCACGGAGTACCACCACCACACGCCGGGCAACCTGCGCGCCGTGATCCACTTGAAGGTGAGGGACGTGATGACGGGCGTCGTCACGCCGATGCGGCTCTCGAGCGCGGACTCGTTCGAAGTCGCGTACCTCGACAAGCGCAAGTGCGAGTACCTGTACAAGGAGCAGAGCGGCGACTACGTGTTCATGGATCAGGAGACGTACGAGCAGTTCCCGCTCAGCGCCGAGATCGTCGGGGACAAGATGGGCTTCGTGCGCGAAAACACCGTCGTCGACGTGACCTTCCACGAGGCGCTGGCGCTCGGCGTCGAACTGCCCTCGAGCGTGACGCTGAAGGTGATCGAAGCCGAGCACGCCGTGAAGGGCAACACCGCCACGAACGTGAAGAAGGAAGCGATCGTCGAGACCGGCATGAAGGTCAAGGTGCCGCTGCACGTCGTCGCCGGCGACCAGATCAAGATCAGCACCGTCGACGGCGAGTTCCAGGGCCGCGACAACAGCTGACGAATCGGTCGGGCTATTCGCGCAGGTAGACCCAGACCGACAGGTCGCGGCTCTCGACGTAGAGCGGGAACACCTTCACGAGCCGGCATTCCTCGCGCAGCATGCGCTGGAACGCCGCCGCGTGCTCGGGGAGCCAGTCCTGGAATTCCTCGGGGTTGACGACGTACCAGGCGCGTCGCGGGTACTTCGACCACGTCTTGGCATCGAAGGTGTGGAACCAGTCGAGCCAGCCAACCTGCATCGGATAGCGCAATTCGGTCGAGCGCGGGGCCAGGTAGTATTCGCCGACGGACGCGTGCATCCCGAGGACGAGATCGCCATCCCGGCGTTCGTTCCACACGCAATCGTAGGCCTCGCGCCACTGCGGCCTCTCTCCCCGACGGACGGTCAAGTACAGCGCCGTGGTGACGAGCGTGGGCAGGAACAGCACCGCGACGTACGCCACGCTCGCCGCGCGTCCGAACGGCTGGTCACCGCCTCCGTTTCCGCGTGACAACGGCATGCACGCGAGGAGCAGGATCCAGGGCAGGAGGAAGAAGACGTACTGGGCCGCGACCTTGACGAGCATGGCCGCGGCGAGCGCAGCCAGCAGGCAGAGCACGACGACGATGGCGACGAACAGTCCTTCGCGCTCGCGTCGCTTCCACGCGAACCACGTTCCCGCCGCCGCCGCGGCGAGAAGCAAGGGCGTGACGAAGAACCCGGTCGTCTTGACGTAGTGCGCGACCGATCCGGCAACGTTCTCGAACTGAAGTCCCCCCGCGCCGTGCACGCCCTTTTGGATGACGTACGTCCGCCAGGCATCGTAGGCCCACTTCGCGCCGAGCAACGCCACGACGAGGCTCGCCAGGAGGCAGTGCCGCGCCACGCGGCGCGCCGGCTCGTCGAATGGAAGACCGAGGACACGCAGCACGAAGGGCGCCAGGACGAGCGCGGACAGCAGGAAGACCACCGAGGGATGGAACGCTGCTCCGGATGCGACCACCGCGAGTCCCAGGAGCGCGCGCGAAGTGGATCCGCGGACGTATCCCGTCAACAGGATCGCGGTCCCGATCAGCGTGCACGCCTGCGCCAAGGTGTAGAAGCGCGCGTTCTGCGACCAGTACACGTGCCACGAACTCGCGGCGAGCAGCAGCGCCCCACAGGCAGCCCGCAGTTCTCCAGCGAAGCGCCGGAACGCGAACCAGGTGAGAGGCACGCACAGGACACCCACGGTCGCGGGCAGGATGCGCAGCGCGAATTCGTCGGGCGTGCCGCCGCAGAGTTTCACGGCCCAGGCGACGAGCGCATACCCGGCGGGATTGTGGATCTCGCCGCCCTCGAGACCGACGTGCCAATCGGTCCAGGTCAGCGCCTCGTCGAGCCAGAGGCTCCACTCCGACAACCGCACGAAGCGCACGAGGGCCACGACGAGTGCGAGCGCGAGCACGAAGCGGGCGGCCCGCGAACGGGAACTGGCCTCCGCGTCCCCTCGTTCGAGCGTGGTTCCGAGTGCGGTCACTTCAGCAAGGTTCCAAAGCCGGTCGACGAAGGCAACAGAGTCTCCTTGCCATCCCCTTCGACACCTTCGACAATCCGCTCATGGGAATTCGTGTCTCCGCGGTCGCGGCCTCTTTGGTGCTGACCTTCGCCCCCGGCTGCGTGCTCTTTTCGAGCCCGAGCGGAATCGTCGTGTCCAGCGACCCGCCGGGAGCCACCGTGTCGATCGACCGCCGTGATTCGGGCTTCGTCACGCCCTGCACGCTGGAAGTCGACGCCGAAGACGACAAGCGCATCGACATCGCCCTGCGCGGCTATGAAACCGAGACGCGCTTCATCACGCCCGACCACGAGGTGTACGCCATCCTCTACCGCGAGATGAGCGTCGGCTACAAGACCTTCGATTTCCCGCTGTTCCTGAACTTCCGCGACTTCTTCGTGCCCGTCAAGTTCCGCGCGACCGCGTCGCCCGGACGCATCCACGTGCGCCTCGACCGCAGCGCCGATGCGGCCGGCAAGGCGGCGGCCGCCGCGGCCGCGCGCTCGAAGTGATGGGCGAGAACGCGCGCCGCGCCGTGTTCGTCGACCGCGATGGCACGATCACGAGGGAAGGCGAGTGGATCCGGCACCCGGGTGCGCTCGAGCTCGTGGACGGGGCGGGCGAGGCCGTGGCGGCGCTCCATGACGCGGGCTTCCTCGTCGTGATGTACTCGAACCAGAGCGCGGTGGCGCGCGGGATGATCACGGAACGGGAACTAGGCGTGATCCACGAGCGGCTGCAGCTGCTGCTGGAGGAACGAGGCGATCGACTCGACGCCATCTACTACTGCCCGCACCATCCGACCGAGGGCGTCGGCGAGTACCGCGTGGCGTGCGAGTGCCGCAAACCGAAGCCGGGGCTGCTCGAGCGAGCCCGACGCGAGCTGGACCTCGATCTGACGCAATCCTGGTGCGTCGGCGACATGGCCCGCGACCTCGACGCGGGACGTGCCGCGGGAGTGCAGGGAATCCTGGTGAGGACGGGCAAGGGCACGGGAGAACTCGAGCGCCTGCGTGCGGAGGGTCGACCGCCGCAGTGGGTCGAGGACGACATCACTGGCGCCGTGCGCAGGATCCTCCAGGTCTCGAGCGAGAGCTCGCGCCCGTGACCGAATCGCTCCCAAGCCTCAGGGCAGGTAGCGCATCAGCGCCGACGACAGCGGCTTCGTCACCCACGTGGGCAGCTTCGCCCAGGTGTGCCGCAGTCGCTCCGTCTTCGGATTGCTCGGGTTGAACGTGGGCAGCGTCGGACTCTTCACGAGCGCGTAGCGGTAGTGAAGCGGAGTGGGCTCGAAGCCCTGGTGCTTCTTGAACTCGTACGGCCCCGAGTCGACCCGGCTGCGGCCAAGGTCGAAGTTCCTGTACCCGCGTTCCACGGCCCATTCCTGGAGGCGCGTCACGAGGTAGTTGGTCGCGTTGAAGTTGCGGTTCGCGTCCGGGATCGTGCCGACGTAGTAGAAGTAGATCGTGTCGCGGAACAGGAACGACATGGTCGCCGCGATCGGCTGCTCCGGCGTGCGCGCGAGATGGATCACCGCCGCGTCGCCGAGCTCGGCCTTGAGCACCTTGAACCACTTCTTCGGCAGACCGGGCGAACCGAGGCCTTTCTTGGAGTCGTGGAACATCTCGAACAGGTCGTCGAGGTACCAATCCCCCTGGCTGAGCACGAGGCCGTGCCGCTCGATCGCCTTGCGCACTTCGGCGCGCGCGCGCTTCGGCATGCGCGTCCACACTTCGTCAGGAGTCGGCGGCAGCGGCTGGATGAAGGTCGCGTACAGCGACGACGGCGCGAGATCGAGGCCGGGGTCCCGGTGACAGCGCAGTTCGAGCCGCCCCACGCCGTCTTCATTCGCCATCGCGATGGCGGCATCCGCGAGCGCCTTCTCCACGACGTGATCGACGCCGACGGGGCCGCCGTACACGCCGTACGGCGTCGAGATCAGGTGGCGCTTTCCGAATGGCGACGAACACGAGAAAAGCGGCAAAACGCCGACGATCTGGCCGTCGCGCCAGGCGACGAGATCGCGCGGTTCGTGGCCGAAGACGCGCTCGACCGCGCGCCGCCATCCGGCGAGATGGAACACGCTCGCCGTCTCCAGACCATGCACGAACTCGTCACGTGCTCGGTCGGTCGCCGGGTCGAACCTACGTACTTCCACCTGGGCCGCCGGTTCCCCCGTCCGGGTCGTCTCCACTGCGGGCGGCGGTTCGATTTGGGTCGTCGTCATGCTGCTTTTGTCCCGACTCCCAGATGCGCTCGATCCGGTATTCGCGCAGGTTGCGTGCCTGCGTGTAGATGATGATCTCGCCGACCAGGCCAAACCCGATGATCTGGACGCCGAGCACGAAGAGGAGCGCGCCGAGCATGAAGATCGGACCGAGCAGCGGTCCCGGGCTGTGCATGACCCACTTCGAGACGGCCAGCGAGAGGCACACGCTCGCACCGATGAGCGCGCACACGCCGCCCAGGGTCCCGAAGAAGCGCAACGGCTTCAGCGTGAACTTGGACAGGAAGACGACGCCGAGGATGTCGAGGAAGCGCCGCGCGTACACCGCGATCCCGAAGAAGCCCGAGCCACCCCATTCCTTCAGGTGTCGGACCTTCAGCTCGACCACCTTGAATCCCTGCCTCAGGGCGATCGCCGGGAGGAAGCGATACTGGTCGCCGTAGATCGCGACGTCCTCGAGGACCGCGCGCCTGAAGACGCGGAAGTAGCAGTTCAGGTCGTGGAACGGCGCGTGCATGATCCAGCGCATGACCCAGTTGAAGAGCGCCGACTGGATCCGGTTCAAGTACGGATCGATGCGCGGGTGGCGCCAGGGCGAAACGAAATCCGCTCCGCCGTCGAGGAGCGCGAGCATGCGCGACAACTCGAACGGATCGATCTGCACGTACTGCGGCGACGTGACGATGATAGAGCCGAGCGCGAGTTAGAACGCGGCCGTGAGGCAGGTCGACTCGCCCGCGGGCTGCTGGAACGCGATCGGATGAACGCGGCCGGGCTTCTCGCGGGCGAGGCTCTGCGCGTGTTCCCAGGCCGGGCCGCGCACGCCGTCGAACACGAGGATGCACTCCCAGTTCCGTCCGAGGCGCTCGAGTTCGAAACCGCAAGCCTCGACGACGTCGCGCACGCGACCGTCGCCCGTCTGGATCGGCACGATGACCGTGATCTCGATGTTGCGAGCGGGGTCGAGTTTCGGGGCGGCGACGTCGGCGCGCGCGACCGTCTTCGGTGCCTTCTGTTTCTTGTGCTTCTGCACCTCCGCGGGCTGCGCGGGCAGGAGCTGTCCCGCTTCCGGCTTCTCTTCCGGCAACGGCTCTGAACCGGTCATTGCGTCGGTTTTCACGCCATGCTCCTCGGTCCCGAGACGAGCACGCGCGTGCGCATCGGGCGGTGCAGGCCGCTCGCCTTCACGATGAGTTCGGCGAGCAGGCCGAGCATCACGAAGTACGCGCACAGCATGAAGGTCAGCATGAACAGGACCATCGCGACTCGTCCCCACTCCGTGTCGAAGTCGACCGGCCGTCCGGCGAGAAGGAGCGAGGTCATGTAGGCGAAGAGGCCGATCGCGAACGGCGCGGTGAGCAGCGCGAAGTACTGGAGCGGGCGGTGCGAGAACGAGCTGATCATCTTGATCGACAGCAGATCGAGCAGCACGCGCGTGGCGCGGCCGATGCCGTACTTGCTGCGTCCGAAGCGGCGCGGGCGGTGGTTGACGACCAGTTCGCTCACGCGCGCTCCGCCGCCGGCGGACATCGCCGGCAAGAAGCGGTGTTGTTCGGCGTAGATCGGCAGGTTCTTGACGAGTTCGCGCCGGAAAGCCTTCAGCGTGCAGCCGGTGTCGTGGATGCCGACGCCGGTGACCCACGCGATGAGGCGATTGGCGATTCGCGACGGGAACTTGCGCAGGACGAACCCGTCCTGCCGCGCCTTGCGCCAGCCGGCGACGATGTCGAAGCCTCGACCGAGCTCCGCGACGAGGCGCGGGATGTCCGCGGGATCGTTCTGGAGGTCGCCGTCGAGCGTCACGACGACCGCGCCGCGCGCGTGCTCGAACCCGGCCGCCATCGCGGCGGTCTGGCCGCAGCGCGCACGGAACTGGACGACGCGGACGCGCGGGTCCCGTTTCCAGAGATCGAGCAGGACGCGCAGGCTCCCGTCGCGCGAGCGATCGTCGACGTACAGGACCTCCCAGGAGGCCCCCATCCCGTCCAGGGCGCGCACGATCTCTTCGTGGAGGAGCGGCAGGTTGGGCTCCTCGTCGAAGACCGGCACGACGACCGAGATCTCTACCGCGGACGACATCGCGTGGGGAGCGGGCAGGGTATCCGGCATCGGCCGATTCTCCGCGCGGCCGGAGCGGAAAAGACCTGGGCGGCG
>JBGATY010000196.1:0-6912 GCA_044228955.1 Planctomycetota bacterium | reverse complement strand
GATCTCGTTCTCACGGTTTCTGTGCACGTCCCGGTAGCGGACCACGGTGCCCGGGCAGGCCATGTCCTCGGGCAGGATCGCGTTCTCGATGAGCTCCACGCGCGAGAGTTCGGCTTGCATCTCCATCGCGCGGCCGGTCAGCGTGCGTTGCTCCTCGATCGCGGCTTCCCACTCCGCGTTCTCGGACAGGTCTCCCTGCGCCGCAGCGCGGCCGATCGCGTCCTGGTTCGCAGGGATCTTGACCTCGCGCAGTTCCTTGAACTCCTGGCTGCGTTTCTCGAGGCCGAACTTGGTCGTGAAGATGCGGTCGTTGTCCCAGAACATCTGGCCCGGGCGACCAGCGGTCGGCGTCTGGCGCATCACGATGTCGGTCACGACGGCGTCGAGATCCTCGTCGACGCCGCGCTGGATCATGCGCTGCACCGAGATCATCGCATCGCCTTCGACGTTTGCGAGCAGGCGCCGGATGAGCGGCTCCTTGCCCTTGATCAGGAGCTCGGTGAGCTTGGTCTGGGCGCGCGCGCTCGCCGCGTCGCCGCGACGGTTCACGTGCAGGTTCGTGGCGAGCGAGAGGAACGACTGGGCGCGCGAGAGATCGCTCGGGAACTTGCCCGTGAGCTTGTGCGCTTCTCCGTGGCGGGCGAGCGCGATCAACACCTCGGGCGCGCGCAACGGACGGCTCAGGAGTTCGTTGTAGATCTTGCCCAGCTCGGCCTTCTTGCCCGCCGAGAGCAGCGCGTCGACCAGCGGCCGGGTCATGCCGCCCGGAGCGTGATGCAGGTTCGAGAGCGCGTCCTCCACCCAGCCTTCGCCCAGCACCTCCTGCAGGAGGCCCACGCAGCGTTCCTGCTCGCGCGTGCCCTGGAGCGACTGGAACAACGCCCACATCGCGGGCGGTTTGTTCGTGTCGGCCGGAGCTTTTTCAGCGGCAGCGGTGCGCAGTGCGAGGATCAGCGGCTCCGGGGTCACGCCGCGTTCCTCGCGCAGGAGCATCCAGGCCGCGAGGCGTACCGGACCCGGATCGGACGCGCCGCCGGTCTTCTGCTCGAGGACGTCGAGCATCATCTCGCGCAGGCGCTCCTCGGGCTTGGACACGAGCTGGTTCTTGATGCGCGCCAGGAGCTCCGAAAGCGTCGTGAAGTTCGACAACTGCCGGCGCAGGTCCTCGACCGGATCGGTCGCCGAGCGGAGCAACATGACGTCGCCCTTGGACGGAGTACCGGTGACGCGGAACCACTCGCTGTTCTCGGCGAGCTTGCGGGTCTTGCGCCACCACGCCGACCACGAGCCGCCCTCGATGCCGACCTGCATCAGCGCGTTCTTGATGCCGACCGTCGAAACGCGCCCGTTGTGGCGCGAGAGGATCGCGCGCAGAATGGCGAGCGGATCGTCCTTCATCAGCTTCTTGAGGTTGTCCGGCCCGCGGAAGTGGATCGCACGCAGGTCCTCCTCGGGAAGCGGCTCGAAGATCTCGACCGCGGCTTGCAGCGGGAAACGATCCTTCTTGCCCGACTGGAACGTCACGGCCATCTCGAGGGTGTCCATGGCGAGATCCGTGATCAACCCGGCGCCCCAGCCACCCGGGTGGAACACGAGCTTGCCCGTGTCGAACCCGAGCAGGCGTTCGAACGAAACCCACGCTCGGCGCGCGTCGAGGTTGTCGGCGCGCATGCCGGCGATCTCGGAGTACTTGCTCCAGTAGGGCTTCGTTCCCCAGGCCTTCTGCGCGTGCTCGTACAGGATGCTCCCGAGCTCACCCGCGCCGCCACCCGAGGTCACCGCCTGTCCGAGCAGACGCGCTGCTTCGGAATCGCGGCCGGCCTTGCCGAGGATCTCGGCGTGCTGCCGCACCTGCGGGATGCAACGCGGCATGCGCTTCTTCTCGGCGACCACGCGCAACGCCGCGAGCACGTCGTCGATCGGTCCCTCCGAGAGCATGATCTCGCTCCAGGAATCGTCGAACTCCTGCCAGTCTTCTTGCGCGACGGATTGGATCAGGCTCATGGAGGACTCGTTTCGAAGTTGCGCCAAATTCGTTCGTCTCGTACGGACGCGCCCTCGCGGAGCTCTTCTGCTCGTCGCGAGGGCGGATCGGTGGCCGAAGAGGATGCACTAAGCGCGCCTCCGGTTCCAGCTTCGGCCGATCAGTCGACGGCGAGCAGGGCGCCCTTCAGGTAGCGCGAGCGGCTGAAGTCGGGTCGCTGAGGGTGATCGGGGCCCGCGCCGAGCGTTTCGAGCAGGCGGATCTCGCGTCCGGCCCGGCGCGCGGACTGGAACAGGATTCCGAGGAATGCCGGCAACTCCAGCGCGCCCGAGCACGAGAAGGTCGCCACGATGCCGCCCGGCCGGATCGCTTCGAGGGCGAGCGTGTTCCAATCGTGGTAGCGCCGCAAGCCTTCCTCGTCGTCGGCGCGCCCGCGGATGAGCTTGTGCGGGTCGAGGACGATCAGGTTCGGCTTCTCGCGCGACGCCTTGACCGCGCGGAACACGTTGAAACCGTCGGCGTGCACGAACTCGATGTCGAGGCGGTTGATCTCCGCCGCGGCCTTCGCGCGCTCGAGCACGACCTCGTCCAGGTCGACGGCGCGGACGGAACGTGCCCCAAGACGCTTGCACTGCAGCGCGAATCCGCCCGTGTTCGTGCACATGTCCAGCACGTCGGCACCGAGCGCGAGTTGTGCGACCTTCAGGCGGTTGTCGCGCTGGTCGCAGAAGTACCCGGTCTTGTGACCGACGCCGGGCCGCACCGGGATCACGACCTGGTTCTCGGTGATGCGCACCTCGCCGACGTCGCGCGGCGGTTCGTTCGGTTCGAAGCCCTCGGCTTTCGCGGCGCTCGCCGGCACGCGGTGCACGACCTCGAAACCGGGATAGAGCTGGTTCAGGGCCCATTCCACGTCCGCGCGCAGGTTCCAGAACCCGAGCGCGTGGTGCTCGCACACCAGCACGTTGCCGAGCCGGTCGACGATCAGGCCCGGCAGATCGTCGCCCTCGGCGTGCGCGATGCGGTAGGCGTCGGTGACGCTCTCGAGCTTCAGGGTCTTGCGGCGCAGGCGGTCGGCGCTCGACAGGGTGCGCAGGAGGAAGTCGCGCACGTTGCGCAGTTCGCTCTTCTTGCCGCGGGACAAGAGGCGCACGCGAATGTCGCTGCGCCGGTTGTAGAGCCCGTGGCCGAGAAAGCGCTCCGACCCGTCGTAGACCTCGACGACGGAGCCGTCGCTCGGGCGCTCGCGGTCGTCCGCCACCTGGCGGCCGAAGATCCACGGACCGGCCGAGAGCAGGTCGGTCGAGAGCTTCACGCGGGGCATCACTTCGGTCATGGGGGCGAAAAGGATAGCCGCGGCGGGGCCAAACGCGGCACACCGGCGCCAACATCCGCGAAAACCGGCGTCAACCAACCCGGTTCGCGCGCGTAGACTGCGGCTGGGCCCGGCCGAACCCCGCGAGCACACCGCGCATGAGCCTCAGTTTCCTCCTCTTCCAGACCGTCGCGATCAGCGGTGGGACCATCCATACGCTCGAGCCCGACGCGCAGCCGTTCGTCGGCACCGTCCTGATCGAGAACGCCTACATCACGGCCGTCGGACCGGATGTCGCGATTCCAAGCGGGGCAGCGACCGTCGACGCGGTCGGCATGCACGTGATCCCCGGGCTCATCGACGGATTCGTGAACCTCGACCCCGACCACGACGTGCTGTACACGTCGGCGGGCGTGACGCTGGTGCGCGACACGGGCAACGAGCACACGCGCATCCTGGCCGAGAGAGACCGCAACGTGCGCGATCGTTCGCCCGGGCCGTGGATCTTCTGCGCCGGCGCGGTCATCGACGGGTCGCCGCCGGCGACGCGTTCGGTCGTGTTGCTCGATTCGGTCACGGACGTCGAGCGGCAGCTGCCGCGCATGTTCGAGGACGGTGTCGATTACTTGTCGTTCCACAATCATCTCGCGCTCGAGCCGTGGAAGAAGGTGCTCGAACTCGCGCACGCGCGGCACATGCAGGTCTGGGGGCCGCTGCCGAAGGGCGTGTCCTTCGATCAGGTCCTCGAAGCGGGGCAGGACGGCATCTACCACCTCGACGCCTTCCTGCCGCCGGGCACGGCGTGGGAGGCGCTCACCCCCGAGGCGATCGAGGCGATCGCGAAGCAGGCGGGCTCGAAGCGCCTTGCCATCACGCCGACGCTCGCGGTGTACGCGAAGAGGCTGCTCGCGCCGCGGGATTCCGAGAAGCTGCTCGACTCCCTGTCGCCCTTCTACGCCGAGACGTGGTCGCGTGATCTCGGGCTGCGGTCGAAGCTCGCGACCAAGGAATTCCTCACGAACGGAGCGCGGGTCGTCGCGGCGCAGGCCAGACTGGTCGCCGCGCTGCGTGCGCACGGATGCCGCATCGTCCCGGGCAGCGGATCGCCGAATCCGTGGCTGTTTCCGGGCACGGCGCTGCTCGACGAACTGTCGCTCCTGCGCGGAGCGGGTTTCGGCGACGCCGAACTCGTGCGTCTCGCGACGGCTTCGGCGGCCGAGACGATCGGCGCGAGCAAGCGCGGGACGATCAAGGTCGGGAAGATCGGCGACCTCGTGATCACCGCCGCCGATCCTCTGGAGAAGCTCGAGAACCTGTACCGCCCCGCCGGCGTGGTCGTGCGCGGAATCGCCCTCGATCGCGCGAGTCTCGACGCGCGCGTCGAGGCCTTGAAGGCGACGCAGGCACGCGTTCGCGAGACGCTGTCGAAGCCGCTCGCGGTCGCGGAACCCGACCTCCCCGCCGGCGACGTCGTGCTCACGGGCTCCGTCGAGACGCGTGGCCTCGGCACGCGTGTTTCGGCCGAGAAATACGCCGTCGTGCGGCGCTACGACGGCAGCCTCTGCTACTGCGGCCGCGTGGTCGTCCCCGGCGAAGCCACCGGTGTTTCGACGGAGACCACGGTTCAGCAGACGTTTCAAAACGGCGAACTCGCCGAGTTCGAAGTCAGGATCAAGAGCGGCCTGTCGGTCATCGGCGTGAAAGGCACGGTCGTCGCGGGGAAGCTCTCGATCGAACGACGCCTGAACGACCAGTTCCTCGCCACCGACAGCGTGAACGACCGCATCGCGTTCGTGGACTGCGGCTCGGCGACGGGGCTCCTCGTGCTCGGCTACCAGCGGGCCCCCGGCCGCTTCAAGGTGCTCTCCTTCGACGACTACGAGCCCGCCATCATCCCCTGGGAACTGCGGCTCGACACGGACGCACTGCACGTCGTGAAGACCGCGCTGGGCGACTTGCGCGTGGCGTACGACGATGTCGGCGGCATTCGCGAGGCGAAGCGCGAGACCGGCAACGGCATCGTGCAGACCCTGCCCCTCGGCTCGAAGGCGATCGACGGCAAGGGCCTGCCCATGCCGCACGCGGCCTTTCGCGAGCCCACAAAACCGCGACGTTCCGCTCGCGGGCCCGGCCGAATTCGCCGCGCTCTCGATCGGACCGCTGGTCGTCGATCCGCCGGTCGTGCTCGCGCCGATGGCGGGCGTGACGAACTTCCCGTTCCGAAGTCTGTGCCGCGAGTTCGGCGCGGGCCTGTACGTGTCGGAGATGATCTCGGCGCGCGGCTACTTGAACGGCCATCGCCTGACGCGCCTGCTCGCCTCGTCGCACGCCGACGAAGCGCCGCGCTCGGTGCAGATCTACGCGACCGATCCCAAGGACGTGTTCGAGATGGCGCGCTCGCTCGTCGATGCCGGCGTGCATCACCTCGACATGAACTTCGGCTGTCCCGTGCCGAAGGTCACGCGGCACGGCGGGGGGAGCGCGATCCCGCTCAAGAAGAAGCTGTTCGGGAAGCTCGTGGCCGCCGGCGTGGCCGGAGCCGGGCGGGTGCCGTTCACCGTCAAGATGCGCAAGGGCATCGACGAGTCCCTGCTCACCTACGTGGACGCGGGTCGGATCGCCGCCGACGCAGGCGCCGCCGCGATCGGGCTGCACGCCCGCACCGCGGCCGAGCTGTACGCCGGCGAAGCCGACTGGAATGCGATCGGCACGTTGAAATCCGCGGTCGCCGGCGTCCCGATCCTAGGCAACGGCGACATCTGGGAGGCCTTCGACGCGCTGCGCATGATGCGCATGAGCGGTTGTGACGGCGTGATCGTCGGGCGCGGTTGCCTGGGCCGTCCCTGGCTCTTCCGCGAACTCGCCGACGTGTTCGCGGGACGCGAGCCGGCGGATCCGCCGAATCTGCGCGCGATCGTCGCGATCATGGAGGACCACGCGCGGCGCCTGTGCGCTTTCTTCGGCGACGAGGTCGGCATGCGCCAGATGCGCAAGTGGTGCGCGTGGTACACGAAGGGCTTCCGCGGCAGCTCGGTCGTCCGCGAGGCGCTCGTGCGCGTGACCTCCATCGAAGCGATGCTCGCCGCGCTCTCGACCCTCGACCTCGACGAGCCCTTCCCGCTCGCGGCGCTGCGAGCACCGCGCGGCAAGACGGGCCGGCAGCATCAGGTGGCGCTGCCGCACGGCTACCTGGAGTGCCTCGACGACGAGAGTCCGCCCGACGAGCACGCCTCCGGCGACGACGCGGAAAGTTACGAGGACTCGCTCTCCGGCGGCTAGAAGTCGCACGGCTCGAGGCGCCGCAGTACGGCGACGTCAGGACGGTCGCACGATCCAGATCAGTCCGACGACGAGGCTCGCCGAACTGGCCACGAACAGGAGGCGTCGGCGCGCGAGCGGACTCGATTCGGGGGCGAGTCGCCCCATGCCCGCGGCAAACAGGGTGACGCACGCGAGACTGCCGGCCGCATAGCCCGCGAGGTAGACGACCGGCGCGAGGAGTCCGGGGAACCCGAGCGCCGGCAACACCGCGAAGACGTGCGCCAGCCCGCCGGCCCCGTGGAACAGGCCGAGCACGAACGGCGAGCGCAGCGGGGGATGGACGTGTTCGACC
>JBGATY010000195.1:0-6959 GCA_044228955.1 Planctomycetota bacterium | reverse complement strand
CCGTGCGCAGGCGCGCGGCGTATGACTCGACCGTGTCGTCGGCGTGCGATTCGATGCCGAACAGTTCCCCCACCTCGCGCGCGAACACGGTGTCGGCCTCGAACGCGGGCGGATACTGCGCCAGGTGCGCGCGGACGTAGCGACGGAACACGCGCGACGACCACCACCAGCCGAGCGCGAGCAGCACGGCCGTGGTCAGCGCGATGGCCGTGATCCAAAACACCGGGAACGACGGTTCGACGCCGGGATCGAGCGGGCGAAAGCGCCCCACGAGTTGCAGCGCGAAGCCGAGGACGAGGTAGAAGAAGCCCGTCGACACCTGCAGTCGATGGAAGATCTGAGCGCGGATGCCGAGCAGCGGAACGACGCGGGCCGCGAGCGGCGCCGCCGGGCTGGCCGCAAAGCGCTCGCGCACCATGTCGCGCGGATGCCGAAACAGGATCGCGTTGCCGAGCAGGAACGACCCGACGACGGCGAGCAACAGTCCGACCGTGACGAAATCGGGCTCCAGGTCGGCGGTTGTGACGGTCTCGAGGATGGCGATCATGCGCGCTCGCTCACGCGACGAGCAGGTACACGGCGAAGGCCGGCAAGAAGAACAGGACGGCGCCCCACAAGGCGAGGAACGATCCGGCGAGGACGCCGGCCGTCGATTTCGGCTGCGCGGCTTGCGCTTCCTCGGCCGCCTTGGCGGCCTGCGGATCGAATTCGCCCATCTCGGTCACTTCGGAGAGGTCCAGCCGACGCGACGGTTCGTCCCGCTTCGTCAGGTATTCGCCCTTGTCGTCCGCCGCGAGGACCGGGCCAGGGATCACGATCTGCCTGCCGCTCGCCGTCTCGACGTAGAGGTACGCGGTGGCTTCGATGGCCTCGCGCGTCCAGGGCTTTTCGAACCAGCGCACGCTGCCGGATGGCGCGTTGCGCCCGCGTGCGCTGCGACAACCGCACAGGAGCACGAGCACCCCGAGGCAGCCGATGAGTAGCGCTCGCACGAGCGTCGGGCACGAATTCGAGGGGCGATTCAAGTGGAGACTCTCAGGCGTACGGAGACGGACCAGCAGAAGAGGAGTACACCGGCCAGGCCCGCGATCCACAGACCGAGCGTGAGCGAATGCGGCCAGTAGGTGTACACGAGCCGCTGGGCTCCGCGCTCGACGAAAACGCCGCGCAGGGCGTGGTCCACGGCGACGACCTCCGCCGCTCGCCCGTCGACCTCGGCGTGCCACCCCGCGTCGTACGAGTCGCCGATCACGACCAGGGCGTTGGACTCGAGCGCGAGGTCGATCGAAACCCGCGTGGGCGAGGATTCGACGACACGCGCCGTGCCCGCCATGCCCGCATCGAATCCGGCCGGCACGGGCGCTTCGACGTAGGCGACCTCGCGCGGATCGAAGGCGTCGGCAGCGAGCGCGGCGAGGCGCTCCTCGCGGCGGGAGAGCATGGCGGCCCGCTTGGGCACGAACACGCGCGGCATGGCCCGTTTGTTCTCGTAGAGCGAGTAGCCGGAGAAGATCTCGACGTCGGAATCGGGCTTCGTGCCCTGCAGGACGATCCAGCGCAGGCCGAGCATGTCGGATATGCCCGAGCGCACCTTCGGCACGTGCAGCATGGTCAGGGCGTAGTCGAGTTCCTCACGGGCGTCCGGATTGCAGCTCGCGCGCAGGACGTCGACGATCCGGCGCGGGTCGGCCGCGTCATAGCCGCGCACGTCGTCGAGACCGGCCGCCTGCGCCAGGTTCGGGAGGATGCACTTGACCCCCAGCATGCGTCCGTTGTCGCGCTTCGCGATCTCGTCGAGCACGGGCAGGCGCGGGTAGTACAGCTCGCGCTCGCACTGCGGGTTCACGCCAAACGCGAGGATCGTGCTCTCCAGCACGCACACCCCGACGATCATCGGCGCGCAGGCACGGCCGAGGCGGCGGATCACGAACCACAAGAGGAGCGCCGTGCAAGCCACGCCGAAGGCGAGCGAGTCGTAGCGGCGGAACCACGCGAATGCGCGTGGCTCGCTCTCGTCCGCCAGCGGGTAGGCGAGGCGCAGGATGCAGAACCCCACGAGGAGCGCGCACGCCGAGATAGCGATCCAATGCCACCGGCGCGGCGCCACGTATCCGCGCACGAGCGCGTCGACGCCGATCGCCGCGAGGGCGACGAGCGAGAACGCCGTGGCGATCGTGAAACGGTTGTTGCGCAGCAGGTTCAGCGGCGGGAGCTCGAAGACCTTGATCAAGAGTGGCACGTCGAGCAGTGGAACGAGAGCGAACGCGGCGAGGCCGACGAAAAACAGCGCGAGTCGTCGGTGTTCCGCGTGTGCGAGAGCGAGCGGCGCCAGCACCAGCGTCGCGATGGCTCCTGCGCAGGCCGTGGCGGCGCCCTCGAAACGCGTGGTCAAGACGATCGAGAACGCATCGCGCTCGCCCGAGCCGAGCGAGTACGGGAGCAACATCTGCAGGAGTGCCCACCAGCCCTGCGGCGCGGCCTCGACGTGTCCGGCCGCTCGCGCCGCGATGCGCGAGCTCTCCTGCATGTACTCGATCGTCGGCAGGAGTTGCGGCGCGCTGAGCGCGAATCCCGCGAGCACCCCGATCCAGACCGCGCCGAACGCCCGCCACGCGCGCGCGTTCACTCGGCCCTCGTGTTCGAATGCCCGCCACGCGGCGAAGAGGATCGCCACGATGAACAGGTGCCCCGCGTTCGCGGCGTGGCCCGAAAGCAAGATCAGCGCGGTGACCAGCGCGAGCGCGGGCACGCCGTAACCCACCGGTCTCTTCACCGTCGCGTCGGTCGCGAGGAGGAGCCACGGCAGGAAGCTCGCGACGTTCGCGAGCGTGAAGCCCGACCACAGGATCATGTAGCCGCACAGCGGGAACAGCGCGGCCGCCGTGAGGCTCGCGAGGAACGAGGCCTGCAGGGCACGCCGCAGGAACAGGTACGCGCCGAGGCCGGCGACGAGCGCCTTCAGCACCTGTCCCCACGCGATCGCCTCGGGCCCAGGCCACGTGTAGTCGAGCAGCCGGTAGGGTGACAAGACGGCCGGGTGATTCGATGCGAAGAACGGCGCGCCGCAATAGATGTGCGGATTCCAGAGCGGAAACCGTCCTGCGCGCACTTCCGAGACCGCGAAGCGCCGGTTGATCTCCGTGACCATGGCGAGGTCCGCCAGGTAGCGGTCCTGCGCGACTTCGCGCCGGAGGGGCTCGCCCTCGGGGATCCAGTTCGTCCCGATCGTGAGCACGTCGAGCGGCAGCAGGATCTTCTGTCCCGTGAGCGACGGCCAGAACAACGCGAATTGCGGCACGAGGATCGCGAGCAGCACCAGCCAGACGCGCGTCGAACGCGACGTCGGCTCAGGGTAGCGGATCGGCGCGACCCCGAGGGCACGCGACTCCCCTGCCGGCCCGCTCGGCCCCTCCAGCGTGGCGCGGCGAGCGTCGGGTCGTCGGTCGTTTCGCTTGGGTCGGGACACTTCCGGGCATTTTTCCCCGCTCGAGGCCGCAACGGAAGTGCAACGCCGTGTTTCGTGGTCGTGCTGGCGACGGCTATCCTCCTCCCGGTCCGCTCGGACCCACGCATGACCCACACACACGATTCCCGGCCCGGTGATACCGCGGCACTCGTCGACGAGATGGCGGCCCTGGCGCGTCTCGACGTGAGCCCAGCCGAGGCCGCGGCGCTCGGGCCCCAATTCGCGAGCATCCTGAAGCAATTCGAGGGCCTCGCCCGTCTCGACCTCGAGGGCGTCCCGCCGCTCGTGTCCCTGTCCGGCAACGCGAACGTGCTGCGCGCGGACGTGCCCGAGCCGTCGCTCGAGCCCGAGCGCATCCTCGCGAACGCGCCCGAGCGGGTCGAGGACTTCTATCGCGTGCCGAAGACCGTCGGAGGCGAGGAGTGACCGCGTATTCGGACCTCGACGCCGTAGCGCTCGGGATGGAGACCGCGAAGGGGAAGCGGTCGGCGCGCGAGAACGTCGAGGCCTGCTTCGCGGCGGTGCGGGCGCTCGATCGCGAGTTGAACGTGTTCTTGAACACGGACCTCGAACGCGCGCGCGCGCACGCCGCCACGCTCGATGCCGAACTCGCCCGCACAGGGGCGCGTGGACCGCTCCACGGCGTGCCGATCGCGCTCAAGGCCAACATGTGCGTCGAGGGCTTCGAGTCGAACTGCGCGAGCCGGATCCTCGCCGGGTACCGCGCGCCGTACACCGCCACCTTCGTGCGCCGACTCGTCGACGCCGGCGCCGTCCCGATCGGCATGACGAACATGGACGAGTTCGCGATGGGCAGCTCGTCCGAGAACTCGGCGTTCGGGCCGACGCGCAATCCCTGGGACAGCGCGCGCACGGCGGGCGGATCGAGCTCGGGATCGGCCGTCGCGGTCGCCGCGGGCATCACGCCGATCGCGCTCGGGAGCGACACCGGCGGTTCCGTGCGCCAACCGGCCGCGCTGTGCGGCATCTTCGGATTCAAGCCCACGTACGGGCGCGTCTCGCGCTACGGACTGATCGCGTTCGGCAGCTCGCTCGACCAGGTATCGCCGTTCGCACGGTCCGTGCGCGACCTCGAACTCCTGACGCGGCTGATGTCGGGCACGGACGCGAACGACGCGACGTGTCTCGACGAACCCGAATTCAGCCCGGAGTCCGGCGACGTACGCGGCCTGAGGATAGGCGTGCCCAAGGAGTACTTCGCCGGCGGGCTGCAGGCCGACGTGCGCGCGCGCTCCGAGGAGGCGCTGCAGCGGCTCGCCGAGCTCGGCGCGGAACTCGTGCCGGTTTCGCTGCCCCACTCGGAGCACGCGATCGCCGTGTACTACGTCGTCGCCACCGCGGAAGCCTCGTCGAACCTGGCGCGCTTCGAGGGCGTGCGGTTCGGACGTCGCGTGGAAGGCGACGGCACGTTGCAAGGCATGTTCGCCGCGACACGCGAGGCCGGATTCGGCCCGGAAGTGAAGCGGCGGATCCTGCTCGGCACCTACGTCCTGTCGGCCGGCTACTACGACGCGTGGTACGGTCGGGCGCTCAAGGTGCGCACGCTCCTGCGCCGCGATTTCGAGACCGCGTTCGAGAGCTGCGACGTGATCGTCGGCCCCACTTCGCCCGAACCCGCGTTCGCGCTCGGCTCCAAGACCGACGATCCGGTCGCGATGTACCTGTCCGACGTCCTGACCGTGCCCGTGAGCCTGGCGGGTCTGCCGGCGGTGAGCGTGCCCGCTGGGTTCGTGAACGTCGCGGGTCGAGAATTGCCGGTCGGACTGCAGATCATCGGCCCCCATCGCGCCGACGCGCGCGTCCTGCGCGTGGCGCGCGCCTTCGAGGAAGCGACGAGCTTCTCCGCGGCGCGCGCTCCCCGTTTCTTCCACGGAGGTGGCGCATGAGTTCGACCAGCGAAGCGCCGCGCATGCGCGACGTCGGGTTCGTGTCGAAGAAGACCGGCGTGCGCTGGATGCCGGTGATCGGCCTCGAAGTGCACTGCCAGTTGAAGACGCGCACGAAGCTCTTCTGCGGCTGCGAGTACCGCTTCGGAGCGAGCCCCAATTCGATCACGTGCCCGAAATGCACGGGACAGCCCGGCGCGCTGCCCGTGCCCAACCGCGAGGCCCTCGTGCTCGCGGTGCGGACCGCGCTCGCCCTCGGTTGCAACGTCGCGGAGCGCAGCAAGTTCGACCGCAAGCACTACTTCTACTGCGATCTGCCGAAGGGCTTCCAGATCAGCCAGTACGACCAGCCCTTCTGCTCGGGAGGCGGCATCCAGCTCTCGACGGGCAAGTTCGTGCGCTTGACGCGCATCCACCTCGAGGAAGATGCGGGCAAGGCAATCCACGACCGCGGCGACATGACGCTCGTCGACCTGAATCGCGCCGGCGTGCCGTTGATCGAGTCGGTGACCGAGGCCGACATCGAGAGCGCCCAGGAGGCGATGGAATACCTCACGAACCTGAAGGAGATCCTCCAGTACTGCGGAGCGTCCGACTGCGACATGGAGAAGGGGTCGTTGCGGTGCGACGTGAACATCTCGGTTCGGCCCGCGGGAGAACCGTGGCGCACCAAGGTCGAGATCAAGAACCTGAACTCGTTCCGCTTCGTCGGCGCCGCGATCGAGCACGAGATCTCGCGCCAGGTCGAGGCCTACGAATCCGGAGGGAAGATCGTGCAAGAGACGCGTCTCTTCGACCCCGCTCGAAACGTGACACGCACGATGCGCAGCAAGGAATCGGCGCACGACTACCGCTACTTCGCCGAGCCCGACCTGCCTCCGCTGCACGTCGACCACGCATACCTCGAACGCGAGCGCGCGCACCTGCCGGAGCTGCCGTCCCCGCGGCGGGAGCGCTACGAATCCGCCCTGGGTTTGAGCGCGAAGGACGCGCGCAATCTGACCGGCGAGCGCGTGGTCGCCGACTTCTTCGAGGCCTGCGTGCGCTTGTCCGGCAAGCCGAAGGAGTGCTCGAACTGGATCCAGAACGAGCTGTTCAACATGGTGGGCGACGCGGAGATCGCGGCCTCGAGTTTCGAGGAGATCCCCATCAAGCCCTTCGATCTCGTCAGCGTGATCGAACTCGTCGAGAAGGGCGCGATCGCGACGAGCGCCGGACGAACGTTGTTGCGCGCGATCGCGCGCACGGGCAAGTCCGCGAAGGCGCTCGTCACCGAGCTCGGCCTCGAGCAGGTTCAAGACACGGCTCAGATCGAGCGCTGGTGCCGCGAAGCGCTGATCGGCAAGGACAAGATCGTGGCCGACGTGAAGGCGGGCAAGCCCAACGCGATCAACGCGCTCCTCGGGGCCGTGATGAAGGCGTCCGGCGGCAAGGCCAACGCCTCGGTCGTGCGCGAGACGTTGACGCGCATCGTCGAAGCTACCTAGCCAGTTCCCGGAACGGTGGCCTTCCGGGGGCCGGTTCGGAGTCCCGTCCCGTACACGGCCAGGCCATGAGGTGAGTCCCTCCCCGATAGGCTGACGGCC
>JBGATY010000194.1:0-6973 GCA_044228955.1 Planctomycetota bacterium | reverse complement strand
GCCTTGTCGCCCCCGGCCGGCGCGAGCGAGCCCGATTCCAGGCGTCCAGGACCGCGACCGACGGGAGCCTGCTCGTCGGCGGGCCGCTGACCATCACGCCGGCGTTGAAGGGCGGTCGGGCGCGGGCGTTCGTGCTGCGCGCGCTCGACGGTGCATTGCGCCTGTGGTGGCGCGTTGCGCGGCCGTTCGCGGCCTGATCAGGGATCGCGCGTCAGCGTGACGAGCGCCCAGTAGGCGTTGGCTGCTTCCAGCCCGAGCGGATCGGCGCGCTCGGCGCGGAGCAGGACGCTGTCGCCGCGCGTGAGTTCGATGGTGGAAGTCATGCGCGTCACGGCGATCCGCCCGGTGGACGTGACGATGCGCCGGTCGATCTCCTGCTCCGTTCCGGGCCCTCTGCGGACGACGATCCGGAACGCTGCGTCTCCGCTCGCGCCGGGATCCGCGAGGCGGGGATGCAGACCGCAATACGCGACGAGCGTGTAACGGCCCGGCTCGAGATCGAAGCGAATACTGGAGGGGGTCCCGACCACGAGGGCCTCGGTCGATTCGCGCAGGCGGACGATCTCGTGCCCTGCCACCGTCACGATCGCGGCCGGCTCGGGGCGGACGATCGCCGCGAGTCGTCGCGTCGCGTACTCGGGATCGATCGGCGGACTCAGCCAATCCACCCTGCGCAACTCGAAGCGGAAATCGTCGTCGAAGGCCCAGCGATCCTCGTCGCGCACGAGGACTCGGGCGGAGCGGGTGGCGAGTTCCATTTCGCCGTGGAACCAGCCGCGGAAGCGCTCCGGCGTGTCGAGCAGGGGACTGACGACGAAGCCGCGCTCGACGTAGCCCGGGGCGATGCGGAACACGCGCCTCCGCCCGCGCGCGTCCTCGACCTCGAGCGCGACCGGCGGGCTCTTCAAGAGCGCCGACTGGAGCCGGCCGAGGAGCGAGAGGCGCAAGGCCAGGCTCAACGTCAACACGCGTGGTGGCTCGCCCCGTGCGGGCAATTGGCGCGCGAATTCGATCCTGTCGCCGATGCGCGACACTTTCGACACGACCGCCGTGCCCACGTCGTGCGCGCGATCGCGAGGCTCGATGCGCCGCAGCAGCATGTAGCCGCGCTCCTCGAGCTCGAGGCGGTAGAGCCGGGAGATCGCCGCGAACGCACCGGCATCCTCGATCGACGGAAGATGGCCGTCGACCCCGGTCGGACCGAAGAGCACCCAAGGCGGCGCGCGCTCGCTCGAGAGGAAACGTTCGTTCGCCTCCTGCAGCGCGGGCGTGCACGCCGCATAGCTCTGGAAGATCGGTCGCGGCGTGTAGTGCAGCCCGTTCAGGAACGCGATGCCCTGCGACCAGCCGAAGACGTCGATCGCATCGCTGCCGACGCGCTCGCGCACGAGGGGCAGCGAGCCCTCGCCGCGTTTCGTCTCGAGATCAGCCTCGAGTCCGGCGCGCCACGCTCCCGGTCGGCACACGAAGGCCGCGCCGGTTCCGATGCGGTCTGCGACCTCGTGAAGGAGTGCACGCGGCGCCCCCCACCCCGGAACGAGCACCAGCGCGTGGCCCATGAGCGCCGCACTGCAGGCGGCACGACGCAGCACGCGGGCCGTGCGCGAGCTCCGAAACCCGTCGAGGGGCAGCAGGAACATGCCGACCGCGGCGAAATCGAAAGCCATGATGGGCTTGAACTGCCCGCGCACGAACCCGTTCTTGAAGCCGATCCATGCCGTGAACGCGAAAAAGAGGATCCAGGCCACTGCCATCCGGTCGCCGTGCGCGCGTACCGCGAAGCGCAGCGCGAAGGCGCACGCGGCCAGCACGAAGAGCGCCAGCGCCACCGTGGCGGCGGAGGTCTCGAGTCCGAGCGCGCCCCCGTATCCGCGCGCGATTTCGAGCGAACTGAGAAACCAAGCCGGAAGATGAGCCGGCGATTGGCCGACCAGGGACCAGGAGCCCACGCAAAGCGCGACACTGCCCGCGAGGAACGTGAATGATCGGCGCGCTCCCGAAATCCAGAACGCGCACGTCAACGCGAGCGTGGCCACGCAGAACTCCAGGAAGTAGGGGAACTTCACCAGGGCGAGCGCCACGCTAGGCACGAACGCGGCGATCGAGAGCGCGATCGGTCTTTCGACGCGTTGCCCGATCCAGACCGCGTTCGCGAAGATGCCGACGAGAGCCAATCCGTCCAGGCCCGCTCCGGCGCACGAAGCGGCGGCGAGCGCGAGCGCCAGGTCGACGCCGCGCGCGAACCGCGACGACACGGCGACCACGAGCGCCGCGAGCGCCAACTTGAGCCCGAACTCCCAGGCGACGTGCAGTGCGAACAGCGAGGGTACGTACGTAGGTTCGTGGAACCAGCCGAGCGGACCGAACGTGAACACCGTGTCGACGCCACACTGTGCTCCGCCGCCGAGGATGAGGGCCTGCACGGCTCCCCATGACGGATCGAGGTTCGCGTTCGCAGCAGGCAGCGTGGGCTGCACGAAAGCGAGCCACACGAGGAGCGTGAGGACGAGGCGCGTGGGCGCGCTCGGCCACCGCGACGCAAGGCTCGCTACAGTCCGTCCGCCCACGTGCGCAGCGCTTTCACGTCCTCGGCCGACAACTTCGCGTCCGAGTGCATGAGCAAGTACTGCGCCGGCGGCATCTCGCCCTGCTCGGCTTCCTCCGCCATTTCGTCGGCCTTCGCGGCGCGCTTCTGGTCGGACATGTCCGCGAACAGCGAGAGGTTCACCTTCCGTCGGCCTTCCTCGACGTCGTGCGCGACCAGCCAGGACACGGGCGCGATGTAGGCATACCACGGCCAGACCGTCTCGTTCGAATGACAATCGAAGCACGAGCGCTTCGTCATGGCCATCACCGCGGGTGGTGCGACGAAGGGCTTGCCACCCAGCGGATTCTCGCGGTCGACAGGCACGAACTGGATCGCGACGAAGACGACGACGAGGACGATCACGATCCACTTGAGAACGCGCTTCATGGATCGAGAGGGTAGGGGAGCGGAGGGCCGCTGTCAGCACCCTGACGCGCCCGGCCGAATCAGGTATCTTCCGGCGGCTCGACATTGAAGATCCTCCTCGTGACCCACGGCTTTCCGCCGCATCAGACCGCGGGCACGGAGAGCTACACGGCCGACCTCGGGGTCGAGTGGGCCCGTCGCGGTCACGACGTGCACGTCTTCACGGCACACAAGGACATCAGCCGCCGCGACGAGGGTCTCGTCGAGCGCGAGTGGCGCGGACTCGTCGTGCACGAAGTCACGAACAACCTCTTCCTCGAGGACTTCGTCGAGACCTACTCCAACCCGCGCATCGAACGCGCATTCGGGGAAGTGCTGCGCGAGTTCCGTCCCGACGTCGTGCACGTCCAGCATCTGCTCTATCTCTCATCCGGGTGCGTCAAGGCCGCCAAGGCGGCGGGGGCGAGCGTTGTCTTCACGCTGCACGATTTCTGGCTGCAGTGTCCGCGCCTCGGTCAGCGCGTGCATGCCGACGGGGGTATCTGCGCCACGATCGACTTCGGCCGGTGTGGCACCTGTCTTTCGAGCTTCAAGTGGAGGAACAACCGCTTCGAGCGCGTCGTCGGCGGTCTGATCGCGGGCCTGAAGGGGCGCACCGGCATCGACCTGGCTCCGCTCGCGCGCGCGACGGCGAAACGCGTGCGCGGTGCGCCGCCGGCGGCCCCCGCGACGGCCGGCGGAACGCACTCCCCTGGTTTCGCGATCGCGGCGGAAGAGCGCACGCGTTTCCTCCTCGGCGAACTCGTCCCCGCCGTCGACCTGTTCGTCGCGCCCAGCCGCTTCCTGCGCGAGCGCTTCGTCACCGAATGGGGGATCGCGCCCGAACGCATCGAGTACGTTCGCTTCGGCGTGGACCTCGCCGTCGAGCGCGTGCCGCGCGCGGCAGGCGCTCCACTGCGGGTCGCGTTCATCGGATCACTCGTGCCCCTGAAAGGCGCTCACCTGCTCGTCGAGGCCTGGTCGCGACTCGACGCGAGCGTGCGCGCACGCGGCGAACTCGTCCTCTACGGGCCGGCTCGACACCATCCCGAATACCAGGCCCGGCTCGCTCGCGCGGTGGAGCAGTGCGGAGCGAGACTCGGCGGACTGCTCGAGCGCGAGGGCGTCGCGCGCGTCCTGGCCGCGACGGATCTGCTCGTAGTGCCCTCGCTCTGGTACGAGAACGCTCCGCTCGTGATCCTCGAAGCCATCGCCGCGCGCACGCCGCTCCTCGTCTCGAATCAGGGCGGCATGGCGGAACTGGTGGTGGACGGCGTGAACGGTCGACACTTCGCGCTCGGTGACGTGGAGGACCTGCGTTCGAAGCTCGAGGCAGCGCTCACCGGCCGGGGCGCTCTGGGCGATCCGCGAGCGAGCGCGTCGGTCGTGCCGAGCTTCGCCCAGCACGCCGACGTACTCGAAGCGCGCTACGAGAGCCTGCGCTCGGCGGCGCGTCGATGAAGATCCTCCTCGTTGCGCACGGCTATCCGCCCGACGACGTCGACGAGGTCGCGCTGTGCGTTCGAACGACGGCGCGATCGCTCGCGTCCCTCGGGCACACGGTGTTCGTCGTGGCCGGCACGAGCGCCGCCGCGGGCGGAGAGACGCGACTCTCCGACCGCGAACCTACCACGCGCGCCGAGATCCCGGTCCTGCGGCTCTCGCGCTCGGACGCGCATCCCGAGCATTGGCAGAAGAGCGCCGCCTCGTCGATTCCCGCGCGGTTCCGGCGCAGTCTGCGCGACTTCGAGCCCGACGTCGTGCACGTGCACCACTGGCGCCGCCTGTCGCGCGACCTCGTCGCGTGCGCCGCCGCGGAGCGCGTGCCCGCCGTGGTCACGCTCCACGATTCGTGGACCACCTGCCTGCTCGCGACGCGCGTGCGGCCCGGCGACGGGGCTTCCTGCGAGGCCTCCTTCGCGCCCATGCCCTGCCTCGCCTGCGCCGGTTCGGTCCCGCCGCGCACGCCCTTCGTGCCCCTCGACCAGTTGTTCCTCTCGTTCGCGAGCCATCGCGCCGACCTGTCGCGCGAATTGACACTCGCCCGCGTCGTCCTCGCGCAGTCCGGCGAAAGTGCCGAGCGCGTCGCGCGTTTCCTCCCCGACGAAGCGCGCGCGGTCCACGTCGAAACGGTTGCCGACGCCGGGGCCTTGGTCGCTTGCTACGAGCGGGCGCTGAGCGCCGGCCCGCCACCTGCCCCCGCTGACGTCGACGCGTGGTATGCGCCCAGGATGCGCGCTTTCGCCGAGGAAAACTGGGACCGCGGCCTAGCCGAATCGAAGCTCTCGGGGGATTCCACGTGAGAACGGCGCTGTTGATCCTCGCCCTCGCCGCGACCGCGTGCTCCGCGACGCACGAGGGTTCGTCCTCGAAGTCAACTGTGCTCGTGAAGCCCGCGGACCTGCCGGCGCGCCACCGCGCGATCCTCGAGGCCTGGAAGAAGGGCGGCGCCGCGTGGGACATCGAGCGCGAGGCCGTGCGCGAGGACCCGGAACTCGCGCGCTTCGTCGTCGACAACCTCGTGATCGAGATGGTGCAAGCCTTCGATCGTTCTCGGCTCGCCCGGGCGGGACAGCGGAACGGACCCTTCGAGCGCGCGCAACAGGAACTCGTGGTCCTCTGCGAGCACTCGACGAACGTGCTCGCGCAGTTCCTGACCGTGAAGGACGGCATCGTGGCTTTCCTCGCGGCCGACACGCTGGCGAAGATCGGCGCGCCCGCGATCGAACCGACCGTCAAGGTCCTCGGCGACACCCATGCCGAAGCGCGCCGGCGCGCGGCGGAACTGCTCGCGGGACTTCCTCATGCGGGGGGGGGCGAGCCGGCGGTGCTCGAAGCGCTGGCCGCGCGAGTGGAGCAAGACGAGGAGTGGATCGTCCGGGCGCAGAGCGCGCGATCGCTCGGTGCGCGGGGAGCGCGCAACGAACACAAGGGGTTTGCGCTGGGCGCGCTGGGCAGAGCGCTCGCGGACCGCGACGAGGGAGTCGCGGAGTCGGCGGCCAAGGCGCTCGGTGAGTTGGGTGAAGCGCGCGCGATCCCGCGACTGATCGACGGGTTGTCGGCTGCGGCGACGTCGGGGAGACCGGCGGTGGTCGAGGCGATCCAGGCAGCGCTCGCAAGGCTGTCGGGAGAGAGGAAGAAGCGGGACGTCGAGGGGTGGCGCGCGTGGTGGAACGAGAACGAGGGGGAGCTTCAAAAAAGCGCAACTCGCGCGCGGAAGGCCCCGGGGGGCTGAGACCGAGCGCGAGTCGCGGCAGGCGGAGAGAAGCGGAAGGTGGCGTCCGCTACTGCTGGACACGGCGAATTCGCCGCGTCAGGGAATCCAATTCACCCGCACGCCATTGGTCAGGTTGAAGGTCGATTGAATCGCCGAGCAGAAGCCCGGGTTCGTCCTGAACCAGCCTTGATAGAAGTACGTGCCCGGAACGACCGCGCCGCTGACGCTGATCGGAAGATCGCCGGTGCTCGGCTCGGGCAGGCCCACTTGACCGTTGCACGTCGCCTTCACGGTGAGGCGCGTGATCGTGCCGCTCACGCACAAGAGTCCATTGCCGAACTGCAGCCCGGCTCCGCCGGCCATCGGGGCCGTGCCCTGGAAAAAGAGCACGAACGTGCTCGCCGGCAGGCGCAGCGCGTGCAACACGAGGTTGTCGTTGCTGATGCTCGCGCCGACGGTCGAGGCGTATCCGACGAGGCGCCCACCCATTCCCGGCTGGTGCAGGCAACCCTCGAAGTCACCGACCGCGCTGTTGTTGCCGCACGGGCAGGCCGTGCCGCTGCCATCGCCGTAGCAGTACGTCGCTTGATCGGGCGCGAGGTTGATCTGGCCGCGGATTTCGCCACCGCCGAAGGCCGCGCTGTGGACGTTGAAATAGGACTGTCCGGCCAGGACCTGGCCTTGCTGCGCCGGCGTCATGGGCCAGACGCCGCACTTCGGCGAGCCGAGGGCTTGCGCGAACTGGACCCCCGAGGCGACGCCGG
>JBGATY010000193.1:0-6992 GCA_044228955.1 Planctomycetota bacterium | reverse complement strand
CTTCGCCGTCGATTACGCGCGCGACCTGGCCGAGCGTGACGGCGGAACTGGCGCCTGCGGTTCCGCGGCGCGCCAATAGCGATGTTGCATGTACGCGATGTGGTTCATGTGCACGGTCGCGTAGCTCGGACGGAAGCGCTCGTACAATCCGATGAAGGCGTCGCGCGTCAGGTAACTGTGCAACATCGCGCGTTCGGGCACCGCGGACGGACCGCGGATGACTTCGGATGGCACCTGGCCGAGAGTCTTCAGCATCGTGCTGGCGCGCACGCCGCTCGAGCGGGTCTTCAAGAGCAGCTTCACGGCGGTCGCGGCCTTGAAGGAGAAGCTCTCGGAGTAGTTGCGCGCGCTGAAGACGCAGAACTCCTGCAGCGCGCGCGCCTCGGCGGGGAAGCACTCGGGCGTATCCGCGAGCGATTCGGGTACGTAGTAGGAGCACGCTCCGCTCGTGCGCGGCGGGTAGCTCATCAGGCAGCCGAGTACGCCCGTCGAGATGCCGTGCCGGTCGAGCACGTCCCACACGCACTTGCCCTGGATCGAGCTCGTGTCCTGGCCGAAGCCCACGATGCCGTGTTCCTTCGGCAGCAGGCCGGTGTAGATCGACGGCCACACGATCCACGGACTGATCGTGCGCCAGGCTTTGTGCTCGGACGCGTCCCAGCCGGGGATGCGGGTGCGCATGAACGCCCCGCCCTCGATCGCGCGCTTGAAATTCGGCAGCTTGCCCCGCGCGACGAAGGCTTCGAGAAAGTGCTTCTCGGCCTCGTTCAGCTCGAAGAACAGTACGGAGAGCGCAGGCTTCGCCTTGGACTGAATCATGCGGAGGACGCGTGGAAAGAATCGAGCGGAAAAAGTATAGACGGGCAGCTCGGAGCCGACAACCAGGCCGGAACGTGCTTGCCGAAGCCGTCCTTCGCTCCACGAGATGTCGGCTGAAATCCCGCCTCGCATGAACGCTTCCCGCTCCTCGATGTTCACGCGATATTCGGGCCTCGCGCTGCTCCTCCTGATCGCACTGGGGGCGTTCCTGCGGCTCCACGGCATCGGCTTCCTGCTGCCCGAGCAGACCGATCCCGACGGCGTCGTGTACAGCGCCCAGGTCAAGGACTTCCAGGAAGGCCGGATCGACGAGGAAACGCGCAATCTCTACGCCTTCTATCCGCACCTCGTCTCGCGGCTGGCGGTCGCGATCGCTCCGCCGCTCGTGCAGGCGACCCAAGCCGCTTCGCTCGAGGAACACCTCGAGCGCGCGGCAGAACCCAGGCGGCGCATTCGCATCACGGTCGCGCTGCTGTCGCTGCTGGCGATTCCGGCCGTATGGTTCCTCGCGCGCCGATTCCTCGATCCACCCTTCGCGCTCGCCGCGGCGGCGTTCATGGCGACGAGCTTCTTCACCCTGTGGTTCGCGCAGCAGGCGCGACCCCACGCGGCTTCGAGCGCGTTCGCGGCCCTCGCCGTCGTCGCCGCGGTGCACCTGCGCGCCGTCGGTGGATGGAAGGCATTCGCGTGCGCCGGGCTCGCGGCCGGGCTCGCGATCGGAAGCCTGCAGAGCGGCACCGCGGTGTTGCCCGCGATCGCGATGGCGGTCTGGTTGCGCGCGCGCGCCAGGGAGGAAAAGCCGTCGCGCATCGTGCTCGGCTCGCTCGCAGCGCTCGCGATCCTCGCGCTGCTCGTCGTCGTCTTCTATCCGTTCGTGTTCACGCCCGGGGTACCGGGGGAGATCGGCAAGCAGGGTTCGATGCTGCGCTTGTCGGGACACCTCGTCGACCTCGAGCTCTTCAACGGCGGCGGCTTCGCGACGATCGCGCGCAGCGCGTGGGAATACGATCCGGTCATCACCGCGCTGGCGCTCCTGGGCGCGATCCTCGGAGCGCACGAGTTGTGGACACGGCGTCGTGCGCTCTCGAGCCGGGCCCGCGATACCGTGTGGGTCGTGCTCGCGTTCGTCGTTCCGTACACGATCGTGATCGGACTGTACGGGCGCACCTATCAACGTTTCGTGCTGCCGCTCATGCCATTCGAGTGCGTCATGGCCGGCTACGCCTTGAGTCGAGTCGTGCATCTCTCGAACCGACTCGGTTCGCTCGCGCGACGCCTGGCCGTCGTCGGAGCCGTCCTCGCGCTCGGATTCGAGACCTTCGGAGCCTGGCGCCTGACGGAGGCACGCTCGCGGCCCAGCACGCTCGACGAGGCGGCTCGGTGGATCGAGCACAACGTGCCCATCGAGTCGACGATCGCCTTCTTGCCGATGACGGGACTGCCGCTCATGTACTCGCGCACGGGGCTCGAGGCGAGCCGAGGCGCGCAGTTCGACGTCAGCCAGCCGTGGTATCGCTACCTGTGCGATCTCGGTGAAGCGGCATTCACCCTTCCGGGCTGGAACATCCAGGCGATGAACCTGACGACGCAGCAGCTGCGTGACGAGGCCCGCACGGATCCCGACGCCTTCGTACGCGCGCGAAACGCGGACTACGTCGTGATCCCCGTCCCCAACGACGAGCGCCGCCTGGTGCCGTGGGCCATTCGCGAGGCCAGTGGCCGGGTCGGCAGGCGCGTGGCGCGCTTCTCGCCCGACGGCACCGACGAGGGCGAGTCCATGAGCTTCGCCTACCAGGACGACGACGCCTTGCGAACGATGTCGTGGTTCGTGCGCGGCCTGAATGCGCGGTGCGTCGGGCCGGCGGTCGAGATCTACGCGCTGCGCTGACGCCGCCTCAGATCCACACGCCGACCTGCCGCTTCACGAACCCTTTCAGGAAGATCACCGAGGATCCCATCGAGATCGCGGTGGCGATCGCGGCGCCTTCGATCCCAGAGCGCGGGATCAGGATCCAGTTCCCGATCACGTTCACGAGCACCGTGAGCAGCATGAGGAGGGTGTGCCACGCCGGCTTGTTCGCCATCAAGAGCGTCTGACCGAACGGGATGTAGCCCGATGCCAGGACGATGCCCGCCATCAACCAACCGAAGGGCAGCCAGCTCGTCGCGAAATCCGGCTTGTCGGTCAGGATCGAAACGGCGAGTGGATAAAGCGCGACAGCGACGATCCCGACGCCGGCCATCCCGAGGTACGTCCACTTGCGACCCTTGCAAACGGTCGCACGCAGCGTCGCGAAGTCGCGGACGGCGAGGAGCCGCGCGAGAATGGGGTTGTAGTTGTTCTGGAGAACGACGAGCAGTTGGTAAACGCCCTCCGCGATCATGGAGGCAAACGTGTAGATGCCGACCATCTTGTCGGAGAGGTACATTCCGATCATCCAGATGTCGACCTTGGCGTTGAGCTCGAGCATCACGCCGGCGAGCACGCTCTTGGCGCCGTACACGACGTGTTCCCTCACCCACGGACGGAATCCGCTGGCGACGCGCCAATCGACGAGGCGACCGACCTCGAACGCGAGCACGCAGAACAGGAACGCTTCCGAGGCGCTGAATACGTAGGCCAGCCTTGCGCCGGGCATCTCGAGTTCCATGGCGACGAGGAGCGCGACCAGGATGCCGAGGTAGCGGATCGACGTGAGGATCGCGAACGCGCGCATGCGTCGCACGCCGTTCACGATCGACATCAGTACCTTGTTGACGGCGAAGAAGAACAACCCGGGCGCGGACCAGGCGATGGCCTCGCCGACGTCCGGACTGTCGAGCATCGCGCTCAAAGGGCCGCGCGCGATGAAGTAGATCGAGGTCACCAGCGCGGCGAGCACGACGGTCGGCGCGAGGCTCGACCACGTGACGATCGACAGGCGCTCGCGGTCGCCGGGTCTCTCGGCGATGGCGCGCAAGGCGGACGAATTGATGCCGCCCACGGCCGCCTGCGAGAACAAGGTGTAGGCGGCGAGAGCCTGGTTGAAGACGCCGAGCGTCGCTTCGTCCCAGTGGAGCCCGATCAGGACGTTGAGTGCTATGCCCGAGACGCCGAGTACGGCGAGGCTCGAAAAATTCCAGATGACGTCGGAGCGGAACTTGGCGCTCGAACCGTGCTCGCGCTCCTCGCTCATGAACCGTGGAACTTGGCGTCCTCGCGGGCGAGCCTCGACAACAGGCCGCAGGCCTGGAATCGTTCAGGACCTCCGGTGCGCGCGGCGACATCGGGCTCGCGCGCGATGGCCTCGAGCCGCGCGGCGATCGCGCGCGTTCCGAGGGTGTCGGCCCACGCGAGCAGTCCGCCACGGAACGGTGCGAAGCCCATGCCGAAGATCGTGGCGAGGTCGAGTTCACGCGGAGAGGCGACGACGCGTTCCTCGAGGGCGCGAGCCGCTTCGGCGAGCATCGCGAAGAGCGCGCGTTCGACGATGTGCTCGTCCGACATCGAGCCGGCGCGCAGCGTTCCCGCCGGCACGAAGCGCGCGACGTCGCTCGCGAGCTTCGGCTTCACCTTGCGGTCGTCGGAGTGGACGTAGAAGCCCTGTTTCGTCTTCTTCCCGAGTCGTTTCTCCGAGACGGGCAGATCGAGCACCGTGCTCGGCGTCATGCGCGCTCCATAGGCCGCGTGGAGCGACTTCGCCGCGTGCTGGGCGATGTCGAAGCCGACCTCGTCGAGCAGTTCGAGCGGTCCCATCGGCATGCCGAAGTCTCGGAGCGCCCCGTCGAGACGGACCGGGTCGACGCCGGCGGCGAACAGGCGCAGGCTCTCGTCCAGGTAGGGTCCGAGCAGGCGATTGACGAGGAAGCCGGCGCAATCCGCCGTGACGACCGGCGTCTTGCCCAGCGCCAGCGCGAACGCGGCGCAGCGAGCCACTACTTCCGGACTCGTGCGCTTGCCGCGCACGATCTCGACGAGCGGCATGCGCTTCACCGGGTTGAAGAAGTGCAGGCCCACGACGCGTTCGGGATTCGGCACGCCTTCCGCGATCGCGTCGACGGAGAGCGAGGAGGTGTTCGTGGCGAGGATCGCGCCGCTCTGCATCTGCCGCGCGAGGTCGAGGAACACCTTGCGCTTGACGTCCAGTCGCTCGGCCACGGCCTCCACGACGAGGTCGCAGTGGGTGAAACCGACGAGCGTGCTCGTGACGTCGAGGCGGTCGATGGCGCGTTCGGCAGCGCTCTTTTGGAGCTTGCGCTTCCTCGAGCGGGATTCGACGTCGGTGCGATGCTCGAGGAGCGCCGTGTCGAGCGCGGCGGGGACGATGTCGAAGAGCCGTGTCCACGCTCCGCGGTCGGCCGCCGAACTCGCGATCGCGCGGCCCATGACGCCCGCGCCGAGCACGCCGACGCGCGACGGCGCGGCCGCGCTCTCGCCATTCGGAAGGAGCTTCAGCTTCTTCGCCGACTCCGACAATTCGAAGATCCGGATCAGGTTCTTCGAGATCGGCCCCGTGGCCAGGTCCTGCGCCGCCTCGCGCTCTGCCTCGAAGCTCGCTCTCGTGCTCGACCGAATCGCTCGAGCGGCGACCTCGATCGCGCGCAGTGGAGCCGGATAGTGGCCGTGCGTCCGCGCGAGGACTTGCTTGCGCGCGGCGGAGGCGATGAACGCGTTCGCCACGGGATTGCCGTCGACGAGGAAGCGCTTGATGCCGCGCGAACGCCGCTCGAGCCGCGTGCGGCGCAGCGCCACGTCGCCAGCGATCCGGAGCAGGTCCTCGGGCGCGCACAGTCGATCGACCAAGCCGGAACGCAGCGCTTCGCGCGGGGAATACAGCTTGCCCGACAGGATCGCCTCGAGCGCCGATGCCAGCCCGATGCGCCGCGGCAAACGCGTCGTGCCGCCCCAACCAGGCAGGATGCCGAGCATCGTCTCGGGCAGGCCTATCCGCGTCGATTCGTTGTCGCACAGGATCACGAACGAACACGCCAGAGCGAGTTCGCAGGCGCCGCCGGGGGCCGCGCCGCCGATCGCGGCGACGCTCGTGAACTGCGGCCGGCTCGCGCCGAGTGCGTCGATGCGCTCGAACAGACCCTGTCCGATGGCGATGACGCGTCCGACGGTGGCGGGGTCGGTCAGCGCCGCGATGGCGTCGATGTCCGCACCGGCCGCGAAGGTCTTCGTGTCGCGGCCCGTGATCACGAGGCCCTTGACGCTCGCGTCCTTCTCCACCGCGTCGAGCGCCAGGTCGAGGTCGCGCAGCAGCGGCAGGTCGAACACGGGCATCGTGCGGTGCGGTGGATCGAGCACGAGCCGCGCGAGTCCGGCCTCGGGGCGTTCGATGCGCACGCAGGTGCCCACGGGCGGCGCGTTCTTCGGCGAGGGAAGTCCGGTGATGTCGATCACGAAGAGCGCTCCAGCACGACTGCTCCGCCCTGGCCGCCTCCGATGCACAAGGTCGCCAGCGCGAGTTCGCGGTTCGACGCCATCAGTTCGTGCGCCGCCGTGAGCACGATGCGGGCTCCCGTGCAGCCGACCGGGTGTCCGATCGCGATCGCGCCGCCGTTGCGATTCAGGCGGGTCATGTCGAGTGCGCCGAGCTTCGCCGCGCGCCCGAGCTTCTCGCGCGCGAAGGCGTCGCTGTCGAAAGCCTTCGCGCACGCGAGCACTTGTGCCGCGAAAGCCTCGTTGATTTCGATCGGACCGACATCCGCCAAGGTCGCCCCGGCCTCGTCGAGCGCCTTCGAACTCGCGAAGACGGGCCCGAGCCCCATGCGCGCGGGATCCAGGCCCGCATAGCTCCACGAGCGGATCTTCGCCAGCGGCGCGAGTCCGAGCGCGCGCGCCTTGTCGGCCGAGGCCACGATCAGGGCACACGCGCCGTCGGTGATGCCGCACGAATTGCCGACCGTCACGCGGCCGTCGGGCTTTTCGAAGTACGGCTTGAGCCTGGCCAGCGACTCCATCGTCTGGCCGTCGCGGATCGCGTCGTCGTGCTCGAGCGCGTGCTGGCCGAACAGCACCCGGGCGTGCGCGTGGCGGAGGTGCAGCTCGAGAGCGAGTCGCACGCCGGCGACGGGCTGGCGAGCACCGCGGACCGTCTGGGCCTGCGGGTGCGCTACGACAGCAACCCGGACGCGCTGCCGGAGCGCATGTTGCTGAAGACCATCTTCCTCGGAGGCGCGCTGCGTGT
>JBGATY010000192.1:0-7026 GCA_044228955.1 Planctomycetota bacterium | reverse complement strand
GATTCGCCTCCACGGCGAGCGCGCCGGGGCCGTGGGCGGCTTGGAGGACGGAGAGCGCTTGGGTCAGCACGGCGCGCTCCCGCTCACCGATGTCGGCGTCGACGAGACGATCGCCCAGGCGCTGCTCGAGCTCCTTCCGCTCCTCGGGTCCGATGGCCCCGGCGTTCGCGGCGCGGTCCAGGGCACTGGCCAACTCGAGGCGCGCTCCGACGCTCGCGCCGATCGTGGGCCGGTCCGCGGGAGCGTCACCATCGCCCGTGAGGCGGGCGGCGGCGGCGAGCGCGGCCCGGTCGTTCATGGAGAGGCTTGGCGGGAATAGCGCCTCGTCGCTCGCGTGCCGGTGTTCCGCGAGATCTCGCGCACCGTAGACGACGGCCACGCCGAGCAGGACGGCGGCCAGCGCGAGGGGCGTGCTCGGCAGGGAGGCGCGTGCCAGGTCGGTCGTGCGCAGACGCGAACCGACGCTGCGCACGAGTGCTCGAGCCAGCGTCCCCCCCCCCGCATCCGCAGCGACATCGGCTGCGGTGACGAGCGCGCCGTTCCATCCCAGCCGCCGATCGACGGCGCGGACGTGGTCGCGAGGCTTCGGCGCGTGCTCGATCCAGGTCGCCGAGACGGTGCACACGGCCGCGATCGACGCCGCGATCCAGACGTGGATGCCGCGCGCCCCTTCCGGGCCCAGCGAGAGACAGGCGAGCACGATCGCCGCGGCGAGCCAGCCGAGCGCGAGCGCTTCCAGGAGGCGGCTGGCGACGTGCAATGCGAACGAACGCGAAAGGGACCGCGAGAGATCGGCTGACGAGAATTCGCTCTCAGCGGCCATCTGGAACGGGTGCCTCCGCCACGACGGTGGGCAGGCGGCTCTCGATGTCGCTCGGCAGCGCAGCCAGCTTCTCGCGCGAGAAGATCAGCTCGACCTTGGCCTCGCGCGGCGGCACGAGCCAGTAGTTCGTCATCCAGATCGTCTGCTTCACGCACTCTTCCAGGGCGGCCGTGAACACGGTGTTGCCCTGATCGAACAGCGCGACGTTGATCAGATTGCCCTCGAGGTCGGCTGCGAAAGCCTCCTCGAGGCTCTTGTCGCTCCGCGGTTTCACCATGCGCGATCCGAGATAGACCCACTTGTGCCGGCGCATCGTCTGGCCCGTGGAGCGGTCGAGGATCAGGTCCTCCACGCGGTAGAAGTAGGTCTCACCGCCGGACTTCCAGGCCGCATAGAAATAGACGCCGTCGCCCGTGGGCGCCTGGACCGTGTACGGACTCACGCCGTCTTTCAGTTCGGATTCCGTGGGCTTGGGATCGCGCGCGACCCACGACGCGTTCTGGCCCGGCTTCAGGCCGAGTGACAGCAGCGCGATGTTCAGGACCGACGGCACGACGTCGGTTGTGAACATGCTCTCGTGCGCCTGACCGTGCGGATTCACGAGGATGTACTCGAGCAGGTCCTCGCGAACGAGGACGCTGGCCGGGATCGTCGCGACCCCCTTCTCGACGTCGACGTGGATTCCCTGCGCGGCGAACGCCTTCTCGAGACCGGCCGGAAGGAGCGCGGGCTTCGCATCCTGCGGGAGGAACCCACCGAGGACGATGACCGAACCTAGAGCGCCGGCGAAAGTGAGAGGCTTCATGCCGAACCTCCGCCGATGTCGCCGGCGACGAGGCGCTCGCGCGTGACACCGAGCTTCTCCAGGTCGGTCTTGACGAGCTCGTGGACGGCCTCCGCGTAACGCCGGATCTCGTACTGCGCGTCGGGCTTCAGGCGCTGTTCGAGGAAGTGCAGCACTCCTTGCAGGGACACGGTCCAGTACGCCTGGCTGTACACGCTTTGCGGCAGGCACAGACGCGCGATCTCCTTGGCCACGCCGCGCTGGATGCGCGCCTTGTAGCGCTCGAAGCTCTCGCGGCACTCTTCGACCATGAGCGCGCGCTCGCTCGCGTGATCGAACTGCGCGCCGAGATCGACGGAGGCCTGCTTGTTGCCGTGCGGCGGATTCGCGCGCATGACCTTCGGCACGTAGAACTCGGGCGTCCACTCGACGTAACGGCCCGAAACCTCGTTCCAGGAGCAGCCCTTGTCGGTGTCGAACATCACGTCGAAGACCTCCAGGCTCACCGGCTGCCCGTCGACCTCGTACTTCCGCCAGCCGGAGCCGACCTGGTACTTGAACGCCTGTCGAAACACGAAAATGGGCGCCTTCCAGTGGAACGTGAAGAACGAGTGGCGGTAGGGCGAGGTGTGCCCGTGCTCCCAGAGGAAAGCGCAGAGCTTCTGGTCCCTGCCGTCGAATTCGGTCTTTTTCTTGTCGTACGAGATGCGCGCCGCGTTCACGACCTTGAGTGCGGGATCGACCTGCATGCGGTCGACGAGCGAAACGAATCCGATGCCGTCGTCGAGGGTCTCGACGGCACCAGCCGGCAGCGCGATCTGGTTCAGGCTCATGTTCGGGTCCGAGTCTAGGTTTTCTGGGCCATGGGCAGCATTTCGACGAGGTCGGAGGCGATCACGGAACGGCTGCCGCGGTCCGAATGGGCGAGGTCCCCGGCTCGACCGTGCACGAAGACGGCGCGTGCGGCGGCGTCGAACACGGACCATCCGGATTCAGCGAGGGTCGTCGTGAGCGCGAGGTAGGCGACCACGATCCCGGCCAGCACGTCGCCGGATCCGGCCGTCGCGAGCGCGTGGTCGCCCGTCTCGTTGACGTACACGCGTTCGCCGTCGGTGACCACGGTTCGATGGCCCTTCAGGCAGCAGATCGAATGCGTCCTGAGCGCGATTTCGCGCGCGGCGGCGACGCGGCCGGCCGGATCGGACGGAGTCGGGCGACCGAGCAGTCGAGCGGCTTCGCCGGCGTGCGGCGTGAGTACGACCGGAGCCGTGCGCATCGAAGCCGTGGTCGAAGCGGCAGCGAGCAGTGTGAGTGCGTCGGCGTCGATCACGAGCGGAGCGTCGAGTTCCGTGACGACGCGTGCGAACAGCGCGCGCGCGCCGTCCGACAGCCCGAGGCCCGGGCCGACGAGACCGGCGTGCCACGCGCCGCCCCGGATCTCGAACGTGTTCGCGTCGACCATCACCGCTTCGGGAACGGCCACGGAGAGCGCGTGTCGCACGATTTCGTCGCGGACCACGACGCCGACCAGCCCCGCTCCCGCTCTCTGCGCGGCGCGCGCCGACAGGATCGCGGCGCCGGGCATCCACTCGCTGCCCGCGACGAGGAGCACTCGGCCCGCGACGCCCTTGTGGGCGTCCACCGGCAGGTCCGGCGGCGGCGGTGGTGTTCGAGCTTGCATGAAAAGACCGCGCTCAGGCGACGACTTGCGTGCGGCCCACATCGAGTCCGGCCCAGTTCGTGATGCGCTTCTCTTCCCAGGCCTCGAGAGCGGCGCACTCCTCGCGCGTGGCGAATTGGAAGCGGCGCAACAAGTCGACGATGAGCGCATGGAACCCGCGATAGCTGCCGTCGTCGACTTTGATCGCCAACGCCCTGTCCGAGCCGCGCACACCGATCGCGTAGACCGCCTCGCCGCCGATCTTCGGGAACAGGCGGCCTTTCGTGACGCGCGCGATGTCCGTGCAGATGCGCTGGTGATGACCCGCGATCAAGTGCGGATGCTGGGCCACGGCGGATGTCATCCGTTCGCAAGCCGCGCGCCGCAGCGGCGGCAGACCGTCGGGATTCGCGACACGAGCGAATGCGGTGGCCAGCGCGCTGAGCGGCATGCGGAACGTCGGCGCCGAACAGCCGTCGATCGCGACGTACAGGTCCTGCTCGCGCATGTTCGACATGTCGAGTATGGCCTTCTGGATCAACCGCTGGCCGGCGCTTTCGCGGTCGAGGTAGTGATCCGTCGGCACGCCGAGGTGCAACGCGAGCGCGAGGAAACCTGCGTGCTTTCCCGAGCAGTTGTTGTGCAGCGCGGTGGGCTTCTGCCCCGCGTCGCGCAGACGGTTGCGCACTTCGGGATCGCCGGGCGGCTGTGATCCGCATTGCAGGTCGCTGACGGACAGCCCGAGTCGAGCGAGCAGCTTCGCGACGGGCTCGGTGTGGCAAGCCTCCGCGTTGTGCGAACTGAGTGCGAGCGCGACTTCGACGTCGCTGAATTGAAAGCGCTGCGCCGCGCCCGTCTCGAGCAGCGGCAGCGCCTGGAGGCTTTTCACCGAACTGCGCGTGAAGATCGGCACGCGCCACGAGCCGACGCCGTCGATCGTGGTTCCGGACGAGTCGCACACGACCCACGCTCCGCGATGCTGCGACTCGACCGCTTCGCCGCGCCACACCTGCACGAGGACGGGATTTTCCGGGTAGCGGGGATCGAGCGAGTGGGGGGCGGCCTTCTCGACCGGTTTCGACGGGGTCCCGGGGGCCGAAGCGAGGGGGTGATCCATGCGAACCCCGATGTTAGCACCCTTCCCCTGCGCCCCGACAGGTGCGATAAGGACCTCGCCCATGAAGGATCCGCTCGACGAACCGCCGATGATCGACGTGGCCCTCAACCGGATCGTGATCCGCGAGGGATCGGATCAGCAGTACATCTTCCTGCGCGAGCTCTCGGGACTCCGCGGGTTCCCGATCGTCATCGGCACGGCCGAGGCCTGCGAGATCCGGCGCGTCGTGCAGGGCATCCAACCCGAACGTCCGCTCACCCACCAACTCGCCTACGAATCGATCAAGGCGCTGGGCGCCGAGCTGAAGCGCGTGGACATCGTGGACCTGCGCAACAACACTTTCTTCGCCCAACTCGTCCTGCAGGACGAGCGCGGCGGGCGCACCGCGATCGTCGACGCGCGGCCCAGCGACGCGGTGGCGCTGGCTTTGAGGGCGGAATGCCCGATGCGGGTCGCCGAAAGCGTGCTCGAGGCCGTGCGCACGGACACGTCAGGCCCGGACCCGAAGCCGACGGAAGAAGAGACCTAGCTTCCTCGCCCGGCGACCGTATCTTTCTCCAGCAGAGGGAGGCGTGGCAGAGTGGCTGAATGCAGCGGTTTTGAAAACCGCCATGCCGCAAGGCATCGAGGGTTCGAATCCTTCCGCCTCCGCCAGCCTTGATCGCCGATGAATTCATCCACCCTCACCCACCTCGAAGCACTCGAAGCCGAGAGCATCCACGTGATGCGCGAGGTCGTCGCCGAGTTCCAGAAGCCGGTGATGATGTTCTCGATCGGCAAGGACTCGATGGCGATGTTGCGCGTGGCGCAAAAGGCCTTCGCGCCCGGCAAGCTGCCGTTTCCGCTCCTGCACGTGAACACGACGTTCAAGTTCAAGGAGATGATCACGTTCCGGGACCGCCTGGCCCGCGAGATGGGTTTCGAGCTGATCGAGTGGATCAACCAGGACGGTGTGAAGGCGAAGATCAACCCGTTCGATCACGGCACGCAGCGCCACACGCACGTCATGAAGACGGAGGCGCTGAAGCAGGCCCTCGACCACTACGGCTTCGACGCGGCGTTCGGAGGCGCTCGGCGCGACGAGGAGAAGAGCCGAGCGAAAGAGCGTGTTTTCAGCTTCCGCGACCGCTTCCACCAGTGGGACCCGAAGAACCAGCGGCCCGAGTTGTGGAACCTCTACAACGGCCGCGTCGCGAAGGGCGAGTCGATCCGTGTGTTCCCGCTCTCGAACTGGACCGAGCTCGACGTGTGGCTCTACGCGCATGCCGAGAAGCTGCCGCTCGTGCCGCTCTACTTCGCGAAGGAGCGGCCGGTCGTGCGGCGCAATGGCGCTTGGATCATGGTCGACGACGAGCGTCTCCCACTCGAGAAGGGCGAGAAGCCCGTGATGAAGAAGATCCGCTTCCGCACGCTCGGCTGTTATCCGCTGACAGGCGGCGTCGAATCGGACGCGGACACCGTGCCGAAGGTGATCGAGGAAATGCTGCGCTCGACGACGTCCGAGCGACAAGGGCGCGTGATCGACTACGACGAAGCCGGCTCGATGGAGGAGAAGAAGCGCGAGGGCTACTTCTAGTGGCAAACGGTGACGAGCGCGCACAAGCCGACGTGCGCGGCGACGATCTCGCCGCCATGGGAATCGAGCGTTGGCTCGAGCGCTACGGCAAGAAGGAACTGCTGCGCATCCTGACTTGCGGATCCGTCGACGACGGCAAGTCGACGTTGATCGGACGCCTGCTCCACGACAGCGCCGGCGTCTTCGATGACCAGCTCGCGGCCTTGAAGAAGGACACGACGCGCTTCGGCACGACGGGCGAGGACATCGACTATGCGCTGCTGATGGACGGTCTGCAGGCCGAGCGCGAGCAGGGCATCACGATCGACGTCGCTTACCGCTACTTCAGCACCCAAAAGCGCAAGTTCATCGTCGCCGACACCCCCGGCCACGAACAGTACACGCGCAACATGGCGACGGGCGCCTCGACCTCCGACCTCGCGATCATCCTGATCGACGCGCGCAAGGGCGTCCTGCCGCAGACGCGTCGCCACGCGTTCATCTGCTCGCTGCTCGGCATCCGTCACGTGATCGTCGCGATCAACAAGATGGACCTCGTCGATTACTCGGAAGCGACGTTCGACTCGATCCGCAGCGACTGTTCCGAGTTCCTGGCGAAGCTCTCGACGGCCGACGTCGCGTTCGTGCCGATTTGCGCCCGCAAGGGCGAGAACGTCGTCCACGGCAGTACGAACATGCCGTGGTACCGCGGCGGTCCGCTGCTCGATCGCCTCGAGAACGTGTACGTCGCGAGCGATCAGAACCTCGTCGACCTGCGGCTGCCCGTGCAGCTCGTCCTGCGTCCGAACCTCGACTACCGCGGCTTCGCCGGCACACTGGCGTCGGGCGTGCTGCGCGTCGGCGACGAGGTCGCGGTGCTCCCCTCGGGCAAGAAGAGCCACGTGAAATCGATCACGGCCGCGGGCGCGGAGCGCCGGGAAGCGTTCGCGCCGATGGCGGTCGCGATCACACTCGAGGACGAGATCGACGCGTCACGCGGCGACGTTTTCGTGCGTCCGAACAACGCGCCGGTGCTCGACAACGCGCTCGAGGCGATGGTCGTGTGGATGCACGACGCGCCGCTCTC
>JBGATY010000191.1:4151-7041 GCA_044228955.1 Planctomycetota bacterium | reverse complement strand
GGCCGCGGCGCGACGCCTCGTTCCGTGCCGGTCCGGTTGCGCCGCGCGAAACCGAGGTCGAGCAGCACGGCCCGTCCGTCCGCGTCGAGGCGGATGTTCTCGGGTTTCACGTCGCCGTGCGTGTAGCCCGCCTCGTGCAGGGCGCCCAGTCCGCCGGCGACGGCGCGGGCGATCCGGCGCACGAGCGGTTCGGGCAAGCCGCCGCGGTGCCGCAGCATGACGTCGCGCAGGCTCTCGCCCGGAACGTACGACAGCACGAGGTATCGTCCGCGCGCGTCCTGCCCGTCGTACAAGACGCGCACGATGCCTTCGTGGTTCACCGACGAGCCGGCTTCGGCTTCGGCGTCGAACGCGCGGCGCGAACGCGGGTCCTCCTCGAGTTCGGGACGCATGTACTTGACGGCGATCGACGCGCCCGCGGCGAGCCCGGCGAAGGGCTCGAGCAGGACGCCGTGCCACACGCGCCCGGTCATGCCGAGCCCGAGCTCACGGTCGAGACGAAAACGCGGAGCCGTGCTCAACGTCGTGAAGCGTGCCTGGGCAGAGAGGAGGAAACGAGCGTTCCTACTTGCCGCCCTGGTCGGCGCTCTCCTTCTTCGTGGCCACGACGGAGAGGCGCTCCTTCTCGAGCACGGCGAAGAAGCTGTTCGTGTCGAAGCGCATGCGCGGAGCCAAGGCCTTTTCGCCCGCGGCCGCTCCGTCCGCGGCGAGCGCATCCCCGCCGCCCGGCAATGCGATCGGCGGTGCGCCGCGGATCTGTCCCTCGAGTACGACCTTCACTTCCAGCGCGAGTCCAGCGACGTCAATTTTCGCCGACTGCACGCCCGAGATCCGCGCGAGTTCCTTCTCGGCGCGCTTCGCCGCCGCCGCGTCGATCGGACCCGAGAGCGGCCACGTGATCGTCTCCACGACCAGGGAGCCGACGTCCTTGACGCCGAACGGCTGCGCGAGCTTGTGGAAGCGATCCTTGATGGAGTCCGCGTCCAGCTTGCCGGGGAGGAAGAAGAACTCGCTGAAGCCGCCGCGCGCCTCGACCCAGCGCAGGTCGTTCGACATCCCGAGAATGAAGTCGCGCGGCGAAAAGCCGGGCATGCCCCCGTCGAGTCCCCGGCCGAGCTGCGAGTCGGTGCTTTGAAAACAGGTCCAGGCCGTCGGCTCCACCGTCGTGGCGCCCTTCTTGAGTGCCTTGATCACGTCCTTCACGTCGACCGTGGCGGGCGCCTCCACGAGCACGAAAACCTTGCTCGGGCGCGCCGTCGCCTTCATCGGCCCGTAGCGGATGCCGCAGTCGGCGTCCTTCGTCGACAATTCGGCGAGAGCCTTCCTCACGAGGTCACCCTTGACGTCGTCGGGCAGGCTGAAGGCGTGCACGACGGTCGCATTCCGCTCCGGTGGGTAGATCTCGGGCGGCTTCGGAGCGTTCGGCGCCTGTCTCGCGAGCGCGACTCCGAGCACCGAGACGAGAGCCAGGGGCGCGAAACAGACTGCGTGACCGTGCTTCATGGGATGCCTCGCATCCACGTTACCGCACTCCACCTCCGCATCGAAGTGCCTCGTCGGAGCCGTCGTGCAGCTTTACTAGCGGCCCCCGCGCGGCGATCATGTCGCCACAGTTCGAAGCGCTCGAAAGGTCCTCGCTTGGCATTCACCGTCTACAACACGCTCACCGGGAAGAAAGAGCCGTTTCAGAGCCTCGAGCCCGGGCTGGTACGCATGTACAACTGCGGCCCGACGGTCTACAGCCGCGCGCACATCGGCAATTTCCGCGCGTATCTGTTCGCGGACACGTTGCGGCGCTGGCTCGAGTGCTCCGGCTATACCGTGCGCCAGGTGATGAACATCACCGACGTCGGGCACCTGCTCGACGACGCCGACGAGGGCGAGGACAAGATCGAGGCGCAGGCGAAGCGAGAAAAACGCGACCCGTGGGAGATCTCGCGCGGGTACACGAATCTCTTCATGCAGGACCTGGCGGCGCTCGGCTGCGAGGCGGCTTTCGTGTATCCGAAGGCCTCCGAGCACGTTCCCGAGATGCTCGAGATGATCGAGGGGCTCGTCGCGAAGGGCTTCGCCTACCAAGTCGGCGAGGACGTGTACTTTGAAGTGTCGAAGTTCCCGCGCTACGGGCGGCTGTCGGGCAACACTGTCGACAAGCTCGACGCAGGCAGCCGCATCGAAGTGCGCGAGGAAAAGCGTCACCCGGCCGACTTCGCGCTGTGGAAGAGCGACGCGGCGCACATCATGAAGTGGAAGAGCCGCTTTGGGCCGGACGGGTTCCCGGGCTGGCACATCGAGTGCTCGGCGATGGCTAGAGCGCACCTCGGCGACAAGATCGACATCCACACCGGCGGGGAGGACAACATCTTCCCGCACCACGAATGCGAGATCGCGCAGTCGGAGTGCTTCACCGGCCAGCCGTTCGCGACCTACTGGATGCACACGAAGTTCCTGCAGGTCGACGGCGGCAAGATGAGCAAGCGCCTGGGGAACGTGTATTCGATCGACGACGTCAAGGCGAAGGGCTACGAGCCGCGCCACTTGCGCTTCTGCTTGCTGCGCGGGCACTACCGCCAGCCGCTGAATTTCACGTGGGCGATCTTGGCGGAGTCGAAGAGCGCGCTCGACAACCTAGACGATCTCGCGGCGCGTCTGCGTCGTGCCCAAGGCGGTCAAGGTGCCGCTCCGAGTGCCGACGACGGGCTCGAGGATGTCGCCGACACGCAGGCCGAGTTCAACGCCGCAATGGACGACGATTTGAACACGCCGCGCGCGATCGCGGCCCAGAATACTTGTCGATGTTCACGTAGCCGAGACGGTTTCACTGGTGACCTCAGCGGCGCACGTCCTGCTCGCGCGGAGCGTCTGTGTCTCTTCATCGCAATCCTCCTTG
>JBGATY010000191.1:0-4141 GCA_044228955.1 Planctomycetota bacterium | reverse complement strand
CATCGGGATGGGCCGGGTGCGCGGCGGCCAGCAGATCACCCTCGAAGACCCGCCCGATCACGCTGGCCACCTTGAGCGTCAGGCGCGCCCGCTCGGGCAGGCGATCCAGGCGCGCCAGGACGCTCGCAAGCGGAAGGACTTCAAGGAGTCCGACCGCATCCGTGACGAGTTGCTGGCACAAGGGATCGTCCTCGAGGACACGCCGAAGGGCGTCGTCTGGAGGAAGAAGAGCTGACGAGCGAGCGTGATGCGCATGTCGCGCGTCACGTCGGCGTTCCTTCCTTACGATGAGCGCCGTCTCGCACACTTCCGCGCCCGATCCGAAGCGTTGGATCGGTCTCTTCGCCGCATTGACCGCGCCGTTCCTCGGCGTGCTCGACTTCTTCGTCGTCAATTTGGCGCTGCCTTCGATCGGCACGAACCTGGGCGCTACGTTCGCCGAGCAGCAACTCGTCATCGCGCTCTACGCGGTCAGCTACGCGGTGTTCGTGGTGACCGGCGGACGGCTCGGCGACACCTACGGCCGGCGCAAGGTGTTCCTGGTCGGACTCGCTGGATTCGTGCTCGCGTCCCTCTCGTGCGGATTGTCGCCCAGTCCGTGGTTCTTGATCGCCTCGCGCTTCGTCCAGGGCTTCGCCGCCGCGCTCGCCTTTCCGCAAGTGTTGGCGCTCGTCCACGTCACGTTCCCCGAGCACGAGCGGCCCAAGGCCCTCGCCTACTTCGGATTGAACGTCGCGCTCGCGTCGATCGCGGGACAGATGCTCGGCGGCTGGCTCGTCGAGTGGAACCTGTTCGACCTCGGCTGGCGCGTCCTGTTCCTGATCAACTTGCCGATCGGAGGCGTCGCACTGTGGATCGCGGCGAAGACCTTGCCCGAAGCGCGCGCGCCGAATCCGCCGACGCTCGATTGGGGCGGAGTCGCGATCGCCACGGCTGGACTGCTGTGTCTGCTGGTGCCCGTCGTCGAGGGCCACGAGGCCGATTGGCCCGCGTGGTCGCTCGTGATGCTCGCGTGTTCCCTGCCGCTGATCTGGTGGTTCTTCCGCGAGGAGCGCCGCGCAGCCGCGCACGGCCGCGATCCGCTGATCGATCTGGACCTGTTCGAGCTCACCTCGTTCCGCCGCGGGCTCGCCATGATCACGGCGTACTTCTTCGGCGGGGGATCGCTGTTCCTCGTGCTGTCCTTGTACGAGCAGAAGGGCCTGGGACTGACGCCGCTGCAGGCAGCCGAGACCTTTCTCGGGTTCGCGATCGCGCTGCTCGTCTCGTCCATCTTCGCCACGAACCTGGTCGCCAAGCATCGCGTTCTCTTCCTGCACGGCGGTTTCGCGCTGATCTGCGTCGGCATCGGCCTGCTCGTCGCCGGCTTGGCGCTGACCGAGAGCGGCGACGCGCGCACCGCGATCGTGATCGGTCTCGCCACCTATGCGCTCGGTCAAGGCATGGTGTCGCCGGTCATGTTCTCGACCGCGATTTCTGCCGTTCCGCTGCGCAGTGCCGGCGCCGCGTCGGGTGTCCTGGCGACGTGCACGCAGGTCTCCGCCGCGATCGGCGTCGCGGTGATCGGCTTCGCCTTCAAGACCAGTCTCGGAAAGAGCGTGGGCCCGCTGCCGCACGCTCACGCCGCGGCGTTCGCCTTGAGCCTGAACTTCGCGTCGATGGTGCTCGCCGCGGTCCTCGCGTGGCGGTTGCCGCGGACGCGCGAGATCACGGGCACATCGGACACGGCAACCACAGGACCAACAGTGCATTCGTGAGGTCGTGGGTCGCCATCGTGCAGAGGGGATAGACCCGCTCGGATGAGAGCTGGACGGCCACTCAGGTGTTCGCCGACAGACGGTCCGCGGCGATCTGCTTCACGCGCTTGAGATCGAGTTTCCCGGTGCCGAGCAGCGGGAGCGCGTCCACTTTCACGAAGGCATCGAGCCGCGGGAGGAACAGGTTGGGCAGGCCGGACTTGGCGAGCGTCTCGAGGATCGGCGGGAGCTTGGCGAGGTCGAGCGTCGTGAGCACCGCGAGGCGCTCGCCCTTCCTCTCGTCGGGCAATGCCGTCACGGCGAACAGGGGCAGATCCGAATCGGCGGCCTGGTGCAGCGCTTCCTCGACCTTGCCGTGCGGGACCATCTCGCCGCCGATCTTGCTGAAACGGCTCAGTCGATCGGTGATCTTCAGGAAGCCCTCGTCGTCGAGCACCGCGATGTCGCCGGTCACATACCAGCCGTCGCGCAGGACTTTCTCCGTGAGATCGGGACGCCCGAGGTACCCACTCATCACGTTGGCACCCTTCACGAGCAGCATGCCGGGCGTATCCGCGGGGAGCGGCGCGAACGTGTCGGGGTCGACGATCGCGAGCGTCACGCCGGGAAGCGCCTGACCGACGCTGCCCTTCTTCGATCCGGGCTGGTGGATGCCGGCGCGGCGCACGGTCGGCGTGCTCACCGCCACGACCGGCGAGCACTCGGTCGTGCCGTAACCCTCGATCGGACGAATGCCGAATCTCTCCTCGAAGGCGCTCGCCACGCGCTCGCTCAACTTCTCCGCGCCAGCCATCACGACGCGGAGGCTGCCGAATTGAGCGGGCGGGACGCGTCGCAAGTAGATGCCGAGGAAGGTCGGCGTGCAGATCATCAAGGTCAGCTCGTGCTCCTCGACCATGTGCCCGATGGCCGCCGCGTCGAGCGGATTCGCGTGGCACGCCAGGAACACGCCGTGATTGAGCGCGAACCACATCGCCATGTACCCGAAGGAGTGGAACGTCGGCAGGATGCCCAGCAGACCCTCGTTCGATCCGCTCGAGAACACCTGCGCGACGCCGGCCGTGTTCGCGGCGAGGTTCTTGTGCGTGAGCGGAACGCCCTTCGGATCGCCGGTGGATCCGCTCGAGAAGATGACCGTGACTACGTCGTCGAGGCGCGGCTCGCGGGTCGCGCCGCACGAGCGTTCGATCGCAGCCAGGCTCGACCACTTCGCAGCCATCAGCGCGCGCAGCCTGTCGAACTTCGTGATCCGCGGCCGTTCGTCCTCGAGGTACACGAGTTCGATCCCCGCAGGGACCTCGATCTTGCCCTTCTCGAGGAACGCGCGGCTGGTGATGACGCGCTTCAAGCCGGCTTGTTTCGCCGCGGATTCGAGGCCCGCGCGGCCGGCGGTGTAGTTCAGGTTGACGCTCGGCTTGCCGTGGATCGAACACGCCACGTTGAGCGCCGTCGACGCGACGCTCGGCGGGAGCAGGATCCCGATCGCCTTCTCCTCGCTCCAGCGCTCATGGAACAGACGGCCGAACACGATCGCGGTGGCCGCCAGTTTCACGCGCGACAGCGATCCGGCCTGTGCGTCGTGCACGGCCCGGCGAGAGGGGTGACGGCGCACGCCGCGCAGGAAGTCGCGGTGCAGCGGCTCGCGTTCGTGCGCGACGCGCGACCAGTGCTCCTCGCCCAGGTCGGCGACCACGCGGCGCACGTCCGCGGCGCTCGCGGCGTCCTGCAGGTGCGCGCCGAACGTGATCGAGACCGGATAGGGGATCTGCTCGGGCAGCTTCCACACGAACCTGCCGCGCGAGCCGCTGAAGACGCTGCCCCACACGCCGCCGAGGTAGACGGGCACGATCGGCGCGCCGCGGCCCTTCGCGATGCGCTCGATGCCGCGTCGGAAGGGCTGCATCATCCCGTTCCGCGTCAACTGGCCCTCGGGGAAGATGCACACGAGGTGTCCTTCTTCGAGGTGCTTCCCTGCATCGCGCAGCGCCCGCAGCATTTCGCGTGGACCGCCGCGCGCGCTGATCGGGATGGCGTCGAGCGCCTTCATGAACGGCTTCTGCCACCATTTCTCGTACTGGTCGCGGTCGACGAGGAAGCGGATCGGGCGGTCGATGACGGCCATCAGGAACAGCCCGTCGACCATGGCGACGTGATTGGGCGCGAGCAGTGCGCCGCCGGTTTCGGGCACGTGTTCGAGGCCCTTCACGCGCAGGCGATAGATCGTCCGCGTGGAGAGCACCAGCGCCAGCCGCAGGAACGCCTCGGGCAGGAGCCACACCGCCCACGCGGTACCGATCGCGGTCACCGCAGCCGCGACCAGTAGGATGTCGGTCGAGCTGGCGCCGAGTTCGGCGAGCCACGTGCAGGCGAACGCACCGGCCAGG
>JBGATY010000190.1:0-7055 GCA_044228955.1 Planctomycetota bacterium | reverse complement strand
GTGCGCGGAATGGTGTTCGAGTTCGACGCGGTGGGGTTTTTCCAGGGCAATCGCACGTTGCTCGAAGAACTCGTGCTGCGGGCGGTCGCAGGTGCGAACGGACGGACGGCATTCGATCTGTACTGCGGAGCCGGGCTGTTCACGCTCCCGCTCGCCCGCTCGTTCGAGCGCGTCTTCGGCGTGGAGGCCGACGGCCGTGCGGTCGAACTCGCTCGCGGCAATGCACGAGCCAACGGAGTCGACAACGTGCGTTTCCAGGTCGGAGATTTGCGTTCCTTGGAGGCGCTCGATGCACTGCCCGGCACGGTCGACTTGATCCTCGTGGACCCGCCGCGCAGCGGAATGGGTGGTTCACTCGCTCGAGCGATCGGCAGGCGTTCGGCGCGCGAGATCCGCTATGTCTCGTGCGATCCGGCGACGTTCGCGCGTGACGCGAAGGAATTCATCGCGGAGGGCTATCGTTTCGCCTCGGTGGTTGCGCTCGACTTGTTCCCGCAGACGCCGCACGTCGAGGTGGTCGGGCGGTTCGTGCGCGGGAGCGACTGACGCCCGTACCCGCTTTGGCCGTTGCCGGAGTCGTCGAGTGCGCCGGCTCAGGGCGCCCAGACGATCGCGAGCCCATTCGTCAAGTTGAATGTCTCGGCCACGCAGAACGCGAAGGCGTCGCGATACCACAGTTGATACTGCACGGTTCCCGCCGCGGAGAGCGCGCCACTCACGGACAAGGCCGGGTCGCCGCTCGCGGGCAGGCTCGAGGCGTTCGCGGCGTTGAACTTGACCGCCAGGCGCCGAATCACGCCGCCGACGCACAGGAGTCCGTCGCCGAACGCGAGGCCCGCTCCACTCGCCTGTTGCGCGGTGCCCTGGAAGTACAGCACGCCACCGTCGGGCATCCCGGTGCCCTTCAGGACGACCGTGTCGTTCGTGAGCGAGGCCGTGCCTTGGGCGGTGACGAGGCCCGAGAGCGCCAGCGAATTGACGCAGCCACGGCCAGAGTCGGCGGGGCTCGTGTTTCCGCACGGGCAGGCGGTTCCGCTGCCGTCGCCGGCGCAGAAGGGGACGTAGACGCTCGGAGTCCAGCCCGCGACGGTGCTCGCAGTGTAATTCAAGGTCTTCCAGCACTCGGCCGCGTACGGATCGGGCGCGGCCACACCGAGCGGGAAGCTCGCGAACGACACGTTGGGATTGGAGAAGTACTGAACGCGCGTTCCCGGCGCGTACGACATGATCGTGCGATACTGCTGGTTGGGGGTCCGGTAGCCGTACGACCACGGCTCGACTCCGGGCGGAGCGGGATCGAGCGCGTTGAAGACGTAGGCGTCCTGCACGCTGTTCGTGTCGACCACCTCGAGGGTGGCCGAACTGATGAAACCGACCACGCTGCCCGTCGCCGACGAGATCGAGACCGTGTTGTTCTGGTCGACGTTCCCCGACGCACCCGGCTTCAAGTTCCCCGACGGCGTCACGCTCGTCGCGAACGTCGTCCCGGTCTGCAGATCGCGGACGAAGGCGTCGTCCGAGCCGTTTCCGTCCGAGGCGATCAGGTTGGACGCCCGGCTGCCGAAGGCAACGTAGCGTCCGTCGTCCGTGAGCGTTGGTCGCGCGAGCCAGCCCGACGGAGCGTTGCCCTCGACGCCGCCTGGCCCGACCGAGGCGCGGATCGTGGTGGCGTTCGCGCGATCGTGGACGAACACGTCCCACGTGCCGTTGGTGTCCGCGAGCACCAGGTTGGAAGCCAGGCTGGAGAACGCGATCCAGCGCCCGTCCGCGGAAATCGTGGCGGGCTGCGGGGAGTCGTCGTTGGCCTGGACACCGCCCGTCGCGACGCTGACTCGGACCGTCGTCGAGTTCAAGAGGTCGCGCACGAACACGTCGCTCTTGCCGTTCGTGTCGTTCGGAACGAGGTCGGTGCTGGTGCTCGTGAACGAGACGAAGCGTCCGTCGGCCGACACCGAAGCGCCGCTCGAAACACCGTTGCCCGCGAAACCACTCGTTGCGCGGCTCACGAGCTGCGTCGCACCGGTTTGCCGGTCGTGCAGGTAGACCTGCGTCGTCACGACATTGTGCGCGAGGTTGGTGGCGTCGCTCGTGAACGCGACGAACCGGCCGTCGAGCGACAAGGCGGGGCCGTAGGACGCTCCGTTCGCTTCCGCCCCGCTCGTGAGAACGCTGACCCGGGTGGTGACGTTCGCCGCAACGTCGCGCACGAAGACGTCGGACACGTTGTTCGCGTCGTTCGCCACGAGGTTCGATGCCAGGGAGTCGAACGCGACGAACGCGCCGGATTGGGACACCGCGGGCGACGAGACAGGGAGTCCGTTCGCTTCCGCTCCACCGGTGCTCACGTTGACGCGCGTCGTCGTGTAGTTGGGGCGATCGCGCAGGAACACGTCGGCACGACCGTTCGAATCGCCGCTGACGAGGTTGCTCGCGTCCGAAACGAAGGCGACGTGCTGTCCGAGGGCCGACACCACAGGGGAATACGTCGGCGCATTGCCCTGCAACAGGGCCGAGCTGTAGCTCGCCCGCATCGTCTTGTCGCTGCCGTTGTCGCGGTCGTGCGCGAGTCCGAAGACGTGGCCGAGCTCATGGCCGAACGTGTAGAACCCGGTGGCGCAGGTGCGCGATACCAGCGCGAACGCGTTCGGAGCGAACTGCGGACTCAGCGTTCCCATCAGGAACGAGACGCCGCAATTGCCGCCTTGCCCGTCCATGATCATCACGACCGCGTCGGCGCCGCACTGGGCGCGCCACGGATGGATGTAGTCGATGAAACCGTCGGTCGGATTGAACAGGCGCCCCATGTCGATGCCCCAGTTGCCCGTCTCGGCGTAGCCGACGAGTTCGGCGCGGTGCACGAGGCGCAGGCGCTGCATCACCTGGCTCCCCTGGTAGGCCTGGTTCGTCTCGAGCACGGCGAGGTCGATCAACGCCTGCATCGCGGCCGTTCCACCCTGCGCGGCACGTGCCTGCGGGGTGTAGACCACCATCACGTCGATGGTCGCGGGCATCACCAGGGCCGAGGAAGTCAGGCTCGGCGTCGGCGGTGGGAGGCTCGCGACGATGCGGTGCGCGCTCGTCGTCGAGCACGGCGGCACGCGGCTCTCGTCGATGTCCTCGACCACGAGCGCATGGCCGCCTCCCGAGCGCAGGCGGAAGAGGCGCATGTTGGCGCGGACCGTCCCGCACAGCGCGTCACCGCTCACAGCCAGGACCGCGCGACTCTCCGGGTCGCCGACGAGCCGTCCCGTCCACGTGAACTCCTCGGGCGCGCTCGAGGCGCGCTCGACGAGCTCGAATTCGAGCCCCTCTCCGGGAAACGGTTCGATCCTCACGCGGGTGCGCCCTTCCGCCAGGGCGTCGACGTCGAAGCTCGCCGCTCGGGCGCGCCGGACGGGTGAATCCAGACCGATCGTCACGGCATCCGCGCCCGGCGCAGCGAGGACGAGGTCCTGGGCGGCCTGCGGCCGGGCTGAGGCCGCGCACACGAGGAGGAGGCTCGCGCAGCATGCGAGAAAGGGGGTCGGACGCGACATGAGGAACCTTCGAGGGAGAGGTCCATGCAGTCTATCCCGACCCGGCGAGCCTCGCTGGCGCCCGCTACGAGTCGGGCCCGGCGTGCGGCCGCCGGGCCCGTCGAGTCTTGCCAGGGTCCTCGTGCGCGCCTCTAGAGAATGTCGAGGATCCCCGTGCCGTTCGCGTCGGTCAGGGTGGACGTGGTCGCGATGTAGTTGACGTTCGCCGAGATCTTGGAGTTCCACGGCAACATCTCCTTGTCGCTCACGATGCCGAGAGCCACGGCCGCGAACCCGCGCGCGGCGTCGCTCTTCTCCTGCCGGGCCCCGAGCATCGACACGAGCGGGTCGATCGAGCGCGCGTCGCCGATGAATCCGAGTGCGGACGCGATTGCCGCCTGCGAAGCGAAGCTCTGGGCCTGATCGAGCATCAGCACGAGCTCGGGTACGATGTCCTTGTCGCCGAGGAGACCGAGTCCGATCGCGGCCTGACGCAGGAGCTCAGGCTTGTACTTCGAGCTCTTGATCACGTTCTCGATCGCGGGGATCGACGTGCGCGCATCGACGAGACCGAGCGCGACGCACAGGTAGCCCTGGGTCACGGGGTTGTCGTTCTGGGCGAGCTTCTCCAGGAGGAGCGTCCTGGCCTCGCTGTCGCGCGCGATGCCGATGCCGATCGCCAGCGGACCGACGAGATCCGGCGTCCGGGCGCGTTCGAACAACGAACGCAGCGTTTCGCGCACGCCGATCGGAGTGCTGCCGCCGGCGTCGATCACCGCGCACTCCATCACGCCGACGGCCAGTCCGGCCCACGGACGCATGTGCGTGTCGCCGCGCGAGGCCTGATCGAGCAGGAACGCCCTCAAGTCCTTGCGTTGCTCCTCCGCGGCTTCACCCGTTCCGCGGCCTCCGATCTGCGCCAGAGCGATCGCCGCGAAATCCCGGGTCTGCATGTTGTCACGCTTCTCCTTGATGATCGCCTGCAGCGCTGCGAGCGTCTTGACGTCGACATCGACTTCACCGAGTCGGCCGATCGTCCCGAGGGCCACGACCGTACTCTGTTGCACCACCTTGTCGAACTTCGAATGGGGGGCGATGACCTCCAGCAAGGTGGCGAGTGTCGAACGGCGCAGGGCCTCGTTGCCGCCGTCGGAAAGACGCGCGATCGCCGTCGGGACGTGCGCGCGGATCTGCTCGTGGAGCCGGGCGTCGTCGAGTCGCTCGACGAGCCAGTTCAATTGGGTCTGGCGAGAGAGCGATGGATCCTTGCTCGTGCTCGGAACCGTCTCGCTGTCCCAATCGATGGGGACGAGGCCGAGTGCGATCACGGCGCCGACCTTGACGTCGCGCACGGATCCCTGCAGGCTGTCCACGAGATCGACCAGCGCACGCACGATGTCGGCCCGGACGAGAGCGTTGTTCGTGCGCGCGCCGAGCAGGCCGAGCCCGTACGTCGCGAACGCGCGCGTCCGGAAGGGGACTTCCTTCTCGCCCACGAGCTTGCGTCCCGTCTCGTCGTCTCGCGCGAGCGCGCGGAGCGGTGCGAAGGACGCGTCGTCGGCCAGGATCCCCAGCGCGACCGCGGCCGTCTCGGCGATCTCCTGACTCGGGTCCTTCAGGAACGGCACGAGGATCGGTTCGAACTCGGACGATCCGTCGTCCCCGTTCCTGACGTCGCCGATCTTCGCGAGCGCGATCAAGCTGCCGGTGACGATGTCGTTCGAGCGCTCCGTGGCGAGCGCCTGCTTCAGCGCAGGCACGACCTTCGTGCGGATCGTCTCCTCGGAAGGCCGCAGTGTGGGTTTCGGGCGCGTGGTGTCGCCGAAGAAGTCCGGCGTCGTCGGTCCCACGTCGTGGATCGCGCGCTTCAACTGCAGGTACGCGTCCTTGTTGAAGCCCCACCACGCTTCCCAGTTCCCATCCCGCGTCTCTCCTCCCAGGCCTCCGGTCGCGGGATTCGGAGCGGATCTCCCACCCGTGCCCGCGCCGGTGGGCGTCGAGGATGGCCTGCCCGGGCCGCCGGGCCCAGGAGGAGTGCCCGTCGTCGGTCCCGCGGGGCTGGGACCGGTGGGACCGGTGCCGCCGCCGCCACCTCCTCCTCCGCCGGGAGGAACGGTGTCGCCAGGGCCGCGGTAGGAACCGCCGTGGGCGGAAGAGATGTCTGTGAGCTGATAGGAACCCACCGCCAAGAGGGCGGCGAGGAAGATGAGGCGCAACATGTCGAACCTTCGTTGTCGGACGCGAGAAACCCACGGGAGCGGCCGGACTGTTGCGCCCGCCCAAGCAAGGCGCGGGCCGTGTGGCGGCGCGGGCCCCAGGCCGGTCCGCTGCGCCGGTTCGTGTTCCCGCCGCGGAACGGTGCGTGACGCGGGTGCGCTATGAGCGCTTCACGACCGCGGTCTCGGACGCGAAGGGCGCGTTGGAGAGCTCGATGTGCGGATTGCGTTCCGCGAAGTAGTTGAGCTGCCAGAGCTCCTCGACGAGCAGGATGTGACCGCCGTCGGGATCGATCGCGAGCGCGGATCCCGTCGGCCACACGGTGTCCTTCTCCGGCAGGTCCTTCCGCTTGCGCCACCAGCGCGCGACCGTCCAGGGGCGGGCTTCCAGGCGCGATTCGGCGTTGTACTCGCTCTCGAGACGGTACTGGAGCACTTCGAACTGGAGTTCGCCGACGGCCGCGAGCAGAGGCACTTTCGCGGCCGAGCCCTCGATTTCGTAGCTCTGCACGACGCCCTCCTGCAAGAGCTGGCGCAAGCCCTCGCGGAACTGCTTGTACTTGGACGTCGCGGGATTGTGCAGCAGCGCGAACTTCTCCGGGCTGAAGCGCGGGATCTCGGCGAACCGGATCGTCGGGTCCGCGGAAATCGTGTCGCCGATGCCGTACTCGACTCCGCCGACGATGCCGATCACGTCGCCCGCGACCGCTTCCTCGATCGTCTCGCGGTCACGTCCGAAGAGCTTGTGCGCCGAGGACAGGCGCACCTTCTTCTTCGACTGCACGTGCGTCACGGCCATGTCGCGCTCGAACCGTCCCGACACGATGCGCGCGAAGGCTATGCGATCGCGGTGCATGGGATCCATGTTGGCCTGGATCTTGAACACGAAGGCGGAGAAGACCTCGTCGGTCGGTTCGATGCGCCGTTCCCCGCTCGTGCGCGCGGTCGGAGGCGAGCTGTAGCGCAGGAAATTGTCGAGCAGGAGCTGCACGCCGAAGTTGTTGACGCCGGATCCGAAGAAGACCGGTGAGAGCTTGCCCGCGAGGACCTGATGCGGATCGAACGCGTGGCCGGCGCCCTCGATCATCTCGATTTCGCCCTTCACGCGTTCGAAGAGGACGTCGCCGAGCTTCTCGCGCACCAGCGGATCGTCGAGTCCAGCCGTGCGCGCGGGCGTCACGAACATGCCGTTCGGCACCTTCTCGAACAGGTGCAACTCGCGCGTCATGCGGTCCCAGACACCACGGAAACTCGAGCCATCGCCGAGCGGCCAATTCATGGCGCAGGCGCCGATGCCGAGCACGCGCTCCAGTTCGTCGAGCAG
>JBGATY010000018.1:0-31803 GCA_044228955.1 Planctomycetota bacterium | reverse complement strand
GGCGGAGTACCGCCACGCACGTGCCCGGGGTTCGAACGGGGAAATGGTCTGCGTGGAGTTGCGCGTTGCGTATCAGAGCGCACGCGCGGAGTACCGCGCGGCGCGGTCGTGCGTTGCTGGTTGGTGCTCAGTGCGCCTCGAGCCAGTTCGCGCCGTGGCCGAAGTCGACTTGCAGGGGCACCTTCAAGGGCACGGCGTTCATCATGCACTCGCGCACGAGGTCGGTCGTCGCCTTCAATTCGCTCGCGGGTGTCTCGAGCAGGAGTTCGTCGTGCACTTGCAAGAGGAGGCGCGCGTGCAGCTTCGATTTCGAGAGCCGCGCCTCGAGGTCGATCATCGCGCGTTTGATCACGTCGGCGGCGGAGCCTTGCACCGGTGTGTTGACGGCCGCATTCTCGGCGAAGACGCGCATGCGCGGATCCTCGCTCGTGATCTCGGGGAAGCGGCGGCGGCGGCCCAGGATCGTTTCGACGTAGCCCTTGGTGCGCGCCATCGCGAGCGTGTCGTCGATCCACCCGCGCACTCTCGGGAAGCTCGCGAAGTAGCGCTCGATGAACTGGCGCGCCTCGGGCACCGACAACTCCGTCTCGCGCGCGAGCCGCGCCGGGCCCATGCCGTAGAGGAGCCCGAAGTTGATCGCCTTGGCGCGTGAACGCATCTCGCGCGTTACGAGTTCCGGCATCACGCCGAAGATCGTCGCGGCCGTGGCGGCGTGGATGTCCTTGCCCTCGGCGAACGCCTTCACGAGCCCCGGATCGCCGCACAAGTGCGCCAGGATGCGCAACTCGACCTGGCTGTAGTCGGCCGAGAGCAGCACCCAGGGGCCGTGGCTGTCGGGCTTTTGCGGCACGAAGGCCTTGCGCAACGCGCGACCGCGGGCCGAGCGGATCGGGATGTTCTGCAAGTTCGGATCGCTCGACGCCAAGCGCCCTGTCGCCGCCGTCACCTGACTGAAACTGCAGTGCACGCGGCCTGTCTTCGGATTCACGTACTCAGGCAGCGTGTCGAGGTACGTGCTCTTCAGCTTCTGCACTTCGCGGTACTCGAGCAGTGCCTTGACGATCGGCACGTCGGCGTAGTGCTGCTCGAGGGTCGACGCGTCGGTGGACCAGCCGGTCTGCGTCTTCTTCGGACGCTTGACGCCGGCCTCGTCCTGGATCTTGAGCTTCTCGAAGAGCACTTCGCCGAGCGCCTTCGTGCTGTTCACGTTGAACGGTTCGCCCGCGATCTCGTGGATGGATTTCACTGCCGCGGTGATGTCGGCTTCGAGCTCGACCCCGATTTCAGCGAGGATCGCGACGTCGACCGTGATCCCGCGGCGTTCCATCGCGGTCAGCACGGGGACGAGCGGCATCTCCAACTCGCGGAACAGTTTCGTCGCGCCGTTCTCCTCGACCTCGCGCTCGAGCACGGCTTTCAGGCGGAAGGTGACGTCGGCGTCCTCGCACGCGTACTCGGCGACCGTCGCCACCGGCACCTCGGCCATCGTGATCTGCTTCTTGCCGGTGCCGATCAGCGCGGTCGTCGGGATCTTCTGCAGATCGAAGTACGTGAGCGCAAGCTCGTCCAGGTTGTGACGCCGCGCGCTGCCGACGGCGCAGTAGGACGCGACCATCGTGTCGAAGTCGGGCGGTGGCATGTCGACGCCCTGCGCTCCGAACACGAGCCAGTCGTACTTCGTGTTCTGGCCGATGCGCTCGAACTTCGGATCGGTGAGCAGCGGTCGCAGTGCCTTCAACAGCGCCTGCGTTCCGCCTTCGACGACCGGCGGAAAGGCATTGAACGGGACGTAGAAAGCCCGCCGATCGCTCGCGCTGAAACTGGCGCCGACCAGTTCCGCCTGCAGCGGGAACAGGCTCGTCGTCTCGGTGTCGACTGCGAACGTGCCCGCCTTCGAGAGCTCGGCGATCATCTCGCGCAACATCGCTTCGTCCTTCACGAGGACGTAATCGCGTTCCTCGCTGGCGCGCGCCGGCCCGGACACCTTCGAGACCAGGCTCTGGAAGCCGAACTTGTGGAACAGCGCGATCAGCTTCTTCGGGTCGGGATCGGGCGGCTTGATGCCCTCGAGTCCCGGATCCAGCGGCACGTTGGTGCGGATCGTGACGAGGTCCAGCGACATCTTGAGCTGATCCATGTCGCGCAGGATGTGCTCTCTCGCCTTGCCCTTCACCTGATCGACATTGGCGAGCAGGTTGTCGAGCGTCTTGAACTGATCGATCAGCTTGAGCGCGCCGACTTCGCCGATGCCCGACACGCCCGGCACGTGATCGGAGCTGTCGCCCATGATCGCGAGCACGTCGATCACGTGGGACGGGTCGGTGTGGAACTTCTCCTGCACCGCGTCGAAGCCCTCGATCACGAGCTCGACGCCCGGCTTGAACACGTTGTAGAGCGTCACGCGCTCGTCGACGAGCTGCATGAAGTCCTTGTCGCCCGTGACGATCATCACCGTGTCGCCGCGCTTCGACGCAGCCGTCGACAGCGTTCCGATGACGTCGTCGGCTTCGAAGCCCTTGACCTCGAACACGGGGACGCCGTGCGCGCGCACGACCTCGCGAAAGTTGTCGAGCTGGCTCACGAGCTCGTCCGGCATCTTCTGGCGCGTCGCCTTGTAATCGGGATACGTCTTGTGGCGGAACGTGGGGCCCGGCGGATCGAACGCGACCGCGATCAGGTCGGGCTTCTCGACCTCGAGGATCCGGCGCAGCGTCATCGTGAAGCCGTACGTGGCGCCGATCGGCTTGCCCTCGGGCGTCGTGAGCCCCGAGCGTTGCATCGCGAAGTGCGCGCGATAGGCGAGCGCGGTGCCATCGAGCAGGAAGAGGCGCGTCATGCTGCGCGGAGTGTAGCGCCGGGGCACTTGTCCTTCGCCCCGTCCTCGTCACAATGCGCCGCCATGTCGCAGAAGCTCGTCACGCTCAACTTGAACGGCATCCGGTCGGCCGAGCGGCGCGGTCTCCTCGAGTGGATGGACCGGCGGCGGCCGGACGTCGTGTGCGTGCAGGAATTGCGCGCGACTCCGCAGGACGTTGAGGAAGAGCTGCGCTCGCTCGGCGGACGACAAGCGTGCTGGTTCCCGGCCGTCAAGAAGGGGTACGCGGGCACGGCCGTGATCTCCAGGAAGCCGCCCACCCGCTACGTCGTCGGCCTCGGGTTCGACTACCTCGGAGACGAGGGTCGGGCCGTGCGTGCGGATTTCGACGACTTCTCCGTCATCAGCCTGTACGTGCCGAGCGGCTCGTCGTCGCCGGAACGCCTGAAGGTCAAGCTCGCCTTCATGGAGCTGCTCTTGCCCTGGACGAAGGAACTCCTGAAGGAGAAGCGCGCGATCGCGCTGTGCTCCGACGTCAACATCGCTCCCACCGCTCTCGACCTGGCGCGCCCCAAGCAGAACGTGAAGAACTCGGGGTTCCTTCCCGAGGAACGCGAGTGGTTCGCGCGGCTCCTCGCCCAGGGCTGGATCGACACCGTGCGGGCGCACAACGAGGGGGCAGCGGGTCTGTATTCCTTCTGGTCACAGCGCGGCGCCGCGCGCGCGAAGGACATCGGCTGGCGTCTCGACCACGTACTCACCACTCCGCGCTTCCACGAGCGCACGAGACGCGCCTGGATCGAGAAAGACGCCGACCTTTCCGATCACGCGCCGGTGTGGGTCGAGTTCGACTGACGTGCGGAGCCTGGCTCCGTGTGCGGTCGCGGGCCGGTCTTCAGGTCGACGATCTCGATCTCGAGGTTCGTCTCGCCGCGGAACGTGTTCCATTTCGGCGTGAACGCGACGTGGATCGGCTGGCCGAGCGCGAGTTCGCGTGCGCGATGTGCCTGACCGAACCCCATGGCCTTCAAGACGGTGTTCCCCGAGCGCAGGTGGAGCATCAAGTGCGTCTGATCCGCGCCGAGAGCGCGCGGCGGTTCCGCGAGGCGCAGATCGCAGGTGACGAGCACGGGCTTTTCATTGCGTTCGCCGAAGGGCTGGAAGCGATCGATCTCGCGCATGAGATCGCGCGTCACCTGCTCGAAGGGGATCTGCGCATCGACACGTACTTCCGGCGAGGGGAAGCCGTCGGGGCCGAGCATCTCCCGGGCGCGGGCGCAAACAGCATCGCGCACGAGTTCGATTCGATCGGACGCGACCGACACGCCGGCGGCCTGCTCGTGGCCGCCGTAGTGCGTGAAGTGCTCGCGCGCGCCGTGCAGTGCCTCGAGCACGCTGAAGCCCTGCACGGATCGGGCGCTGCCGCGTCCCGAGGCGCCGTCGAGCCCGATGACGACCGCGGGGCGTTCGAAACGCGACACGAGACGCGCCGCGATGATGCCGACGACACCCTGGTGCCAGCCCTGCCCCGCCACGACGATCACGGGGTGCCGGCTGCGGTCCGCGAACGGTTCGGCGGCGACGACGGCTTCGCGCAACAACTCGGCCTCGATGCGCTTGCGTTCCGTGTTGAGGGCGTCGAGCGCGATTGCGCGCTCCTTTGCCGCGGCCGGATCGCGCGTGAGCAGCAATTCGACGGCCTTGTGCGCGCTACCTAGACGTCCCGACGCGTTGATGCGCGGTCCGATCTTGAACGCGAGGTCCTCGCTCGAGATCGCCCGCCCCGACAGTTCGGTGACCTGGAGCAAAGCCTGGATCCCGGCGTCGCGCGAGTTCTGCAGGGAGCGCAGGCCGTAGTGCGCGAGCACGCGATTCTCGTCGACGAGCGGCACGACGTCGCACACGGTGGCGATGGCGACGTAGCCCATGGCGTCGACGAGGAATTCGCGCAGGTCCTCGCGGACCTTCGATGCGCCCGAGATCGCCTGGCACACGCCCCAGGCGAGCTTGAACGCGACCGCGCCGCCGCACAGCTCGCGAAAGGGATAGCGCGCGCTCTCGATTTTCGGGTTCACGATCGCCAGCGCCTCGGGCAACTCGCCGGGCGAGGGTTCGTGGTGGTCGGTGACGATCGTGTCGACGCCGAGCACGCGGAGCGCGTGGATCGTCTCGTGCGCGGACGTGCCGTTGTCGACGCTGATGACGAGGGTGGCCCCGGTCTCCTTCACCTTCTCGATGCTGTGCGGGCCGAAGCTGTAGCCGTCGGTGAAGCGATTCGGGATGTGCCAGTGGGCCTTCGCTCCGAGCAACGCGAAGAGCCGCATCAGGAGCGTCGTTCCGGTGACGCCGTCCACGTCGTAGTCGCCGTGCACGAGCATGGTCTCGCCACGCGCGATGGCGCGAGCGATGCGGTCGGTCGCGGCCTTCATGTCCGAGAAGAGCGCCGGGTCGTGTAGCGCGCCGAGCTTCGGTTCGAGGTGCGCGCCCGCGAGCTTGGGATCGACGATGCCGCGCGCGGCGAGCAGCGTGGCGCCGACGCGCGAGAGTCGATGGGCTCGCATGAGGACGTCGATCGCGGTCGGATCGACCTGGGCGAGGGTCCAGCGCGTCGAAGGGGCTGCGAGTGTCTGGGGCATGGCGCGGGGCAAGGAGGCCGCGCCGCACGATAGGCGAATCGAGCGTCCTCCGCGAGCACCTGTCACGCTCGAATGCGGGCTTCGCAACTTTTGCTTGTCGAACGCGATCGCGGCGGGGAAAACAACGGCCCATGGCGCGCTCCAATGGTGACACGCAGGCGGCGTTCCGGCTCCTGCCCTCGATCGACGAAGTGATGCGCGATCCGCGCGCGGCCGCGTTAGCGGCCCGACTGACGCGGGAGGACGTTCAGGCCTTCGCCTCGCGGACGATCGACGCCTGGAGGGAAGAGGTGCGCGGCGGACGGCTGAGCGGACCGGCCCTCGAGGCGCGGCTCGCCGCCGGATCCCTGTTCGCGGATCTCGAGGCTGCCGTCGAGCGCGAACTCTCGCGGGGCGTCGTGCGCTGCGTGAACGCGACCGGAGTCGTGCTCAACACCGGACTCGGGCGCGCGCCCGTGCACCGCGAGGTCGCCGAGGCGATGGCCACGGCCGCGCGCTCGTACTGCGTCCTCGAGGTCGACCGCGAAACGAACGAGCGCAATCAGCGCGACGACTACCTCGGTGACCTGCTCGCGCGCGCGACGGGCGCGGAGGCCGGCATCGGCGTCAACAATTGCGCGGCGGCAGTGCTGCTCATGTTCCAGACCTTCGCCGGCGGCCGCGAAGCCGTCGTGTCGCGCGGCGAACTCGTCGAAATCGGCGGCAGCTTCCGCGTGCCCGACGTCATGGCGCGAGCGAACGCGAAGCTCGTCGAGGTCGGCACGACCAATCGCACGCGCATCGCGGACTACGAGCGCGCGGTGACGGAGCGCACGGGATTGCTCGTCAAGGTGCACACCAGCAACTTCAAGGTCACCGGCTTCGTCGAAGAGGTCGCGCCACGCGATCTCGCCGAGTTGGGGCGGTCGAAGGGCGTGGTCACCGGCTTCGACCTCGGATCGGGCCTGCTCGAAATCGCCGGCGCTGTGGCGCTGAAGTCGAAGCTCGGCGACGAGCCGCTCGTGCGCGACGCGGTGGCGAGCGGCGTCGACGTCGTGTGTTTCTCGGGCGACAAGCTGCTCGGCGCGCCGCAGGCGGGCTTGATCGTCGGCCGGCGCGCGGCGATCGCGGCCCTGCGCAAGAACCCGATCTACCGCGCGATGCGCCTGGACAAGGTGACGCTCGCGGGGCTGGAGAAGACGCTCGAACTCCTGCGCGACGGCCGTGCGGACGAGATCCCCGCGCGCATGATGTTGAACGCGACCGCGGCGGAGTTGCGGCCACGGGCCGAGGCCCTGGCGCGCCGCATCGCCCCCTTCGTCGAGGGCCGGGTCGCGGTGATCCCCGAGCGTTCGCAGCCTGGGAGCGGTGCGGCACCCGACATCTTCCTCGACACGTTCTGCGTCGCCGTCGAACCGACTCGTCTCGGAGCGTCGGCGCTGGCCCTCGCCCTCCGGCGCGCCGTGCCCCCGGTCTTCACCCGCATCCAGGCCGAGAGAGTGCTCCTCGATCCGCGCACGCTGCTCCCCGGCGACGAGGACGATCTGGTGCGCGTCTTCGGGGAACTCGCGGGAAGAGCGGATTCCATCGGCCGTCAGCGCGGCTCGTGAACGCATCCGTGCTCGAGAGCCTCATCGATTCGCGCCGGGCGAGACTCGGGATCGTGGGTCTTGGGAGCGTCGGCCTGCCGCTGGCGAAGGCCTTCGTCGAGGCCGGATTCGACGTGCTCGGGTACGACGTCGACACGGAAAAGACCGCCCGGCTCGAGCGCGGCCTGAACACGCTTCACCATCTGTCCGACGGTTTCGTGGCGGCGCTCGTCGAGACCGGTCGCTTCCACGTGACAGCCGACCCCGAGCGCCTCGGAGACGTCGACGTCGCGATCGTGTGCGTGCCGACCCCGCTGGATTCGGAGCGCAAGCCGGATCTTGCGTGCGTGATCGACGCCGGGGCCAAGCTCGCGGAGCACGCGAAGCCGGGCGCGCTCGTCGTGCTGGAGTCGACCACGTGGCCGGGCACGACACGACGCGTGATGGGGGACCTGTTCAGGGCTCGCGGTCGCATGCCCGGCGTGGACGTGTTCCTCGCGTTCTCGCCCGAGCGCGAGGATCCAGGCCGCAATATTCCCACGGCGTCCGTCCCGAAGCTCGTGGGCGGCACGTGCACGCGCTCGCTCGCCCTCGCGACGCGCCTCTACTCCGCCGCGATCGAAGTCGTCGTGCCGGTTTCGAGCGCCGAGGTCGCCGAGGCAGCGAAGCTCCTCGAGAACGTCTTTCGCGCGGTGAACATCGCGCTCGTCAACGAGCTCAAGGTCGCGTTCCAGGCGCTGCGCATCGACGTGTGGGAGGTGATCGAAGCCGCATCGACGAAACCCTTCGGGTTCATGCGCTTCACGCCCGGTCCCGGACTCGGCGGGCACTGTCTGCCGATCGATCCGTTCTACCTTTCCTGGATCGCGCGCGAGCACGGCGCCGCGACGCGCCTGGTCGAATTGGCCGGCGAGATCAGCCGCGAGATGCCGGCCTTCGTCGTCGAGCGCGCCGCGGCTGCGCTCGCGTCGCGCGGTACGAGCCTCGAAGGCGCGCGCATCCTGATCCTCGGCCTCGCCTACAAGCCCGAGGTCGACATCGTCACCGAGTCGCCTTCGATCCGCCTGATCGAGCTGTTCGAAACGGCCGGGGCGAGTTGCGCCTACGCGGATCCCTACGTGCCCGTCGCGCCGAAACTCGCCGGCCACGACATCGGACGCCGGGCCTCGATCGCGCTCACCGAAGCGAGCGTCGCTGCGTTCGACCTCGTGCTCGTGGCGACGGATCACCGGGCCTTCGACTGGGACATGATCGCCCACTCGTCGCGCCTCGTGGTCGACACGCGCAATGCCCTGGCGAGCCGCCTCGGCGAGAGCGAGCACTACTTCAAGGCCTGAGGTGTCTCACCGCGGAGCCTCCAGGCCGGCGATCTCCTCGGCGCGCGCCCGGGCGGTGAGCTTCTTCCAGGCGACCTGACGATCCTCGAGGCGTTCCGACGGATCCAGGACGACCTCCTTGAACCAGCGCACGGCTTCGTCGCGCACGCTCGGAGATCCGTTCAAGGTCAGGTTTTCGGCCACGCGGAGTGCGGCGGCCGTGCTCATCCCGGCCGACGGATCCGCTCGAGCGGCGTGGCGGGCGCGCAGCGTTTGCATGACCTCCGGCGTGGCGGTCGGCTTCAAGGTGAGCGTGAGGAACGCCTGGTGTCGCACGCCCGCATCCGGATCCGTGTCCGCGATGCCGAGCAGGACCGCCGGTTCCTCCGCGCCCATGGCCGACACGAGCAGCTTGCGTCCGATCGGGCTCGCTCGCTCGGCGACCAGGGCGCTGTACTCGCGCTCCACCGCCGACAACGCGCCCGGCCGCTCTCCGAAGCGCAGGAAGGCGCCGTACTGCGAGCCGTTCGCGAGTCGAGCCAGACTAGCCGCCGCCGCGTCGACCGGAGCGTGGCGCGCGATCGCGTTCACGACGGCTTCCGCGATGGCCGGTGCACGCTTCGAGCGGGAGTGCAGATCCTCGGCCATGAGCAGGGCGCCGTCGGGATCGGTCGCGAGAAGGACGGCGAGCGCCGCTTCGATCGTGAGGGGATCCGTCGAGTTCGAGAGGATCGCCGCGAGTTCCGCCTGCACGTCGCTCGCGCTTGTGACTGCGGCGCCACCGGCGAGGATCGCGCGCACCAGCGGATCGAAGTTCGACGCGTGATCGGGCCATTGCTCGCGCAGCACGGTGATCAGCGGCAGCCAGTTCGGGCCGACGGCCGGTCGGCCGGCGACGACGAGGCTCGCGGCGAACTCGGAGAGGGGAGCGGCGCGCTCCGCGTCCAGTCGCGAGAGCGCCTCGAGGAACTCGCGCGTGAACGGTCTGCCATCCAGCGTCAGGGCCGACCGGCGCGCTTCCGACCCCGCGCCGAAACCGATCACGAGCACGGCACCGTGCTCCTCCAGGGTGCCGCGAGCGAGACGCCCGTCCTCGACGAGGCGCAGCACGCGCCGCGGCGTGGCTGCCACGAAGAGCAGGCTCTCGAGGTTCATCTCGAGTTCACGCTCCTCGTGACCGAGGTAGGCCCGCGCCGTCCCGCGCAGGCGCTCGATCAGATCGAGATCCGTCAGCGTGACCTCGACCGCGCTCGCCGATCCGCTCGGGCCCGCCGCCGCGCGCGTCGAGTCCACCTCGGGAACCTCGAGCGAGAACCCGCTGTCGAGTGCGACGTGCGAGCGCGCGCCTTCGGTCCCGACGACGGGATCCGTGCGCAGCGCGATGCAGCACCACGACGCGCAGAGGAACAGGAACGCGACGCACGCGAAGAGCAGGGCTTTCATCGCGGCACCTCAGTTCGTCGCGAGCGGGACGCAGTTGGTCGTCTTGGCGTCTTCGACGGTCCCGGAATTCCCCGAGTCCTTGCAGTCGCAGCCGGGCAGTCCGATGCCGAGCGTGCGGCCGCCGAGCAGGTTGCACTCGCATTTCAGGAGGCGCACTTCGAGATCGCCGCCCGCCGCGCACGCGGTGCCCTCGTTGTACTGTCCCTGGCAGCTCTGGTGCGCGGGGTAGGCGACCTGCATCAGCGGGCAGTGTCCGACCGAGATGCCGATCTCGAGCCCGAAGATCGTGATCCCGATGAAGCACTGGTTGTTCTCGTCCCCGGCCTCGACCTTGGCCTGGACCTGCGTGGCGCATGTGTCCGGGCAATCCTGGGCGGCGCGCGCGGTGGGCAGGTGGACGAGGCCGGCGAGAGCGATCAAGGCGAGCAGAGTCTTCATGGCGGATTCTCCTTCTCCAGTTCGTGCGAGGCCGCGCACCGTGCGAGGCCTCACTCCTCTCGACGCACGGCGCGCACGGCGGTTGCGGAAATTCGCGCCGCGATTCGCGTCGACGAATCGCGTATGCTCGGACTCATGGAGGAAGATCGATGAAGCGCCTGACCGACTACGCCAACTGCGCGGGTTGAGCCGCGAAGATGCCCATCGGGCAGCTCGCGCAGGTTCTGCGCGGCGTCAGCGGTGAGAAGGACGAGCGCCTTCTCGTGGGACCGGAGACCTTCGACGACGCAGGCGTCGTCGAGCTCGCGGGCGTCGAAGGTCTGCCCGCGTCGACCGAGCTCGCGCTCGTGCAGACGGTCGACTACTTCCCGCCGGTCGTCGACGATCCTTGGTACTACGGCGCGATCGCGGCGGCCAACGCGCTCTCCGACGTCTACGCGATGGGTGGACGACCGTACACGGCCCTCAACCTCGCGGGCATCCCCAAGGACTTCGCGCCGGAGTGGACGGCCGAGATCTTCCGCGGCGGATTCGAGACGGTGCGCAAGGCGGGGGCGATGGTCGTCGGTGGTCACACGGTGCAGACGGCCGAAGCGCTGTTCGGATTCGCCGTCACGGGGTTCGTCGACCGCCGCCGCGTGGCCACGAACGCCGGCGCCAAGGCCGGTGACGTGCTCTACCTGACGAAGAAGCTCGGCATGGGCGCGCTCACGACCGCCGCGAAGCAGGAGAAGATCACCTGGCGAGACCTCGAGCCCGCCGCGCGCCAGATGGCGACCCTGAACGACAGTGCCGCGCTCGCCATGAACGCAGTCGGCGCCCACGCTTGCACGGACATCACCGGTTTCGGCCTCGTTGGCCACGCACGCAACATCGGCAAGGCTTCGGGGGTGACGGTGCGCATCGAACTCGCACTCGCGCCGATCTTCCCGGGCGCGCTCGAGCTCGCTCGGGCCGGTACGCTGTCCGGCGGCGCGAAACGCGGACGCATGGCTTTGGCCGACGTGGTCTCGATCCAGACGGGCCTCGAGGACGCTCTCGTGAACCTCGTGTTCGACGCCGAGACCTCGGGCGGACTGCTGATGGCGATCGCGCCGCAGGATGCACGACGCCTGGAACGCGAACTCGTCGCCCGCGACCTGCTCGTCGCGCGCCTCGGCGAGTGCGTTCCGGACACGGGCAAGTTCGTCGAACTCGTCTAGTCCCGTGCCTGGCACGGGATTTCGCCGCTCGCGCATGGCGCGCCGTTCTCGAGTCCCTCACGGAGACACCCCCAATGTCCTTCCTCTCCCCTGTCCGCGTGTGGATGGCCCTGATCCTGGGCCTTCCGTGCCTGTTCTCCTTCATCGCGCCCGAAAAGCCCACGCAGTCCGTGCAGCCAAGACTCACGGGCGAGTGGGTGTTCGTGGAGGACCGCAGCACCGGGCGTCCTGATGCATCGAGACGGCCCAACATGGGGAAGCGATTCGTGGTGCGCGAGGAACCCGACGCGGTCGTGTTCGACTGGAGCGACGCGGCGCACGCGACCGTCTACCGCTACAAACGCGACGGCTCGGAGGAGGAGGTCAAGAGCGAAACGAGCGTGACGCGCCATCACGGCGGCTGGAAGGACGGCCGGTTCGTGATCGAGACCCGCGTCGAGGTCCTTGGTCCGGACGACAAGCCCCTCACGACCGTCTCGAAGAACGTGCTCACGCTCGAGAAGAACGAACTGATCGTCGAGTTCGCGATCACGGAGCCAGTCCAGGTGAAGTCGACGTGTCTCTACCGCAGAGCGGCCGCCGAGGGCACGGCGCTCCCGCCCCCGTTCCCGGCGACGCTCGCCTCGATCGCCTGGCTCTCGGGGAATTGGAACGGGACCCTGGGCTCGGCCTCGATCGAAGAGCGCTTTGGACCCGCCGGCGGCGGCGCGATGCTGGCGACCGCGCGCACGATCGCGAACGGGAAGATGGTGGCGTTCGAGTTCCTGCGCATCGTCGAGCGCGACGGCGGTCTCGTGTACGTCGCGCAGCCGAACGGCGGGCCCCCGACGGAGTTCGTGCTCGTGTCGGCGACCACGAACAAGATCGTCTTCGAGAACGCGCAGCACGATTTTCCGCAGCGCATCGCTTACGCGCTCCAAGGCGATCGGCTCGAAGCGGAGATCAGCGACATCCAGGGCGGTCGCGCGCAGAAATTCTCGTTCCAGCGCGAGGCCGCCCGCTAGTCGTGTCGCGGCCGTCGGACCGGTCCCGGCTCGAGGCGTCCTCGCGGCTGTGCCCCCGGCGCATTCGTCGGCCGGTTGGGCACGTGGACCCGCCCGCCGGACTCCCAAACCGGGTAACGTAGGGGCACCCCGCGGCTAGGACAGGAGCGGTGCGGACCCGTCCCGAGCACGAACCACGATGAAACCGACGACGCTGTGTAGCTTGTGTTTGTGCGTGCTGAGCGGCTCCGCCTCGTCGCACGGGGCGCCGTACAACCCGCCTCCGCCTCAAGCACCGACGCCGACCGACCCCGGACCGATCGCCCCCCGCGCCCCGCCTCCGCCTCAGCGGCCCGGCAACCCGGCCAGCCCCTCGACGCCCACCGGACCTTCGCAGGGGAAGGGCACAAATACCGGGCTCGCGACCATCGCCGCAAACGGAACGATCGAGTCGTCGTCGTGGGAATTCTGGTGGCTCTACAACCAGGACCGCTTCCTCGATCTGAAGACGCACGTCGACGCGCTCGACGTGCAGACGGGCGGCGACACGGACTGGCTCGGCGGCTCCGGCGCCGTGCCGAGCGCGGACACGGTCACGAAGCTCGTGGTGCCGGTCCTGCTCGGGCTGATCGAGAAGGAGCACGGCAACGAGGTCCTGACGTCGACCACGATCGCGCTGGCGCGTCTCGCCGATGGACCGATCGCCGCTCGGGCGGGCGAGTTCGCGCGCGCGTTCGCGCCGCTCGCGCTGGACGCCAACCAGGAGGTCGCCGAGACAGCCGTCCTCGGGCGCGGCCTCGTCGGCGACGAGGGCTCGGCGTTCGATCTCGTCGCGCTTCTCGCCGACACGGAAGCGGCGCGGCGCGCGAACGGCGGCAAGTCCATCTCGCCGCGCTCCCGCGCGTTCGCGGCCTATGCACTCGGGTTCCTGGCCGCGCGCTCGCGCAACGAGGACGTGCGCCGGTTCATCGTCCACCACCTCGTGAAGGCTCTGAACGGCGAGCGCGGCGCGACGCCGGACGTGCACGTGGCGTGCGTGCTCGCGCTCGGTCTGGCTCCGCTGCCCTGGACGGAAAAAGCGAACGACGGGAACGGCGCGCCGCCAGCGAGCCCTGCCGCGACGTCGATCGCGAGCGCCTCGCGGCAGACGGAGATCGAGTGCCTGCTCACGCTCCTTTCCGACGAGAAGGGCGATCGCTGGGTGCGGGCGCATGCGTCAGCTTCGCTCGCGAAGCTGGCGCTCGGAGCGAGCCCGGAGTCCTGTCGCGTCGTCACCGAAGCGCTGCTCGCGCCACTCGCGCCGAACGCGGGGACGCGCGACGAGGTCATGCAAGGTTGCGTGCTCGCGCTCGGACGCATGGACGGAGTCGACGTCCCGGAGATCGAACTGCGCGTCCGCTCGACGCTGCAGCGGGTGGCCGATGCCGGCGAGCGTCAGGCGCGTTCGTTCGCGCTGATCGCGCTCGCGCAGCGCGCGGTTCGGGCCGGCGTCGAGGCTTCCGCCGTCGATGCGCGGGTGTTCCTCGCCAAGCGCCTCTTGGAAGGCCGATCGAACGAGCGCGCCTGGGCCGCGCTGGCCCTCGGGATCCTGGAGCACGGACGCAAGACCCCCGGAGAGACCAATGCCCTGTCGGTGCGCGCGAGCCTGGTCGCGGCCCTCAAGGACTGCGGCAGCCCCGACGAGCTCGGCGCGCTCGCGATCGCGTGCGGTCTGTGCGCCGAGCCGGCCGCCGTGCCGATCCTGCTGCAGAGACTCGAACACGCATCCGAGCCGCGCTTGCAGGGACACCTCGCGGTCGCGCTCGGTCTCATCGGCGATCAGCACGCGGTCCTTGCGCTGCGCGGGCAGCTCGCGACCGCGCGCTTCCGCCCCGACCTGCTGCGCCAGACCGCCATCGGGCTGGCGCTGCTCGAGGACCGGACGCTGGTGCCCACGCTCGTCGAGACGCTCGCGAAGGCGGCGAGCCTGGCCTCGCAGGGTGCCGCGGCGTCGGTCATCGGCTGGATCGGCGATCGGCGCGCCGTCACTCCGCTGCTCGAGCTGCTCGCCAAGGGCGACGTGACGGACGGAGCGCGCGGCTTCGCGATCGTCGCACTGGGGCGCGTCTGCGACCGCGATCGGCTGCCCTGGAACGCGGTGATCTCCGAGGACGTGAACTACCGCGCGCCGACGGTCACGCTGCTCTCCGGCGACGGCACCGGTTTGCTCGACATCCTCTGATCTCGTGGCGGAGAATCCGAACTCGCCCCCCGAATCGGTCGGGCCTCCATGGATCTTCGGTCATCGCGGCGCCCCGCTCGAGACACCGGAGAACACGCTGGTTTCCTTCGGGCGCGCGCTCGAACAGGGCCTCGACGGAATGGCTTACGAGGCGCGCGTCGCGGCCGGTTTTGAAGTCGTCGTGCACGCGGACGCGACCCTCGAGCGCACGACCAGCGGAACGGGATCCGTTTCCGAGGCGACGCTCGCGAAGCTCGCGACCCTCGATGCCGGCGGCACGTTCGACGCGCGTTTCCAGGGGGAGCGCGTGCCGCTCCTCGAGGAAGTGCTCGCGCTCGCTGGGACCCGTGTCGAACTCGGCTCTCCGCAGCACCTGATCCTCGCGCCCGACAGCCAGGATCTGGAGCGGATCCGCGACGTCGCCCGGGGCTTCGTCGGCCGGCTGTCGATCCGCATCGCCTCGCGCTTCTCGGAGACGTCGAGGACGATCAGTCCCTTCTGGCGGAGCTGCTCGGTGACGGCGGTCTTCGACTCCGCCTCGACCTCCCCGCGCGAGGGGGTGCCGGCTACGTCGATCGCGGATCCACCAAGGTCTGGCCCGCGGAGCGCTTCGGGCTCGATGCCGATGCGCCGGACGAGCTCTTCTGGGCGTCGCGCGCCCCGCTCCACGCGATCACCACCCACGAGCCCTCGCGGGCGCTGAGCGCTCGGGCCCTCGCCCGCCTCGCTCACGCCGAAGTCCTGGATTGGCCGGTGCGCGTGCCGACGCTCGAAGTCGAACCGGGCTCGCGGAGTGCCTTGCGCGGCGATTGGAGCGGCTCATGGACGAACTGCGCGCGCGTCGCGAACCCGTTCGGCTTCGAGGTGCGTGTGCGCTGCGCGATCCTGCCGCGCCGCGGCGCCTTCGACATCGAGGGCATGCCCGCGGAATTCGATCTCCGTCCGCTCGAGGAACGCGAGGTGCCGTTCGCGCTGCACGGCGGCTCGTGGCGCACGGGCGGTGATCCGTTGTTCTCCGCGAGCATGCGCTGGCGAGCGGGACCTGGTCGTCGAGCGGGATCGATCGTGCTCGACGCGCCACTCGCACGCGTGCGCACCGCGCGAGCCGACGCGCTGTCGACCCGCCTCGTCCTCCTGCGCGAAGGTCCGGGCGACCCGCCCGCCTCGATGACGCTGCGCCGCCACCGCCGCTTCCTGTACGTCGCCATCGAGAACCCAGGCGGCCTGCGCGACGCCCGCGCCGTCGTCTCGCTCGGCGGTCACGAACACACGGGCTCGCGCGGCGTGCGCGTGCCGCTGCCCGACGATTTCGACTCGAGCGACACGCCGCTCTCCTTCAGTTGTGGCATCGTCGCCTGGCGGGACGGCGAGCGTGTCGTCCGGCGCTTCGCGGGCGGCCTCGGCCCCGACCTCGATCGCGGATCCGCCGGCGTGCTGCTGCGGCATTCCGCGGGTGGTTGATCGCGCTCTTGTTTGGAGCGTGCGCGCCCCGTAGGAATGCTCCTTGTAATGGAGGGGAGCGGATCGGTGCTGGTGTGCCGCCCGGTCTTCAAAGCCGGTTGGGCTTCGTGAACAGCGGGGCCGGTGGGTTCGATTCCCATGCGCTCCCGCCACTCACGAGTCCGGGTCGTTCGAGGAGAGGGTAGGGGTCAGAGCCGTTTGGCATTGCGCGAGACGATCACGATCCGTCCGTATCAGACGGGGGACGAGGCGGCGATCCTCGGCACGTTCAATCGCGCGAGCGCCGGCGGTGCGGTCGCGCGCGCGCCGCGCGACATCGAGCACTGGCGCTGGCTCTACGAGGGCAATCCGAACGGCCTGCGCATCATGCTCGGGCTCGACGAAGGCGGCGAGGTGCTCGCCCAGTGCGCCGGCCTGCCGCTGCGCGCGCGCATCGACGGACGGTCGGTGCTGATGTGCCTCGCGCTCGACGGCCTGAACGTGCGTTCGGAGCGCACCGGCCACACGCGGCGCGGCCTGTTCACGGCGTGCTCGGAAGCGTTTCGCGAGACCTTCGGCGGCGAGGGACAAGGGCGTCACGTGTTCACGTACGCCGCGCAGGCGGTCACGAACCCGGAGGTAGGGCGCGCCCCGCTCGGTCTCGCCTTCCTGCGCGAGGGGTTTCAGCACGTGCTCGCGAATCTCGACGTCGCCTGCGGGGATTTCCGCGCGGACGTGAGAGAGGTCGGGCGCTTCGGTCCGGAAGCGAACGAGGTCTTCGAGCGCACGGCCTTCGAGTCACGCGTGGTGCTCGTCCGCGACGCTCTGTTCTTGAATTGGCGCTTCGCCGAACGACCGGGCAGGCCCTATCGCTCCGCCGTCGCGTATTCCGGCACGCGCCCCGCCGGGATCGCCGTGTGGCGCGCGGACGTTCGCGATGGAAGGCCGATCGGACGCGTGACCGAGTGGATGGTTCCGCGCGACGAACCGCACGCTGCGAGCGCGCTCGTCGGCTGGCTCGTGGCCTCGAGCCGGGACGCGGGATGCGAGCAATTGACCGCCGAGTTCTCGCCGTTCGCGCGCGAATGGAACGAGTTCCAGGCGCGGGGCTTCCGCGTCGTGCGCGCGCCGCACCACTGGGTGGGCGCGAGTCACGCGCGCGTTCACCAGACGCGCTTTTTCGCGCGGGCCTTCCGCGGGTCCCTGGGCGATCTGGACTGGGCATGAAGAGCTACACGATCCGGGAGATGGAGGAACGCGATCAACTGCCGGCGCTCGCCGCGTGGAATGCGGTCTCCACGCGCTCGCTGGGCGTCGCGGCGCGCACCGAGGCGGAATGGAACTGGACGTACCGCGACAACCCTGCCGGGCGACGCGCCTTCGTCGCCGAACACGATGGCGACGTCGTGGCGCTCTACGCCGCCATCCCCGTGAACACGTGGGTCGACGGCGCACCGGTCATGTTCGGACGCATCGTCGACAGCCTCGTGCTCCCCGAGCACCGCTCGGGCTTGAAGCGTCCGGGACTCTTCGTCGGGGTGGGCCGCGCGTTTTGTCAGCGCTTCGGCAGCGAGGACGCGGTCTTCTTCGGCTGGCCCGAGGAAGCGGAGTGGCGCATCGGGGGACGCTTCCTAGGTTATGCGCCGTTGCGGCACGAACTCGTCCTCGCGCGCGAGGTGAACGCAGATCGAGTGCCGTGGCCGGACGGCGTGGAGCAGATCGAGCGCTTCGATGCGAGCGTCGACGCGCTCGACGAGCGTTGCGCGCGCGCGTTCGGCGCCTCGACCGTGCGCAACGCCGCGTACCTGAACTGGCGCACGGTCGAGCGGCCGGGCTGCGTGTACCGGCGCTTCGGCGTGCGCGACGATCTCGGCGTGCTGCGCGGCGTCGCGGTCCAACGCACGTGCCTGTTCATGGGCGAGGAGCGCAGCGTGCTCGTCGACTGGATGGTCCCGCACGAAGAGGAAGCGGCGGCGGAACGACTGCTCGCGGCTCTGCTCTCGGTCTCAGGCACGGACGGCGCCGCCAGCTTGTGCGGGATCGTGCCCACGTGGTCGTCCTGGTTCGACTGGTTCCAGGCGCGCGGTTTCAGTGTGCATCCCACCGACTGGGTCGTCGGCGGGCGCAGCTTTCGGTCACGTCAGGACGTCGAGTGGCTGCGCGAGCGCTGGTGGTATCAACTCACCGACAGCGACCTGACCTGAAGTACCGAGCCTCGCTCGGTACAGCGGCACTCAGCGGGCGAGCGTCGCGAACACGGCCATGTTCAGGCGCTCGAGTCCGACGAGCGTCTTCACGTGGGTGGCCGGATTGCCGCCGCAGAACGGGCAGTCGAGCGGCTCAGGATCGTTCACGCTCGCGGACGCACCACAGGGATGCTGCGAGGGAATCGACAAGCCCGCGGACGCGGTCGCGGCGAGAGCGACGAGGAGGGCGAGGACCGAAATGCGTGCGGCGTTCTTCATGAGTATGGCTCCCACCTGGGTATCTCCAGGCTAGGCCGGATCCGGCACAGGCGCAAGCAAGGAGCGGCATCCCCGGACGACGGACCTGTACGTCCTGTGTGTCGACCATTGGACCCGCTGGACTCGAGGACGCGGCGGGAGAGACGGCGCAGGGGTCCATGCCCTAGACTCACCCGCCCCGTGGATACCGCTTCGCATCGCCGGCAGAGCCCCCTCTGCGCGCCTTTCCTGTTCCTCGTCGCTCTGTTCCTCGCCCTGGGGTGCGGTCGTACGGTGCCGGAGGCGGCGCTGCCCGCACAAGGGAGTACTGCGGGGGTGACCTACGTGCGCCTGGCGGGATCGATCGGGTCAGCCGTCTCGGCCCCGGTCGACGTCGGCACCCAGGCCCTCATCCAGCGCGGCATCCGCGCCGCGAAGCGCAACGGCGACAGGACCCTGATCCTCGAACTCGACACCGGGGGAGGCGCCCTCGACACGCTCTGGAACATCGAGAAGCTCCTCGTCGCCGCCGAGGAAGACGGCCTCGAGGTCGTGACCTGGGTGCACTTGCACGCCGGGTCCGCCGGCGCGCTGCTGACGTTGTCCTCGAAGCGCGTGTTCATGGCCTCGAGCGGGACGATCGGGTCCGCGGAACCCGTCACGCAAGGTGCGCGCGGGATCCAGGAACTCGAGCCTGGCGTGAAGGAGAAGATCACGTCCTTCTTGCGCTCGCAGTACGCGTCGCTCGCCGAGAAGCGCGGCCGCCCGCCGGCTCTCGCGATCGCGATGGTCGACGCCGAGGCGGAAGTGCGCCAGGTCAAGGTCGACGGCGAGCTGCGACTCGTGACGGGCGACGAGTGGAATTCGTTGCGCGAGTCCGGCGCGAACTACGAGCTCGTGCGCGTCGTGCTCCCGCGCGGCAAGCTCCTGAACCTCACCGCGAAGGAGGCCGTGGAGCTGCGCTTCGTGGACGGCATCGCCGATTCGCTCACCGAGGTGATCGCGAAGCTCGGACTCGGTCCGAACACCGTGGTCTCGCCTGCTCTCGAACTCTCGAACGGGGACAAGTTCGTCGTCTGGCTCGAGCGTCTGACGCCGCTCCTGCTCATAGCGGGACTCGTGTGCGCATACCTCGAGTTGAAGATGCCCGGATTCGGTCTGCCGGGAATCCTCGCGATCGTGTGCTTCGCGCTGCTGCTCGCGGGTCAATACCTCGCGGGCCTCGCGGACATCCCGCACATCGTCGCGGTCGCCGTCGGCGCGGCGCTGATCGCCGTCGAAGTGTTCGTCGTGCCCGGCTCGCTGTGGCTCGGGATCACCGGACTGCTGCTCGTCGTGGGCGGGCTGATCCTCGGCAGCCTCGGCCCAGGCTTCGATTTCGGCAGTCCGATCGATCGCGAACGCATCGTCGACGCGACCGCGCGGATTTTGATCTCGGCGTCGCTCGCGCTCGTGTTCGTGCTCGTCCTGTCGCGCTTCCTGCCGAAGACGCCCTTCATGCGACATCTCGTGCTCACGTCCGGTCCCGACGTCGCCGCGTTCGGCGGGGCCATGCCCGAGGCGAGCGGGGCGATGGGCGCCGCGGCGCGTGTCGGCGCGTTCGGCACCGTGACTGCGGACCTGCGCCCGGTGGGCAAGGTCGTTCTCGAGGGTGACGCCAAGGACGAGTTCGAAGCGCGCTCCGTCGGCCCATTGATCGAGAAGGGGGCCCGCGTGGTGGTCGTCGAGGTCGCGGCCGCGCGGCTCGTGGTCGAACGTGCCGGAGGACCGGCGTGACGATCGCGATCCTGTTGCTCGCCATCGGACTCGTGCTGATCGTGCTCGAGTTGATGTTCCCGTCGCTCGGCGCGCTCGGCGTGGCGGCGGCGCTGTGCATCATCGCGTCGATCTCCTTCGCGTTCGCGGAAGACCGCAACACGGGCATCGCGTTCCTCGCGGCGACGGCCGTGCTCGTGCCCACGGCGATCCTGCTCGGCTTCAAGCTCCTGCCGCGCTCGCCGCTCGGCAAGGTCCTCGTCAACAAGGGCACCTCGTTCAGCGACGTCGCGGCCGTCGACACGCGCGACCGCGCGCTCGTCGGCAAGATCGGCGTCGCCGAAAACCTCCTGCGTCCGGGGGGCACCATCCACATCGAAGGCCGGCGCGTCGATGTCGTCACGCGCGGCGAACCGATCGAGGCCGGCGCGAGCGTCCGCGTCCTCGAAGTCGAAGGCAACCGCGTGGTCGTCGTGCGCGACGCTTCGAACGTGACGAACACCTGAACACTCGAGAAAGCCAGAAAGCTCCCACATGATCCTGAACACGCTCACCCTCGCGCTCCTGCAAGTGAATCGCGTCCAAAATCCCAACGAAACGAGCATGGGGGACATCCTGAAGTGGGTCGGCCTCGGCCTGCTCGCGATCTTCCTGCTCTTCTTCCTGGTGCTGTTGTTGAAGTTCGCGAACCTCTACGTGCGCTCGGTCACGACGAACGCGGGCGTGGGCCTCTTCGACATGTTCGCGATGCACCTGCGCAAGGTGAATCCGGCCACGATCCTGGACGCGAAGATCATGCTCGTGCAGTCGCGCATCGAAGCCGTGTCGACGCGCGACCTCGAGGCGCACCTGCTCGCCGGCGGTCGCGTCCAGAAAGTGGTGACGGCGCTGATCAGCGCGAACCGTGCCGGCATCGACCTCGACTTCCGAACTGCCGCCGGCATCGACCTCGCCGGACGCGACGTGCTGGAAGCCGTCAAGACCAGCGTCACACCCAAGGTCATCGACTGCCCCAATCCGGCGTCGGGCAAGACCGAAGTCGCCGCCGTGGCGAAGAACGGCATCCAGGTGCTGGCGAAAGCGCGCGTCACCGTGCGCACGAACATCAAGCGTCTCGTCGGCGGCGCCGGCGAGGAGACGATCATCGCGCGGGTCGGCGAGGGCATCGTGTCGACGATCGGCTCGAAGGACTCGCACAAGGACGTGCTCGAAAACCCCGACTCGATCAGCAAGACGGTGCTCGCGCGCGGACTCGACGCCGGCACCGCGTTCGAGATCGTCTCGATCGACATCGCCGACGTCGACATCGGCGTGAACATCGGCGCGCGACTGCAGGCCGACCAGGCCGAAGCCGACAAGCGCGTGGCGCAGGCGAATGCCGAGAAGCGCCGCGCGATGGCGGTCGCGGCCGAGCAGGAATTCCGCGCGATGGTGCAGGAAAACCGCGCCAAGGTCGTTCTCGCCGAAGCCGAAATTCCGCTCGCGATCGCCGCGGCGCTGCGCAGCGGCAACCTGGGTGTCATGGACCTGTACCGGCTCAGGAACATCGAGTCGGACACCAAGATGCGCTCCACACTCGCGGGCGGTGATCCGAACGTCGGCGGCGAGGCCGCCGGCTGAAACGGGGCGCAGCGCGATGTCCTTCCTCGCCGCATTCGATCCGCAAGCGATCGTCGATTGGGTCCTGGGTCACCTGGGCCCGATCTTCATCGCCATCGTGTTCTTCGTCCTGCCGATCCTGCGCGGGCTGAAGGAACAGGCGGCCAAGAAGAAAGAGCTGGAGGCGCGCGGCGAAACTCCGCCCGCGCGCGAGGAGCCTTCCGACGGCCGCAAAGCCTGGGAAGCGCTGCTGCGCGGCGAAGAGCCGGGGACTCCGCCGCCGCCGCCCGTGGTCGTGCGCGCACCGACGCTGGAACCTCCGCCGCTCGTGCGTCCGGTCGAGGGCAGCGAGCGGCAGGCGACGCTCGCGGGCGAACTCACCGGCAAACTCTCCGATTTCGCGCCCACGCCGACCGAGGAGGACGAGGAAACCTCGCTCGACGAGGAAGGGCTCGCGAACGAACTCAACGAACGACTGCTGCGCGAGGAAATGCAGCGCCGCGCCGACTTCCTGGCGCGCGAGAAGGCGTCGGCTGCGCGCCAGTCGGTCGCGCCCGAGGCGCTCGTGACCATCGAGGCCTCCGAGGCCGTGGTGAAAGGGGCGTTCCCGGGCTCCGCGCGCAACCTGCTCTTGCCTGCCGGCGTCGATCGGCGATCGGCATTGCGTCGGGCGCTCGTGGCCCGCGAAGTCCTGGGTCCGCCGCTGGCCCTGCGCACGCACATCGACGCCTTGGGACCGACCGCGCTCTCGGGCTGATGGCCGCGCAGAAGAAGTCCGCCGTGAAGCAGATCTGGCTCCTCAAGACGGAGCCCCAGAGCTTCTCGTTCGACGATCTGTTGCGAGCTCCGCGGCGCCGCACGGCCTGGGACGGTGTCCGCAACTATCAGGCGCGCAACTTCCTGCGCGACGACGTTTCCGAGGGCGATCTCGTCCTCGTCTACCACTCGAGCTCCGATCCGAGCGGCGTGGTCGGGCTCGCTCGCGTCGTCCGGGCGGCGGCTCCCGACCCCACGCAATTCGACCCCCGCGACGAGCACTTCGACCCGGCCGCGAAGAGCTCCGCGCCCACCTGGGTCCAGATCGAGATCGAGGCGCTCGAGCGCCTGCCTCGTTTCGTCACCCTCGCGGCGCTCAAGCAGGACCCGCGTCTCGGGCGCATGCTGGTGGTCCAGCGCGGCCAGCGCCTGTCGGTCCAGCCCGTCCAGATCGGGGAGGCACGCGCCGTCCTGGAACTCGGCGGGCTTGACCCGGGCGATTTCCTGGGTTGATCTCGGGCGCGCCTGCAGGGCTGGTTCTCGGACTGGACGACTCATCTGAAGTCCTTGTGCCGCAATAACTTGTGTCGAAATCGACGCGCCAGGCTCGCCGTGCTGGGTGCTGCCCTCGTCCCCCTCGTGCGGGCCCCAGAACCGTGCTGGAGCTTGATCGGTAGCGGCCTTCCGGCCAAATAGTGCCCTCAGAGAGGGCCTTTCCGCGTCGCGGAGGGCCTGTTCCCATCCAGTCACCCCCCCCCGGACGATCCCCGTCCGAGACCCAGGAAGCGAAGAGAATGAGCCAGAACTACGATCGCCTGGTGAGCGCCGTCGGTGCCGTGCGCGAGGACGTCGAGAAGGCGGACGGCGGCAACAAGGCCGCGACCGCGCGTGTGCGCAAGGCGATGATGGACATCAAGAACATCGCCCAGGACATCCGCAAGGAGATGCTCGAGAAGCGCGACGCCGGCAAGGGCTAGGGCATCGCGGGGGCGTGAACCCCGCGCCATCCGACATGCGCGAGCGCTCGCCGGCCCACCCCGTGCGAGCGTTTCGCATTTCCGAAGATCCATGCCCGTGGAGACTGCGATGCACCGCCTGCCGGCCCCGAAGTTCGTCCTCCTGTTCACGGCCCTCCTGGTGGCCTCCCTGTTCGCGCTCGTGCGCGCCGGGGCGGCCGAAGGGAAGCTCGCCGCCGAGGCTTTGGCGCAGCCGACGACGATCGTCCTCGTGCGTCACGCCGAGAAGGACCCGCAGGCGGACGCGCGTGATCCGGGACTCTCCGAGGAGGGCCGAGCCCGAGCGCAGCGGCTGGCACGGATGTTCGCCGCCTCCGGCGTGACCCATCTGTTCGCAAGCGAGTACCACCGCACGCAGGACACGCTGGCGCCGCTCGCGGAGCGCGCGCAGAAGAAGGTCGAGGTGACACCGGGAGCGAAGACCGCCGACCTGTTGAAGGCGCTCGACGCGCTCCCGGGCGGATCGATCGCGGTCGTCGCCGGCCACTCGAACACGGTGCCCGCGATCGCGGCGCACTACGGCGTGCTGCTCGCGGGCACGGTGAAGTCGGCGCAGGGCGAGGTGCTGCCCGAGGACGCCTTCGATCGTATCTACGTGATCACGCTGCCGCCGCGCGAGTCGAAGGCTCCGTGGTCGCTGCTCGAATTGCGCTACTGAGCGCTCGAACGAACGCGCAGCGCGGGCGCCTCGGGCGCGAGGAAACCGCCGGCGCGGGCGCGCGCCTCGAACACCGCGAGCGCGCGCGCGCCGACCGGTCCGAGATCGCGCGTCCATTCGTTGACGTAGAGCTCGACGTGCTTCCAGAGCACCGCGTCGTCGAGTTCGCGCGCGTGCCGCCGCATCGTCTCGAGTGCCTCCCGCGGGTGGGCTCGAGCGTGGTCGAGCGAGCGCACGATCGTCTCGTCGAGTTCGCGCAACACCTCGGCCCCGAGCGCGCCGCGCGCCAGGATGCCGCCCAGCGGGAGCGGGGAGTGCGTGGCCTCCTCCCACGTCGAGCCCAGGTCCTCGGCGAGCACCAGGTCGTGCCGCGCATACGTGAACCGGCCCTCGTGGATGCACACGCCGTAGTCGGCCGTGCCGCGCTCGAGTTCGGGCATGATCGCGCTGAACACGGTCTGCTCGACGAACGCCGCCTCGGGATGGAACGAGCGCAGCAGGAAGTGGGCGGTGGTGCGCTCGCCCGGAGACAGGACGCGCGCGCGCTCGATCGGCGGAGCACCGCGGCGCGCGAGCAGCAGCGGTCCCACGCCGAAGCCGAGCGCCGATCCGGCGCACAGGACGACGCACTCGCGCGTCAGTCCGAGCGCCGCGAAGAAGCTCGCCTTCGAGGCGTCCAGTGACCCCGCCGCGAAGCGGCGATTGAGTTCCTCGACGTCCTCGATCTCGAACACGACGTCGAAGCCGCGCGGCTTCACCGCGCCCGTGAGCAATCCGTGGAACGCGAACGTGTCGTTCGGACACGGCGAGATGCCGAGACGCAGCGTACGCGCGCTCATCGAGCACGCTCGAACGAGCGCAGCACTTCCAGCGCGCACAGGCGCGCCGCGCCCAGCGCGGAGGGGATGCGCCAGTGGGCCGGATCGCGGTCGCCGACGACGTTGGAAACGCCGCGCACGATCGAGACAGGCGTGTCCGCGAGCGTGCACGCGAACGCGACCGCGAAACCCTCCATGTCCTCGGCCAGCGCCTCCGGAAAGCGCTCGCGCCGCAGGCGGGCCTGTTCCTTCGACGCCGAAGCCGCGCACGTCGTGAGCAGCAAGGCGCTCTTCGACGGATCGCGCAGCGCCTTTGGATCCACCAGCGAGGAGCGCCCGGCGAGCACGATGCGGTCGTGGATCGGCTGCGCGTCGCCGGCCTCGCCGCCCGGCCACTGCGGGAAGCCCATCGCGGTCGGACCGACGAGCGACGCGCCCTCGCCCGCGCCGATGCCCTCGATCGCCGTCGCGTCGAATTCCACCGCGCCGCCGACGGGCAGACGCTCGACGTCGAACGTGCCGCAGATGCCGACGAGCAGCACGCGTGCAGGCTTCAACTCCGCGACGAGCGCGGCGGTGCGCGAGGCGGCGGCGATGGGGCCGAACCCGCACAGGGAGACGAGCACTGAGGCGGAATCGAATCCGCCCTGGTCCTGCATGCGGCGCCGTTCGACTTCGGTCGGCACGAGGACGAGCGTGGGGGATCCGGGTCGGGCAGGCATGCAGCGCAGTTTTCAGGGCAGAGGCGCGTGCGTCAACCCGTGCTTCTCTCGAGGCCCTCCTGCGCGTTCAGCGGAGGTCCGTTATCTTCGTGGCCCACATGGCCCCCATCCAACGCGTCGCGTCCTCGCGGTTCTCGTCCCTGCCGCTCCTCTTCGTCGCTGCGCTGGCTGCGTGCGAGGCGCACGGCGCGCACAAGAGCCAGCCCTCGGACATCACGGTCGTCGAGCGGCGTACGCCGACGGAGCGGCTCCTCGATCTGTCCGCGCGGGACAACCGCGTCGTCGAGACGGCGCGGCGCATCGCCAAGGAGCATCCCAAGCGCCTCACGGGCTCGAGAGGCTACGACGAAGCCGCGGCGTGGGCGGTCGAGCAGTTCCGCTCGTACGGACTGGAGGCGCGCCTCGAGACGTGGGGCGAGTTCCCCGTGCGTTTCGACCGCGGGATCCAGCAGGGCCGCATCGTCTCGCCGACCGAGAAGCCGCTCGAGTTCGCGACGATGGCGTGGACGGCGGGCACGCACGGGCCGGCGCGCGGCAGGGCGGTGATGGAGCCGCGCACGGAAGCGGAGCTCGCCAGCCTCGATCCGGGCACCGCGTTCAAGGGTGCCTGGATCGTGCGCACCGAGACGAAGGAGGGCGCGAAGTTCCGCCGCACCCTGCGCGACGCCTACGACGCGGCGGGCATCCTCGGCGTGGTGCGTCCGAGCGGGAAGAGCGGCCTGATCACGATGGGTGGCGATCACCGCGTCGATCCGGCGGCGCTGCCGAAAAGCGTCGAGATCAAGCTGGCGTTCGCCGAGCACGAGGAGCTGCTCGCTCGTCTCGAGAAGGGTGAGGCGATCGAACTCGAGTTCGACGTCGACAATCGCTTCGAGGTCGGCCCCGTGCCGTGCACGAACGTCGTCGCCGACCTCGTGGGTGAGCGTTTCCCCGACGAGTTCGTGATCGTGCAAGGCCACTTCGACGCGTGGGACGGGGCCGAGGGAGCGCAGGACAACGGCACCGGTTCCGCGACGGCGCTCGAAGCGGCGCGTCTGATCGCCGCGCTCGGAGTGAGGCCGGCGCGCACGATCCGCTTCGTGCTCTACAGCGGCGAGGAACAGGGCCTGCTCGGCTCGCGCGGCTACGTGAAGGCCCACCAGGCAGAACTGGAGAAGACCAGCATCGTGATGACCCACGACGCGGGCGCCACGTTCCTCGCCGGGCTCGACTCGACGTACGCGATGCTCGCCGACATGAGGGCGGTCACTGCGCCACTAGCGGATCTCGACGCGCGCTTCCCGTTCGAGATCACCGAAGTCGACGGGCTGGTGAACTCGGGCGACTCCGACCACGCCCCGTTCATCCAGGCCGGCGTGCCGTCGTTCTTCTGGCATCAGAGCGAGAGAGACTACGAGCACGTGCACCATACCCAGCACGATCGCTTCGAGGCGATCCCACAGGACGAGCTCGCGCACTCCGCTCGCGTCGTCGCCGTGTGCGCGTTCGGATTCGCGAACCTGGACCACCGCCTCGACCGCACGGATTCGAAGCCCCTCGAACGCCGTCGGCTCGGCGTGCAGCTGGCGGCCGACGCGACGCTGCAGCGGGTCACCGACGACGGACGCGCGAAGAAGGCCGGTTGGCTCGAGAACGACCGCATCGTGTCCATCGACGGCGAGCCGGTCGCGACGCAGAAGGAAGTGCTGGCGAAGGTGTGGGCGGGAGGCAGCGTGAAGGTCTTCCGCCTCGCCCGCGGCGCGGAGACGATCGAATCCACGATCGACTGGAGCGACGAACCGGCCGAAAAAGAGCGCGCGGCGCGCGCCCAACGCCGGGCCGCGTTCCTCGGGAACCGTCCCGCGGGCCGCTGAAGCGGGCTTCACGCCCAGATCGGAGGCACCCCTTCCGCTGGGGTGCGGGTATCCTGATGCGAGGTTGGCGACGCTTTCGGTCTTCTCTCGTAACGGAGTTCCCATGCAAATCTGCCGTGCTGCCCTGCTTCTCACTGGCGTTTCTGGTCTCGTCCGCGGCGCGCTCGCGCAGGACGTCCTGCTCGTCACGGACACGACCAACGACCGCGTGGTCACCTGTACGGACCTGAATGCGGACGGCGACTTCAACGACGCCGGTGAGATCGTCGTGCTGTACGACGACGTGGCCGGCTCGATCCCGCTCAGCAACAACGTCGGCATCTGCGCCGGACCCGGCAACACGGTCTACGTCAGCGACACCACGGAGGACATCGTCCTCGCCTTGACGGACGGGAACGCGGACGGAGACGCGCTCGATCCGGGCGAGGCCAAGATCTTCTTCGACGGTCGCGTCGGCGGCAACGCGCAGGGCGTGATCATGACCAGCGCGTTTGCGCTCACGTACGAGGCTTCGACCGGCAAGGTGTGGATCGCGACGCAGAACACCGCCTCGGGCCTCGACGAGATCCTCGTGGTGCAGGACCTGGCTCCCTTCGACGGCGACGCGAACGACCTCGGTGAAGTCTTCAGCTTCTGGACGGCACCCGCAGGAGCCACGAACGCGTACGCTCCGCAGGGGATAGTCGTCGAGCCGTCCGGTCGGGTGGTCTACGTCGACAGCGGCGTCTCGTCCAACAAGGGCGCCTACACGTTGGTCGACGGCAACAGCGATGGCGATGCGCAGGACCCGGGCGAACGCCAGCCCTTCTTCGTGCTGCCCGTGCCGGTGACTCCGAATCCTCTCCAACAGCTCTTCGGCTTCGAGCAGGACGCGAACGGCTGGTTCTACATGGGGGACACCGCGTACGACGTCATCTACCGCTTCAAGGACTTGAACAACGACGGAGACGCGATGGACGCCGGTGAATCGACCTCGTTCTTCCTCGGCACTCCTGGAGCGAGCACGCTGTGGGATACCGCTGCGACGCCTTGCGGCACGATTTACGCCAGCGAGGGCACGGCTCCCCAGCGCTTCTTCAAACTCGTCGACGGGAACGGCGACGGGGTGATCGGCGCGGGCGAGTCGACCGAGGTCTTCAACGACACGGCCGGCAATCCCGTCCTGATCGGCAGTGCCCGCGGCATCGCCGTGCGCGGCGCGCCGTGCAACACGCCCTCGACGGCGTTTTGTTTCGGCGACGGCACGGGCACGCCCTGCCCGTGCGGGAACAGCGGCGCGCTCGGCAGCGGCTGCGCGAACTCGACGTTTGCCGGGGGCGCGAACCTGGCTTCGTCGGGCATCGCGGGTGCCTCGGCGGGGACCGATACCCTGGTGCTCACGGCCACGAACGTCCCCGGTCCGGGCCTCTTCTTCCAGGGCGACGGCCAGTTCGCCGGCGGAGCGGGCATCGTCTTCGGGGACGGTCTCCTGTGCGCGGGCGGCACGATCCTGCGCCTCGGCGTCGTGTTCCCGACCGGGACGTCGGCCTCGTACCCGGGCGGCCTCACACCCAATCCGATCCACGTCGGCGGCGCGACGGTGGCCGGCGACGTGCGCAACTACCAGTGCTGGTACCGCGACTCAGCGGTCTTCTGCAGCCCGGCGACGTACAACCTCACCCAGGGACTGACGCTCACTTTTGGACCCTGAGGTCGCCGGAGCGCTTTGTCCTTGACGCACGCGCGGCGCCGGCTTGACCTTCGCCTCACGCCTGCATCGGACAGTACAAGCGAGTCGCGTCCCGCGCGGGACTCGCCGACTTTTCAGGGACGCCCATCCAAGGCGCGCTCCTCGTCTCCACTCTTTGCCCCACTCGACCCCGAAATCGGATCCCAAGCCATGCGCATCACTCCTCCTCTCGTGATCCTCGCTTGCGCGAGCGCCTTCAGCGCGAAGGCCTTCGCCCAGGACAGCGTGTCCAAGTTGAATGCCCTCCCCGGCGATGCCGTGGACGCACACGCTCCCGCCGAGCAGATCAACAACTTTGTCGTCGACCTGACTGCGATCAGTTCCTCCTACGGCAAGACCTTCGGCGTCGCGCCCCTCTTGAAGCTCAGTCAACAGAGGAACGTCATCCCGCTGTTTTTCACCGGCAGCACGAGCGCTCAAGCCATGAGCCGGCGCATCAAGAGCGGAGTGCCGTTCCTGCGGCCGTCCTACGACTACTGGAACGCTCCCGGCTTTGGGGTGAACGACATCGCCGCGCGCAACGATCCTGGAACAGCGATCTCGACCACTGGCGTGGTCGGATACCAGTTCGCCGTGGCCACGGCGGAGTTCGCCTTGGGTGACCCGGCCTCCGTCCAACTCGGCAACATCCTCGGTGGGGTCGTGAACTTCACGGATGCGAGGCCGTCGCGCCTCTTCGTCTCGCGAGTCGTGGCCGGGACCAACGGTGACAGCGATTCGTGCAGTCTCGCCGCCGTCGCCATGGGCGCGGTGGACGAGGACGGGAACCTGGCGTTCCGAGCCGACGGATTCCAGACCGCCGGGGCGTGCGGCATCTACAACCCGATCCCGGCCACGCCGAACCAGAATCTGTTCACCGTCGACCTCACGTCGCGCGCTGCGGGCAGCTTGAACGTCTTGTCCGACAGCTTCCCGATCGGCGGTGACGTCGGCGCCTGCCAGCGCGTTCAAAACAACGCCTACCTTCTCGCTCCGGGTGTCGTGACCAACGTGCCGAACCTGATCCCCGAGTCGATCGCCGGCCGGCGCATCGTGATCGGCTCGACCTCGAACAAGGAATATCTGTTCGAGCAGACGGCCGGGAGCATCCTGACCCAGTCGGTCGGGGCGCACCTCGCCGCGGGCTTGACGGACCACCGCGGATCGGTCGCGTACACGATCCACAACTTCCCGGCGCTGTTCGTCGGCAGCGCGACCGGCACGGCCGGGATGCTCGGCGTCGTCGGCGGGACCAAGGCGTTCGCGCTCTGGGGACTGGACGCGAACGGCGGAAACGTCGGCTCTCTCTCCGCCACGCTGCCGGCCGTGATCACCGATCCGGTCCAGCCGACCTGGTCGAACACCAACGTGAACGCGAACTACCAGTTCGACCACTACCACAGCCAGACTCTCCAGCGTGGCGGCACTTCGCCCGTCGCGCTCGGACGCGACAACGCGGGAAATCTGCTCGCGGCGGGCGTCGTCTACTACGGTTACGCGACGTCCGTCGCCGCGCCGTACAACCTCTACCCGAACAACTACATCGCGGTCGCGCGCATCGATCCCAACACGGGCGTTGCGACGTGGAGCGTGGCCGCCTGGACGCAGGAGGGCGGCACGGCGGTTTCGGACGGCAAGACGATCTTCCAGAACGGCACGACTCCGATCGGTCGCCTGCGCGCCTTCTCCGCCACGAGCGGTCCCGTGCTCTCGGCGCCGATGATCGATTCGTACGGCAACGTCTGGTTCCTCGGCGCGCACGAACTCGCGAGCGATCCGGGCAACGTCCGCATGGGCCTGTTCCGCGCCGTCTACGATGCCCCGACCTTCAGCTACACGCTCGAGCTGGTGCTGCGCGAGAAGCAGGTGTTCGCGGGTCGCAACTCGGGCCGCAACTACCAGATCTCGTTCATCGAGCTGAACGACAACGATTCCATTTCCTCCGGAGCGGCGTGGTCGGGGAACATCAGCGGGGCGGCGGACCGCAATGCCAACCCGGGCACCCTGACGGCGGACAGCCCGCGTACGCTTGGCGGCATCGTCATCGCCGCGACGATCGTCTACGACAACGACAACGACGGACAATACGTCGTCAACGTCGCGCCCGCGCCCGTCCCGCCGGCCACGTTCCCGCCGGCCGGCATGCACCTCGGCCCCGACGAGGACTACAAGGTGCTGCTGTATGTCGGCGCGAGCGCGGACTGCAACGGGAACGGCATCCCGGATGATGCCGAGATCGCGGAAGGACTCGTGCAGGACACCAACGGCAACGGCGTCATCGACCCCGGCGACTACCTCATCGGCACGACGACGAGCGCCGGCGGCGGCGGGAGCGGGGGCGGTACAGGCGGCTTCGCCTCGCCGGATTGGCTCCAGGACGCGCAGATCCTCGTGTCGCGGGAGACCGAGAAC
>JBGATY010000189.1:0-7139 GCA_044228955.1 Planctomycetota bacterium | reverse complement strand
GCTCTTGTGGGGCGAGACAGCGGCGGTGCTCGGCGACCTGCAGGCGGGCAGCGCGAGCCGTGAGTTGACCAGCGTGGTCCTGGCCCCGAAGGGGAGCATGATCCAGTTGCGCGCGACGTCGGGGTGGACGGCGCCGAGCATCCTCGAGGTGAAGCCTTGAGGCGTTGGTTGCGAAGTGCGTCGGCCCTCGGGACGGCCTGCGCGCTGTGTGCCGGTCTCGCCTCGGCACAGGATCCCGAGCCCGCGCCTGACATTCGAGTGCCGATCGAACGACCGGCGCAGGATCCGCCGCCGACTCCGAAGGACGACCACGCGCCCACCCCGAGCGCGAAGCCCGAAGCCCTCTCGACTCCGCCCGTTCCCCCCGCGGCGACGATCGATTACACGAAGCGCGCGGACGAAGCGGCCTTCGACGCGGAGGTCGCGCGGCTCGTCGCTCGGTACCCGGGACGCTTGACGCAGCTCTCCCTCGGCAAGAGCCGCGGTGGGCGTGAACTGAGGCTGCTCGCGGTCACGATTTCAGAAGGCGGTGCGATCGAGACGAAGCCCGCGGTCCTGCTCGTCACGGGCCTCGACCCCGCTTTCGAGACGCGGCCCGCCGGCCCCGAAGCCGCACTCTTCGCCGTGCGCGCCCTGCTCGAGCGCGCGGAAGCCGATCCCTCGACCTCGGCGTGGCTCGAGAAGAGCGGCGTGTACGTGCTGCCCGCCCCCGATCCCGATCAGACCTTCGCGCCCGAGCGGGCGCTTCCCCGCGCCTGCCGGCTCGACCGCAATTTCCCGTCGGGTTGGCGGCCGTGGAGTTCCGAGACGTGCGCGCAGGGACCCTACCCGTTGTCCGAGCCCGAGACCCAGGCCCTCGCGCGCTTCCTCTCGCGAGCCACCAACATCGGGGGCGTGCTGCTGCTCTCCCGCGGCAAGGAACTATCCGCGGTGCCCTCGGCGCTCGAAGCCAGCGAGAGCGAGCGCATCCTGTTCGGGAGCATCGCCGCCGAGGAGGCCGCGGCGGGGGGGGACGCCAAGGCAACGGCGGAGGCGCTCGTGCGGCGGGCGCTCGATTTCGCGCACGAATCGGGCAGCCTGGCTGCCTTCTGCCGCTCACGCCTGTCCGCGTTCGTGTGGCCCCTGAACCCTTTCGACGGTCCGGTGATCGAGACGCCGGAGGGGCGCGCGCCGAGCGATTTCACGCGCCTCGCTCCGGCCGTCGCGAAGCTCGCCGCGGAACTGCCCCGAGTCGTCGCCGTCGTGACGAAGACGGAGCGTCTGCGCGAGCGCCTGTGGAAGGTCGACCTGGAGATAGAGAACCAGGGTCTGTTGCCGACCCTTGCGGCCGGGAGCGTCGCGCAGTCGCAAGGCAGCGTCTGGTTCGAAGTCCAGGGCGGTCGCGTCGCCCAAGTCGGCGTGTCGCGTGGCGGCGCCGCCGAAATCAACGCGCGCCCGCGTCCGCCGAACGCCTGGATGCTCGGGCACCTCGAGGGGCGCGAAAAGCTGAAAGTCTTCCTGGTCGTGGAAGCGGCCGAAGCCACGAACCTCGAGTTCGTGTTCGGCACGCAGCGTGCCGGAGCCTCGCGCTGCGCGACGACTCTGCACTGAGGTCCCTCTAGCGCGCGCTCAACAGCTCCTCGAGCGACTCCAGTCCGAGCAGAGTGATCTTCCCGATGGCGGCGAGGCTCTCCTTCGAGCAGTTCGCGAGCACGTCGGCCTGCGTGTGCCAGTAGGAGTTGTTCGGTCCGTACTCGAAGTCGATGAGATCGACGCTGGGCACCCCGATGGCCATGAACGAGAGATGGTCGTCGCGGATCTCCAGCGACCGGCCATCGACGTGGGCGCCCAGTCCATTCGCCCGCGCGGCCTGGAGGAAGCAGTCCATGAACCTGCGGTCGGAGTAGACGTCGCGCGTCAACTTGAGGTCCTTGTCGCCGACCATGTCGAGCAGGACGAACGCGCGCGCCTTGGTGTTGTCGCCGACGCGTTTCAACTGTTGCGCGTGATGGCGCGAGCCATAGGTGTTGTCGGGATCGGCCCAATCGGGCCGCGTCGCTTCCTCTCCGTCGAAGAAGACGAAGCGATAGGTGAACCGGCCCTGCCCGGAGGCGACGATCACGCGCGCGAGTTCGATCAGGACGGCCGTGCTCGACCCTGCGTCGTTCGCTCCGACGAACGGGAAAGGCATGCGCTTCGTGTCGTAGTGGGAGCCCAGCACGATCCAGCCCGCCTGCGGGTCGCTGCCCGGCCACTCGGCCCAGATGTTCGTGAACTCGATCTCGCCGATCGGCGTCTCGGCCTTGAAGGTCTCGCGCTTCGGCTTCAAGCCCGCGGCCGAGAGTTCCGCCTCGAGGTACTTGCGGCACTCCTCGATCTCCTTCGAGCCCGAAGGGCGCGGCCCGAAGGCGACTTGCCGCTCCAAGTGAGCCCAGGCCTTGTCGGCGTCGATCGCTCGCGCCCGCTTCGAGCCCGAGGGCGTGTCGCATCCGACCGTCGCCTGGCAGGCGAGACACAGGAGGAGGGCGGCGCCGATCGTGAGCGGGAAGCGAAGGTTGGACATGACCCGCGAAGATACCGGAGGTCCGCGCCGGTTGCGTAGGCCCCTCGTTGAATCGCCTCGGCCCGGATCTAGGAATTGAAGGGCGGGTCGGTGGAGCAGGCAGACTCCAGCCCGGAGCGCGATCCGGACGAAATTCCTTCGGAGCCCCGCCGCGTGCGCCTCGAACGACGCGGGTCCCAGTTCGTTCCCGCCACCGCGTCCTGTCCTCCGTGAATCCGACCATGAGCGATTCCAAGCAACCGATCCTCGATCTCGTCGACCAGAAACTCGCGCCTGAGCGCTTCGCCGCGCTCACCTGGCAGGGCACGTTCGCCCAGTACCTCGATATCGTCGAAGCGCGGCCGATCGTCGCCCGCAACGCCTGGCAGCGGCTGCTCGACATGATCGAGAGCCACGGTTCGATGCGTGGAGCGCGCAACGTTCGCCGCTGGAAGCTGTTCGACGACCCGCTCGGGAATGGCGAGGACGCGGTCTACGGTCTCGACGAACCGCTCGCGCAACTGGTCCAGACGATTCGCGCCGGCGCGCGCGGACTCGGCCCCGAGCGGCGCGTGATCCTGCTGCACGGTCCGGTCGGCTCGAGCAAGAGCACGATCGCGCGTCTCTTGAAGCGTGGACTCGAGGAATACTCGCGGTCGGACGAGGGCGCGCTCTACACCTTCGACTGGGACGTCGACGGCGTGGTGACGCCATCGCCCATGAACCAGGATCCGCTGTTGCTCGTCCCGAACGAAGCGCGCGCGGTGGTCTGCGAGCGCATCAACAAGAAGCTACGGCGGGAGTACAGGATCAAGATCGAGGGCGAACTCGATCCCGTCAGCCGCTGGTTCTTCCGCACGCTCATGGAGCGCCACAACGGCGATTGGCGCAAGGTCGTGGAGCACGTCCGCGTGCGCCGCCTGCTCCTGTCCGAAAAGGACCGCTGCGGCATCGGCACCTTCCAGCCCAAGGACGAGAAGAACCAGGACTCGACGGAGCTCACCGGCGACCTGAACTACCGCAAGATCGCCGAGTTCGGGTCCGACAGCGACCCGCGGGCGTTCAACTTCGACGGCGAGTTCAACGTGGCGAATCGAGGCTTGCTCGAGTTCGTCGAAGTGCTGAAGCTCGACGTCGCCTTCCTCTACGACCTGCTCGGCGCCACGCAGGAACACTCGATCAAGCCGCGCAAGTTCGCGCAGACCTCGATCGACGAGGTGATCCTCGGCCACACGAACGAGCCCGAGTACAAGAAGCTCGCGTCGAACGACCTGATGGAGGCGTTCCGCGACCGCACGATCAAGATCGACGTGCCCTACAACCTGTCTGTCAAGGACGAGACGGAGATCTACCGCCGGCAGTTCGCGCGCCACCGCCTGCCCGGGAAGGTGATCGCGCCGCACGCGCTCGAGATCGCCTCGCTGTGGGCCGTCCTGACGAGACTCGACGATCCGACGCACCCGAACCTCACCTTGATCCAGAAGGCGCGCCTCTACGACGGCGACGACGTCCAGGGATTCACCAAGGACCAGGTGAAGGAGATCAAGGAACAGTCGCCGCGCGAGGGCATGCTCGGCATCAGCCCGCGCTACGTGCAGGACCGTATCGCGACGTGTCTCGCGTCGGAATCGCCGAACGTGGGTGCGCTCGACGTCCTCGCCGAGATCGAGCGCGGCCTGCGCCACCACTCGATGGTCAGCAACGAGGAAGTGCGGCGCCGCTACATGCAACTGGTCTCGACCGCACGCGAGGAATACGAGGAACTGATCAAGCGCGAGGTCCAGCGCGCGATCACGGCCGACCGGGAGGCGATAGACCGCCTGTGCGGCAAGTACCTCGACAACGTGAAGGCCTACGTAACGCGCGAGAAGCTGATCGATTCGTCCGGCCGCGAGAGCGATCCTGACGAACGCCTGATGCGCTCGATCGAGGAGAAGATCGACATCCCCGAGGCGCGCAAGGGCGATTTCCGGCACGAACTCCTGAACTACGTCGCGGCCGTGCACGCGGAAGGCCGCACCTTCGACTACCGCGAGAACACGCGCCTCGTGCGCGCGCTCGAGCTGAAGACGTTCGAGGACAAGCGTGACACGATCCAGTTGACGAGCCTCGTCTCGACCGTGATCGACCCGGACACTCAAGAGAAGATCGGTGTGATCCGCGACCGCTTGATGCGCGAATTCGGGTACGACGAGGTGTCGGCCGACGAGGTCCTGCACCACGTGGCCGGTTTGTTCGCGCGCGGCGAGGCGAAGCGCGGCGGCAACGCCGAGGCCGCCTGAAGGAGCGCGCGCCGTGTACCGCATCGAACGCGATCGGGCCCGCTTTCGCGAGATCGTGCGCGGCAAGCTGCGCCAGGACCTGCGCAAGTACCTGTCGACGAGCGAGCTGCTCGGTCGCCGCGGAGACAAGGCGGTTTCGATCCCGGTGCCGCAGATCGAATTGCCCCGCTTCCACTTCGGCGAGAACAAGAAATCCGGCGTCGGACAGGGACCGGGACAGAAGGGCGAGCCGGTCGACGGCGACGGCGAGAAGTCGCAGGGCGAGGGCGGAGCGGGCGAGGACGAGGGCCAGCACATCCTCGAAGTCGACGTCGAACTGGCCGAACTGGCGGAGATGCTCGGTGCGGAGCTGGAACTGCCGAAGATCGAGCCGCGCGGCGATCGCGCGCTGATGGCCGACGGTGGCCGCTACACCGGCGTGCGCAGCGCCGGTCCGCAATCGCTCCGCCACTTCCGGCGCACGTTCAAGAACGCCCTGCGGCGCACGATCGCGGCGGGGGAGTGGGATCCGGAGCACCCGCGCGTCGTGCCGATCGCGGACGACGAGCGCTTTCGTGCCAAGAAGACCTGCCCGGAGCCCGACAGCTCGGCCGTCATATTCCACGTCATGGACGTGAGCGGCTCCATGGGCCGTGAGCAGAAGGACATCGTCCGGATCAAGGCCTTCTGGATCGACACCTGGCTGCGCAGCCAATACAAGAACCTCGAAGTCGTGTACGTGGTGCACGACGCGGTGGCGAAAGTCGTCGATCAGGAGAGCTTCTTCCACCTGCGCGAATCCGGCGGCACCAAGATCAGCTCGGCGTACGAGCTCGTGCTGCAGCTGATCCAGGAGAAGTACCGGCCGGAGGACTGGAACATCTACCCGTTCCACTACTCCGACGGCGACAACTGGTCGGCACGCGACACCGAGCGCTGCGTGCACCTCCTGCGCGACGAGGTGCTGCCGCGCGTGAACCAGTTCTGCTACGGGCAGGTCAAGAGCGCCTACGGATCGGGCCAGTTCAAGAAGGACCTCGATTCGGCGCTCGAAGGCGACGAACGGCTCGTCACCGCCAACATCAACGACCGCGAGGGCATCGCCGACGCGATCCGGCTGTTCCTCGGGAAGGGGCGGTGAGCATGCACCAGCGCAAGTCGCTGTCGCCCTACCTGCGCGGACAGGCGGAACGCATCGAGAGGATCGCGCGCGGACACGGTCTCGATTTTTTCGAGGTCGTCTTCGAGATGCTCGACGCGAAGGACGTCAACGCGGTCGCGGCCTACGGCGGCTTCCCCGTGCGCTACCCGAGTTGGCGTTTCGGCATGGATTACGAGCGACTCGACAAGGGCCATCAGTGGGGCCTCTCGAAGATCTACGAACTCGTGATCAACAACGATCCGACGTACGCCTACCTGGTCAAGACGAACAGCGACATGGAGCAGAAGCTCGTCATGGCGCACGTCTTCGGGCACGCCGATTTCTTTCGACACAACGTGTGGTTCCAGCCCACGGACCGTCACATGCTCGATCGCATGGCGGACGACGGCACGCGCGTCCGGCGCATGATCGACGAGCGCGGCCAGGACAAGGTCGAGAGGTTCCTCGACTTGGCCTTGTCGCTGGACAATCTGGTCGATCCGTTCCTGCCGCTGCGCGAGCACATGAAAACGCGGGCCGGCGCAGTGTCGGCGCGCTCGAGTGGCGCGGACACGCGCAACGCGAGCCTCGACGACGTGTGCGACAACGCCGGTGCGGGCCGTGGACGCGCGCACCCGCTGCCGACCTTCGACATCCTCGGCTTCGTCGCCGATCGCGCGCCGCTCGAGCCCTGGCAGCGCGATCTCCTGCGCATCGTGCGCGGCGAGGCGTATTACTTCATGCCGCAGCGCATGACGAAGATCATGAACGAGGGTTGGGCCAGCTTCTGGCACAGCCGCATCCTGACCGGCGGCGCGCTCGACCCGGGCGAGATCGTGGACTTCGCGGACTGCCACAGCGGAGCGACGGTCGCGGCCAACGGGCAGTTGAATCCGTACAAGCTCGGCATCGAGATCTTCCGCACCGCCGAGGAGCGCGGGCTCGACATCTTCAGGCTGCGCCGCGTTCACAACGACGCCTCGCTGATCGACGAGATCGTGGACGAGGAGTTCGCGCGCACCAATGCACTGTTCGTGTTCGGCAAGAACAGCCGCACGGGTCGCACCGAGGTCACCGAGCGCGACTGGCGCGTGGTGAAGGAGCGCCTGCTGCTCGACCTGACCGACAAGACCCTGGCCGCCGAGCGCACGGCGGCCGACTACGAAGACAAGCTCCTCGTGCTCGAGCGCGAGAAGGTCCGCGCGGAAGAAGAGAT
>JBGATY010000188.1:0-7187 GCA_044228955.1 Planctomycetota bacterium | reverse complement strand
GATACCTCTTCTGCTGCGATGAGTGTTTTAGAAAAGAATATCACGCTCAACTCTTTTTCGAATGAGCATCGCAGCGTAACGGCTGATTGTTTGCACTACCTGCAGAAACTTGAAGACGCTTACGACATTATCGTCCTCGATCCGCCGGCATTCGTGAAACATCGCGGCGCGCTACGCGGCGGCCGACCGCGACACGCGCGGCATCGCGGCGATCTCGCTGGACGGCCTGCCCGAGCCGTCGTCGCCGCTCGATCGGTACCTGCTCGGCTACCACAAGCTGCGCAACGAACGCACCGCGGCCGCGCTCGAACTGCTCGGAGATCCCGACGTGCGCCGGATCGCGCACGCGGAGGAGCTCTTCCTGGCGTTCACGAACTTCGATGGCCTGAGCAGCCCGGAGGAACACCGGCTCGCGGGCATGCGCTTCGAGGACGTGCTGCGCCTGGAGAGCAGGATCGGCGGGCGTACCGCCGCGACGGCGCACATCGCCAGCCGCATGCTCGCGATCCTCGACCGGCACGAGGACGCGCTCCAGGCGAGCACGGAGGCGATCGCGCTCGCGCCGCGCGCACACGTGATGCGCGTGACCGCTGGGTACTGCGCCTTCGTCCTTGGGCGGATGGACCTCGCACGCGAGCACCTCGACGTCGCCCGCGAACTCAAGCCGAGCTACGCGCACGTCGTACAGAATCTCGTGTGGTTGGACGTCGCCGAGCGTCGGTTCGACGCGGCGCTCGAGCTCGTGCGCCAGGCGGAGCCGGATCTCGTGCCGGCGGAGAGCACCTGGGCCGACTCCTGGTCGGGCTGGATCAGCGCCTACGCAGCGCTCGACGCCGACGCCGCCAAGGACGTCGCCGAGCGCACGCGTCGGCTCGAGCAGGCGCGGACATTCTTCGCGCGCGTTCCCGAGAAGCAGCGTCGCACGACCGACACTGCGTATCGCATTTCGAAGGCGTTGGAGATCGGCAACCGCGACGCGCTGCTCGCGGTGCTCGCGAATCAGCTGGCGGAGGAGCCGCGGTCCTGGTGGCGGCTCCAGCTACTCCATCGCCACTTCCCCGAGGACCTCGGACTGAGCGCGACCGCCGGGATGCGGCGCGTCCTCGAGGCACTCGCACCGAGCACGATTGCAGAGCCCGCCAAGTAGGGCCCGGCCAGGACCTGCGCATTCCTCGACCCACACGGTAGATCTCCCATGAACCATTCCATTCGATCGGCAGCGATCCCGCTCGCCATCGCCTCGCTGGCACGGATCGGCGACGCACACCCACTCCAGGCGAATCCCTCCAACCCCCAGTTGGCGCAGGGCATGTTCTCGAACTTCGCGGTGGGCATCACGGTCGGGGGCGTGAGCTCGCCCGATCCGCTGCTCATCCGCGCACCGGGAGTCAACGCCGGCGTCCCGACCGCCTGGAGCGCGGGAGCGTTCACGGCTGCCTCTCCGCTCCACCCCGATTACACGATGGCGGCCTTGACGCACTGGGCCGGGGGATCCGGAGTGAGCTTCGGCGGCATCTCGACCGGCGGCGAGGTCATGCCGTCCGTCGACGCGTCGGGTCGACTCCAGATGGTGTCGACCAACTGGTACATGATCTCGATCAGCTTGGATTCGGCCGCTCAGGGCCAGCCGGGCAGCATCGTCGATCTGCAGACTCAGATCGACCCGGTGACCCAGATCGCCCGTGACGCGTCGGGGGACATCCTGTCGTACTACACGATCGGAAGTCAGGGGATCAACACCGCGTACGTCGACAAGACCTGGCTCGAGAGCTCGCGCGAGCAGCTCAAGCTCGATCTGATCCCGACGCCCCCGACGTCCGTGCGCTCGATCCAGAACCTCGACTACGGCATGGGGGTGATCTCGGTCGATCCGTTGGCCCGCGCCGGATCGATGTTCCCCGTGCGCGATTGCTTCTACTTCACGCTGACGGAGAGCTGGCTGACGAATCACCCGGGATTCCAGCTCGGCGGGCAGTTGGCGAACGCTTCGACGGTCTTCGCGATGAAGTGGACCGCGACGTCGGTGCCGCCTTGGTCCGCGCCGGTGGTCGCGTTCGACCACAGCATGCTCTTCCCTGGGAAGACTCCAGGGAGCATCGAGATCGATGCACTCTCCATCGACAAGGGCAACGGAACGTGGGATGCGCCCAGTCGCGTCGTGCTCTCGCTGACGCCGGCGAGTGACCTGGTCGGCCCCTACGATCAGATCCTCGTGTATCAGCGCTACACGACCACGGAAGTGAGGCCTCTCGCCACGGACCCGGCCTTCCCTCCCTCGGAGTTGATCTCCGAGAAGCTCGGCCTGCTGACCGTGGCGGGCGAGGGCGGCGACCCCGACAACGTCACGGGCACGTGCGGCGGCGACCCGATCGAGCGCTACCGCATCTACCCCGTCGTGGCGGTGGCGACCGACAAGCTCAAGGCCGGAGCGGGGACCCTCGGGTTCTCCGGGCTGCGCACGTGCAACCATCCGCCTCCTTCCGGGTCGACCAGCGACACCACGTCGCCGGACGACTTCCTGCACCTGCAGATCACCGGGATGGACTTCGGCCAGCACATGTTCGGCATCGTCCAGCTCTACACGGAGAGCGACGCGGTGGATCCCGGCTCGACTCCGGGTCCGTCGACTCCCTGGGGCAGCCCGATCCTGATCGACGGTGCGGCGCAGCTGCGGAACACGATCGAGCTGACCTGCCCGCTGTCGTGCGCGATCCTCGGGAAGTCGTTCCGCTGCAGTGCGGAGCTCATCGCCCTGGACTTCAACCCCGGGTTGGTGGTGACGCCGTTGCGCTCGAGCTGCGTGCTCAGCATCGAGCACTGAACCCGCTCGCGTTCCCGATCCGCGGCCCGGCCCACGCGCCCTGCGTCCGCCGGGCCGCGGCGTTCCGGGGCGAAGTGTCGCGGGTGCCGGTTCTCGCCGGACACGAGGTCGGCGTCGGGAACTCGCCGGACTCGTTCCGCCGGTCGCACGCAGCGCCCGTGGACTCGAACGGGCATCCGATCTCGCCGACACGGGCCTCGCACGGTGGCGGGGCCGCCGCGCCGCGCTGGCGCGTCCTCGACCTCGACCTGCCCTCGGACTGCTGGCCGCGCGAGGCGGGATCGCGAGCGCGTCCCGCGAGGGCGAGCGACTCGGCGGCTCGCATCGGGACGTAGGGTCGTGGATCGCCGCAGCCACGACGCCTCGGGCTGCGTGCTGCATGCCTCGAACGGCCGGGGACATCGGGAACGGCATCCACGAACGACGTCGGGCCGACCCTGACCGGGCCGGCCCGAATGGGATCACGAGCAGACGCCGCTGCGACGGCGCGCTGCGATCAATACACCTCGAGCAGACCTCGGTTCGGTGCCGGCGTGCTCGGCATGTTCCACTGGCTGCCCTGGTCGATCGTGAGGAACGGGTTGGGCGCCGGCGCTTCCGTGCCGACGAGCTCGATGTTGAGCGTGATCTTGTCGCTCGCGACGAGGCCGTTCATCGAGAAGGTGAGGGTGGTGATGCCGCTCGCGTTCGTCAGCGACGACACCAGGAACGGTCCGCCGAACGCGTCGAACGGCAGCAGTGATGTGATGTTCGTCACGTTGAAGCCGGTGAGCTGGATCGACGAGCCTCCTGGAGTCCACGTGCTCTGCAGCACGTCGTTCTTGAAGATGCGTGCGACGACCCGCCTGTTCGCCAGGGGCGTCTCGGGCGGTCCGCTCAACTTCTCGTCGACGCGGATCGTCGCTGTCGCGGTCATCGTTCCTCCGACCTTGGACATGCTGGTCCAGGCCAGGCTGCCCACGATGGCCACCTGGGACAGGTCGTTGAAGTCCCGCGTCGTCACCGGGCCAGGACCCGGGTTGTACGCCGGCATCTGGGGCAGCACCGCGGCCGTGGACCAGCGACCGGCGAGGTCGACCGCGACCAGCGTCCCCGAGTAGTTCAGGAACGGGCCCCCCGGCACTCTCGGGCGGAGATCGTTCAGCACCAGGCTGTGCGTGAGCGACGGTATCTGCGTGGCCGCGGACTGGGCCGGCCCACCGCTGAACGAGTAGTTCGCCTGGATGACGCACGGCTCGCTCGTCTCGAGGTTGATGCGCGCGATCTTGCCCGTGACCAGTTGCGTCACGGCGCGGACGATGACCGGATTCGTGACGTCGTTCGACCCGATCGAGGCGTTCGTCGGGTTGCCGCCGTTCAGCTGCTCGTGTCCGTCGGGCCAGCCGTCGCCGTCCGTGTCGCTCACGTCCGGATTGGACCCGTTCGAGACCTCTTTCTGGTTGACCCACTGGTCGCGGTCGAAGTCGATGCCGAAGCCCTCGCCGGTCCCCACGGGGAGCGCGACGCACGTGACGCTGGCCTGACCGTTGCCGGCCTGCGTGAGGAAGAACGAGAGCTCCTCGGTCGTTCCGCCGTCCTCGGGCACGAACCGACCCTGGGCCACCGTGCGTCGGCGGTCGAACCACCAGCGCATCGGCACGAGCGATCCGCTCCGGGTGAACTTCCCGAAGAGGACGATGTCGCAGTTCCGCTTCTCGGCCTGCGGGACGAAGTAGTTGGTCATCGCCGTCGTCGCCGCGGCGATGTTGGCCTGGTTGACGAGCACCGCGCGGTACGCCGCGGGTGCGATCCCCTGGTCGTACTGCTGCACGAATGCGGTGATGTCGCTCTGGTCTTGAGGAGCGCCGACCGTGAAGAACCCCACGAAGTCGTGGATGCTCGGTGCCAGTCCGGCGTGAGTCAGGCCGGAGCCGAGCAACGAGTACTGCAGTTGCTCCAGCGGTCCCGAGCCGCTCAACGGCGCCAAGGTCACGGTCCTCAACTGCATTCCGGGGGTCGTGATGTCGGCGTCCTGGTCCTTCCGGTAGACCTCGTTGAAGGGCGCGATCTTGATGAACTTGCGACGCGGATTGAGGTCGCCGAAGTTGAATCCGTCGGGGACTGTGTCGTTGCTCGAGGCGATCGGCCCGTTGTGGCAGCTCTCGCAGAACGCGCCTTGCGCGAAGAATGCCTTGCCCTTGACGGCCTTCGCCACGGGAGCACCCGGGGGCAGTACGGGCTGCAGCGCGCTGTTCACCACCCGCGTCTCGTCCTCGAAGGGGTTGGGCGGGGTCTGTAGCGACAGGACGAACGCCTCGAAGTCGGAGAACTCCGAGGGCGCGAGCTGTGCGCTCGCTCCGAGCAGGCTGACGAAGGCCCCGTTGAAGTCGGCCAGGTTGTTCCGCTGCTCGCCGCGCCAGTGGAACGGCACCGACTTGGAGATGCCGTCGAGGGTCTGCGTGACCATCGGGCCCTTGTCGTCACTCTCGCTGCTCAGGTTCCACACGACCATGTCCGTGCGACCGTCGACGTGGCAGCTCAGGCACGACGCGTTGTTCTTGGCCGAGCGGGATGCGTCGTAGGCGATGGTCCGGCCCGCCTTGATCTTGGCCGGCGTGGGATCGAGGCCGAGCGACAGGTTGAACACCTGGGTCCAGGTCATGCCGACCTGGCGCACGTCGATCGTGTTCGTACCCCAGCAGTAGACCAGCACGCGGTCGGAGACCGGCGAGTAGAGCAGGGCGCGCGGGATGCTCCCCGGCGTCAGGTCGAACTCGCTGACGAAGCCGCCGGTCGGTCCGACCAGCATGACGTTGTCCGTCAAGAGCCCGGCGATGACGGCGAACCCGTACTGACCGAACGCGAGGGCGTACGGCTGCCCGACGGACTTCGTCGGGTCATAGATGCCGGTGGCCAGGTCCAGGTCGACCCGGGCGAGCGGCGTCGTCTTGGGCTGGGTCGTCGTGGGCAGCGCGCTGATCGAGAGCTGGTTCACGACGATGTCGCCCCGGATCGACGCTTCCGTCTGCTTGGCCGGGTTCTTGTTGTTCGCGTCGGTGTTCAGCTGCCAGACCTGGCCCGTCGCCGGGTTGATCCCGACGGCGAACTGGACCGTGCCGACGTCCGTGGTCAGCGCCTGGACCGAGCCGGCGCCGGCCCGGATCAGGCGGAACAGGTCCTCGTCCGGCAGCTGGGTGCCGTGCAGAGCCGCCGTCTCGAAGTCCACGACGGTGGGGCCGTCGTGCATCGGGTTGATCAATCCGGTGTTGCGGCGTCGCGCACCCGAGTTGTTGCCCGACAAGAGCGGCGCGACGAGCACGTCGTTGTTGGCGTCGAAACACATGAAGAGCGGGTTCTTGCACGGCATCCGGAACACCCGGACGACGCTGGGCACCGTCAGGTCCACCTCGGCCACGGCGTCCGCGGCCTGGCAGGACACGAAGGCGCGGTTCGCGGCCTGATCGATCAGGAGGTCGCCCGGCTCTCCCAGGATGCGACCGTTCGTGTCGCGCAGCTCGAGGACCTTGCGCACGTCCCCCGAGGCACGATCGTGGATGAGGAGCGCGTACGTGTCGCGGCACGCGACCACGAGCCGGTCGCCCGGGCTCGCGCCCGATTCGGTCCACAGCCCGATCGCGACCGGCGACTTCGCCGTGTGGATGACCTGCGTATTCGCCCCCGTGACGAGGTCGAAGCGCAGGATGCGGCTCGCGTGCGTGTTCAGGGCGAAGAGCGTCAGGTTGTCCGACGTCATCGCCATCGGGCGCACGGGAGGCGCGTTCAGGTTGACGAAGTCACCCTCGACGTTGTCGAGGATGTCGAAGGGGGCCGTGGATTGGGCGTGTGCGGATCCGCACCACGCGGCGATCGTCAGGCACGACAAGAGGATCAGGCCAGATCTGGGAGGTCGTCCGTCCGACATGTTTGGTCTCGAGAGTCCGGAGCAGGGAAGGGGACAGTGCCGGCGCCCGCCGAGGACGCCGTCGATGCCGCGCACTCGAGTCGGCGACTCGACTGCGAGCGGTCAGGAAGCGCGCGGCTCGCATTTCTCCTGGCGGAAGCGGGCTCGCGTTCTGCCGGCCTTTCCCGGGTATTCCGGCGAGCCGGGCGGGATCGGAGGACTCGTTCGAGGAGCCGGCCGGGCCGGTGTTCCCCCGGTCAGCGCGAGCGCGCGCGCGCCGAGATCGGCCACGTCCGCGTTCGCACCGTCGTCCCGGCACTCGGATGCAGTCCGATCGCCGTCCGATCGTGCCCACGCCTTTCGAGGAGTCCTCCCCGCGGGCAACGCCGCTCGACCGCGGAGATCCGGCTGCGATCCGTTGCTCAGGCGGCGCCGCCCGAGATCCTCGCAGCCCGCAGGCGGGCGCGCGGCTCACGAACTCTCTGC
>JBGATY010000187.1:0-7188 GCA_044228955.1 Planctomycetota bacterium | reverse complement strand
TGGCGCGTGCTTCCCTGGGTGTTCACCACCAGCGAAGGGGACCAGTATCAGCCGTTCCAGTCGGCGACGAACAGCGTGTGAGTCTTGACCCTCGCTTGCGGATACGCCTTGGCCGCAATCGACTCCGCGCGGAAGCCCGCCCTGTCGAGACGCTCCATGAAGTCACGATCCCGCGTCCCCGACCAGAACACTGCCCGTCCGCCCTTCTTGAGGGCGCGCGATAACATCTCGAGTCCGGGGTCGGCGTAGAGGCGCTGGTTGCGTGGATCGACCAACGCGACGGGGCCATTGTCGACGTCGAGGAGCACGGCGTCGTAGTGCCCGGGCTTCGCGCGCGAGAGCACGGCGAACACGTCGTCTATCGTGATCTCCACTCTCGGGTCGTCGACCAGACGGCCGTTGACGTCCTGGAGGTGCTCACGATTCCAGGCCACCATCACCGGGAGCAGTTCGGCGACCTGCACCTTCACATCGGGGCCGGCGAGTTCGAGCATGGCGCGCAACGTGAAGCCGAAACCCAGGCCACCGATCAGCACGTGCTTTTGGCCGGCGCCACGCAGCGCGGCGACGGCGAGCTCGGCCATCTGTGCTTCCGAGTGGGTCGCCGTGGTGCTCATGAGCAGTTCGCCGCCGACGCGGATGTGGTAGTGGCCGTCGTGCGTACGCAGCGACAGCTTGGTGCGATCGGGGAGGAGGATCTCGGCCAGGACGACGGACGGCTTCACGACGGCGAACTTTCGCCGCAAGAGGGCCGTCTGTCACGACCGAACTCGACTTCTCGGGCCAAGCCGGCGGTTCGCGGCCTGGGTGGCCGGGCTAGACTGCCCATCCGATGGATCCGGCGCAGAAACCGAGGGTCGTGGCGGTCCTCCCCGCGTACAACCTCGAGGGCACGATCGGCGCGATCGTGGCGCGTACGCTCCCGTTCGTGGACCAGGTCATCGTCACGAGCGACGGCTCGCTGGACCAGACCGACCGCGCCGCGCGCGACGCGGGAGCCGTCGCGCCAAAACCCGAGGCCGTGCGCGGGAAGGGTTTCGCGATCATCCGTGGAATCCGTGAGGCGCAGAGGCTCGAGGCGGGAATCGTCGTGCTGATGGACTCCGACGGACAGCACCTGCCCGAGGAAATCCCGGTGCTGCTGGCGCCGCTCCTCGACGGGCGCGCCGACCTCGTGTCGGGATCGCGCATGCTCGGCACGCTGCGCACGTCGCGCATCAATCGCTTCGGGAACTATGGGCTGCGCCTGCTGTCCTACGCGGTGACCTGGCGCTGGCTCACGGACACCGAGACCGGATACCGTGCGTTCAAGGCCGAGTGCCTGTTCGACATCCCGCTCGTATCGCGCGGCTACGAGATCGAAAGCGAGTTGATGCTGAAGGCCTTGCACCGGGGCTTGCGCATCGTCGAAGTGCCCATTCACGTGCCCTTCGCGGTGAAAGGCGTCACCGTGTGGGACGGACTCAAGGTCGGATGGTTCAAGGTGAAGACCGGTATTCGATTGAAGCTGGGGTTGGAGAGAGCGTGATTCGAGACGACATCGAGAGGCGTGCGCGCGCCGCGCGGGATTCGGGACAGGAAATCGTGGCCGTCCTCGGCCTCGGATTCGTCGGCACTGCGGTATGCGCGAACCTGGCGCGCACGCGGAACGCCGCGGGTGCGACTTTCTTTGTCATCGGGATCGATCAAGACACACCCGGCGGACGCGAGAAGGTCGAGCGCGTCGACGCCGGCCGGGCGCCGACCTACACCTCGGATCCGAGCCTGGAGCGCGTCGTCGCCGCCGTGTGCGACGAGCCGAGAGCGCTCGTCGCGAGCACGGATCCGACCGTCATCGCGCTCGCCGACGTGGTCGTGTCGTGCATCCAGCTCGACGTGGTGCGCGCGCCCGGCCAGACCGAGACGCTCGCCTGTCCGACGGAAGGCTATGCGGCGGCGATGCACAACGTGGGTCGCCACATGCGGCCGGGCACGCTCGTGTGCATCGAGAGCACCCTGCCGATCGGGATGTGCGATCGGGTCCTGTATCCGGCGCTCTCCCGCGGACTGGCGAGCCAGGGAGTCGACGTGGCCGTGCACCCGCCGTTGCTCGCCTATTGCTACGAACGCGTCATGCCCGGCCCCGATTACCTCGACTCGGTCAATCGCTACTGGCGCTCCTACGCCGGCATCGACGCGGCGAGCGCCGATCGGGCGCGCGATTTCCTGTCGAAATACGTGGACGTCGAGCGCTTTCCGCTGTGGCGTCACAAATCGACGCGCGCCGCGGAGATGTCCAAGCTGCTCGAAAATTCGTACCGCGCGACGAACATCGCGTTCATCGAGGAGTGGGCGCGGCTGGCCGAGGACTGCGGCGTCGATCTGTTCGACGTCGTGCGTTCGATCCGCGTGCGCAAGGGCACGCACGACAACATGATGCTGCCCGGGTTGGGGGTGGGTGGGTACTGCCTCACCAAAGACGCGCTCCTCGCGGCCTTCGGCGCACAGACGCTGATCGGAGTCGACGCCGAACTGTCCTTCTCGCGGCGCGCGATCCTGACCAACGAGCGCATGCCGCTGCGCGCGATCGAGCTCGTGAAGCGCCACTTTGGACGCCGGCTGGCCGGCCGGCGCGCATTGCTCCTCGGGATCACGTACCGTCCGGGCGTGGCGGACACACGCAGTTCACCGACCGAGTCCGTCGCGCGCGCGCTCCGTGCCGAGGGGCTCACGGTGAGCGCGCACGATCCGCTCGTGTCCCACTGGGAGGAACTCCCCGACGTGCCCCTCGTGACCGACGTGGACGCGGCGCTCCGTGGAACCGACGTGGTCGTGTTGTGTCTGCCCGAGACACTCGAGGGCCCGCGCATCGCGCCGCGACTCGTGAAGGCGCTCGCTCGCGGCGCGCTCGTGGTCGATCCCTGGAATCAGGTCGGCGACGCGGCCGCGGCCGAGCTCGCCCAGGGCGGCGTGCGGCTCGAGGTCTTCGGCCGCGGAGACGTGCCCACGACGGGAGTCGCGGAGCCATGAGCGCACGACATCTCGTGACCGGCGCGAGCGGCACGATCGGTTTCGAGCTGGCGCGGCAATTCGTCGAGAACGGCGACGAGGTCGTGCTCGTCGACGACGGCAGCAAGGGGCGCTTCGAGGACCTCGATCGGATCAGGGCTGCGCACGCGGATCGAGTGAGGGTGATCCGCGTCGACCTCGCGCGCGGTGAGAAGCCGCTCGCGCTGGAGGGGACGTTCGACTCGTTCTTCCACCTGGCGGCGATCGTGGGCGTGCGCTACGTCACCGAGCATCCGTGGGAGACGATCGACGTGAACCTGCGCAGCACGCTGAACGTGCTGGCGCTGGCGCGCGCCCTGCGTCCGCGCGTGTTCGTGTTCGCCTCCTCGAGCGAGAACTACGCTTGCAGCGTCGAGCGCGGCTTCGTTCCCGTACCGACGTCGGAGGCCGCGCTCCTGTCGATCGACGACATCGCGTTGCCGCGCTGGTCCTACGCCGCGAGCAAGATCGCCGGAGAGGCGGCTGTTTTCGCCGCGGCTCACGAAGGGGGCTTCGCGCCCGTCATCGTGCGTTTCCACAACGTCTACGGCCCGCGCATGGGGCCGACCCACGTCGTGCCCGACTTCCTCGAGCGCTGTCGACGCCGCGACGATCCATTCCCGATCTTCGGTTCGAATCAGACACGGTCGTTCCTGTACGTCGAGGACGCCGGTCGCGCTCTGCGCTGCGTTCTCGACGCGGCGCGCGGCGGCGCGCAGGGCGTGTACAACATCGGCACGGCGGTCGAGACGCGCATCGGGGATCTGGCGCGCACGGTGTTCGACGTCACCGGACATCATCCGACGATCGAGGAGCGACCGCCTCCGCCTGGATCCGTGAGCAGACGCCTGCCGGACGTCGGGAAGCTCGAGGCGCTGGGCTTCCGGCCGCGCTTCTCGCTCGAGGACGGCGTGCGGTCGTGCTGGCGCGGCGCGTGATCCGGCCCCGAGACGAATGCTCCGTGGCGAGGAGTTCCGCGAACTATCCGATGCTCAACCGCTCCTGCGCGCCCTGAGCCGTTTCACGACTTCATCGGGGTCGGGCCAGCCGCCGCCCAAGAGCTTCGTGAGGAATCCGCCGCCCTTCGCGGCGACGGACTCGCCGTCGGCGAATACCTCGAACTGCCCCCGCGAGCCCTTCACCAGTTCTGCACGCAGCCCGAGTTCGGCCGAGATCTTCGCGGCGAGACCCGCCGCGCGCTGTTCGTAGCCTCAGGCCGTGCAATACGCGATCTTAATTCGCATGGCGTCTCTTGTGCGCGACGCGCCGGGCGGATTCCAGACTCCGACCGCGAGAAGTCGCGCGAATCGCAGGGGTCTCAGCCGCCGAACGCGTCGATGCTCGTCGTGTCGTCGCGGAGGACGTCCTTGCTCAGGCACTCGCGCTCCTCGGCGTCCATGTCCGCGAGGACGTCGAGGACGAACGCGCGGATCCTCTCGCTGTAGGCGCGCAGGTCGGGGTCCGGCAACAGACGCGAGAGTTCGCGTATGAGCTCGCGCTGCTCGACGTGCTCTTCGTCCATCTGCTGGATGCGGATCGGTCCCCAGTTGTCGATGTCCGCCAGCACCGGCCGGAGGATCTGTTCCTCGTGCTCGATGTGGAGCAGGAACTTCTCGTAGAACCGCGCGAGCTGTTGCTGCAGTTCAGCGCGGACGTTCGGTTCCGCGGTCGCGCGGCTCAGGTTCGTGACGATCTCGGCCAGGCGTTCGCGCAGTTCGCGGTGCTCGCCGAGGATGATCGTGCGGATCTCACTGGGTCTTTGGACCATGACGGGCACCCTCCTTCACGGAGTGCCGAGGACGTCGAGTTTCGATGCAGGTGTGACTTTCGAGGTGCAAGAGCAAGGAATCAGCGGCCGCCCAGGAAGGCACTCGTGGCGCGGGCAGCTTCAAAAACGAGGGGATCGGGCCACAGTCCAAGGAGGACCACGGCCGCGAGACAGACGAGGATCGCAAGGCCGAGCGGCAGCCCGGGACGGACCGGCGCGGCCGAGTCACCGTCGGCCATGAACGTCGAGCGCGCGAGCGACAGGTAGTAGAAGAGGGCGATCACGGTCAGCACGACGCCCAGGACGACCAGCGCGACGAGGCCGGCCTTGTAGGCCGCCATGAGCACGAACACCTTCGCCCAGAAGCCGACGACGAACGGGATGCCGGCGAGGGAGAGGATGAACACCAGCAGCGCGCCTCCGAGCCACGGTGATCGTCGCGACAGTCCCGAGAGACGCACCAGGGTGTGTCCGCCCGCGCCCTCGGCAGCGGCGTGCACGACCAGGAAGACGCCGAAGTTCGTGAACACGTAGCTCGCGAGGAAGAAGAGCGCCATCGCGAGCCCTTGTTCGGTGCGCGCGCACAGGGCCACGAGCACGTAGCCCATCTGCGCCACGCCCGAGAACCCGAGGAGCCGTCGCGCGTCCGTCTGGCGCAAGGCGAACAGGTTGCCGACCAGCATGCTCGCCGCGGCGATCACGGACAGCGCAGGAACCCACAGCCGGTACTGCTCGGCCCAGGACGACATCAACACGACCGCGAGCGCCGCGAAGCCGGCTGCCTTCGGAGCCACGGACAGGAATGCGACGAAGGGCGTGGGCGCGCCTTGATACGTGTCCGGCACCCACATGTGGAACGGCACGGCGCCGACCTTGAAGCCGAATCCGGCGAGCACGAGCATCATGCCGGCACCGGTGAGCGGCGAGATCGCGCCAGCCGGCAACGCGGCGAGGCTCGACGTCCCGGTCGTGCCGACGACGAGCGCCAGTCCGAACAAGGTGAGCGCAGTGCTGGCCGCGCCCGTGACGAAGAGCTTGAGCCCGGCTTCGGCCGCGAGTCTCGATTCGTCGCCGCGCCCGTCGGACTTGGCGTACGCGCACAGCACGTACAGCGGAACGCCCATGAGTTCGAACGCGACGACGAGCAGGATCCAGTCGCGCGCTCCGGCCAGGAGCATCATGCCGACGAGGCTCGACAACAGGAGCACGATGTACTCGGCCTGTCGCTTCACGACGCGTGTTTCCAGCCAGTCGATCGCGCCGAGCACGCCGAGCACGCCGGCGCACAGGAAGAGCCGCTTGAAGAACAGCACCCACGGCCCCGAGACGTACACGCCGTGCGGCGCCGCGCCGGCGACGTCGGTGAAGAACGACAACACCACGATGCCCGCGAGCAGTCCAGCCGTCAGCCAGCCGAGGGTGCGCCCGCGAATCGAGAACAGCACGTCGCACAACAGCACCAGGATCGCCGTGCCGAGCACTGCGAGATCCAGCGTCAGGATGTGGAGCCAGGCAGGCATGTTCGGAGCTCAGTGGACCCCGGGGAAGCGGGACAGGAAGGCCGTGCTCGCCACGTCGATGAAATCGAGCAGGAAGCGCGGCCAGAAGCCGAACAGGACCAGTGCCGACCCGAGGACGAGCGGGGCGGCCCACTCGGTGCGTCGCGGACCGGTGAGGTGCGCGAATTCGCCGGTGGGCGCCGGTCCGAAGAAGATCGTCTTGCACGCGCGCAGCACGTACACCGCGGTGACGAACGCTCCGAGCACGCCGGGCACGACCCACCACGCGTGAGCACTCTCCGCCGCGCCGACGAAGACCAGGAACTCCGCCACGAAGCCCGCTGTACCCGGCAGGCCGAGCGAGGACAGACACGCCAGCGTGAAGAACGCCGCCACCGCCGGCATGACGTGCGCGAAGCCGCCCATCTTCGCGATCGCGCGCGTGTGCGCGCGCTCGTACACCAGGCCGACGAGGGCGAAGAAGAGGCCCGTCATGATGCCGTGCGCGAACATCTGGTAGACGGCGCCGTTCCAGCCCGCGGCGGTCATCGTCGCCGCGCCGAGCATGACGATGCCCATGTGGCTGACGGAAGAATAGGCCACGATGTACTTGAGATCCGATTGGCTCGCCGCGCACAGCGCTCCGTAGAGCACGTTCACGACCGCCACGACGCCGATGATCGGCGCCCAGGCGACGGCGGCGTCGGGAAGCAGCACCATCCCGACGCGGATGACGCCGAATGCGCCGAGCTTCATGAGTACGCCGGCGTGCAGCATCGACACGGCCGTCGGAGCCGAGGCGTGCCCGTCGGGCGACCAGGTGTGGAAGGGCCACACGCCGGCCAGGCTGCCGAAGCCCAGCCACAAGAGCGGGAAGGCCCACAGCTGCAGCTC
>JBGATY010000186.1:0-7280 GCA_044228955.1 Planctomycetota bacterium | reverse complement strand
CGGCACGAGCAGCCCGTGCACGCCCTCGAGTTGTTCGAGGCTGGCCGGTGACGCCGTCAAATCCTCGGCGCGCACCTTGCGCAAGACGACTTTGCAGTGATTCGCGATGCCCGAGTGGGAGAGCGACTCGTAGATCGACTTGTACGCGTCGTGCAGCTCGATGTACTTGCCGACGATGGCGATCTCGACCGAGTCCTTCGTGCGCTTGATGTCGTCGAGCATCAAGGTCCAGTCGTCCATGCGCGTGACGGTTTCGGTCGGCAACCCCAGTCGCTCGACGATCAGATGGTCGAGTCCCGCGCGCACCAGATTCGTCGGCACCTCGTAGATCGAGAACTCGACGTCGCGTTCCTCGATCACGGCCTCGGGACGCACGTTGCAGAACATCGAGATCTTCGCGGCCATCTCGCGCGACATCGGCTGTTCCGTGCGGCAGATCAGGATGTCCGGCATGATGCCGATCTCGCGCAGCTTGCCGACCGACTGCTGGGTGGGCTTGGTCTTCATCTCTCCCGAGGCACGCAGGTAGGGAAGCAACGTCAAGTGCACGAACAGCACGTCGCCGCGCGGCTTTTCCAGCGCGAATTGACGCGCAGCTTCGAGGAAGGGCAGCGACTCGATGTCGCCGACCGTGCCGCCGATCTCCGTCAGCGCCACGTCGACCGGTCGGCCGTCGTCGGAGGCGACGCCCTCGTGGATCGCCTCCTTGATCGCGTCCGTGATGTGCGGGATCACCTGGACCGTGCGCCCGAGGTAGTCGCCGCGGCGTTCCTTCGCGATCACCGACGAGTAGATCTTGCCGGTCGTGAAGTTCGAGGCCTTGGTCAGGCGCGCGTGCGTGAAGCGCTCGTAGTGCCCGAGGTCGAGGTCGGTCTCGGCACCGTCGTCGGTGACGTACACCTCGCCGTGCTGGAACGGGCTCATCGTGCCCGGATCGACGTTGATGTACGGATCGAGCTTCTGCATCGAGACCTTCAAGCCTCGCCGCTCGAGGATCATGCCGATGGCGGCGGACGTGAGTCCCTTGCCCAGGCTCGACACGACTCCGCCCGTGATGAAGATGTGCTTGGTCATGCCGTCTTGCTTCCCGCTCTCTGCCCGGACGCCGACGCGTCCCTGGATCCAGCGCTGTCGCCGCGTCGACCCGACTCGACGCGTGCCTTGAACTCTTCCCAGTCGCCGAGCGTATCGATCGAGGTCGTGCCGCGCACGGCCGCGACGACCCTCAGATCGAAACCGTTCTCGAGCCAGCGCAGTTGCTCGAGGCTCTCGGCTTTCTCCAACGCGCCGCGGGGCAAAGCGCAGAAACGCGCCAGCGCGGCCGGGGCGAAGGCGTACACGCCGATGTGGCGGCGCGCGAACCAGGGGCCGGCTGCGTCCGGATGGCCGCGCGAGGGGATGGGCGAGCGCGAGAAATAGAGCGCGTTCCCGCGCGCGTCGCACACGACCTTGACCACATTCGGGTTCTCGAACTGAGCGCGATCCGTGATGCCGACGGCGAGCGTCGCCAGCTCGACCCCGGCATCCTCGAACGCGCCCACCAGGGCCGCGAAATCGGCTCGCTCGAGCTCGGGCTCGTCGCCCTGCACGTTGACGACGACCTCCGCGCGGTCACCCTCGGAAGAGAGCGCCGCGAAGCACTCGTTCACGCGGTCGCTCCCGCTGTGGTGGTCGGCGCGCGTCGAGCGCGCTTCGATGCCGTGCACCCGGCAGGCCGCGAGGATCTCGGCGTCGTCGGTGGCGACGACGACGCGAGCGAACACGCCGGCGGCCTGGACGTTGCGCGCCGTGTGCACGACGAGAGGCACGCCGGCCGCCTCGAGGAGCATCTTGCGCGGGAGGCGCGTGGATCCGATTCGCGCCGGCAGGATGGCCACCGCGCGGCGGACGGGGTGCTTCCCCGAGCTCGTCACGGCGGCGGAGGACATCACTGGTTCCTCTTCTTCTTGACGGCGGCGTTCTGGCTCTCCCAGTCGGGCGCGCGTTCCACCGATTGGAGCTGATAGGTGTTGTTGTAGACGAACGTGAACAGTTTGGCGCACTCGATGAAGCGCTTGCGATCGGCCTCGCCCGCCGTCTTCGCGATCGCCCAGAAGCTCGTCTGCCCGCCCTTCTCGACCTCGAGCGCCTGCGACACGCCTTCGGCCGCCGTGAGCGGCGCCGAACCCGGGACGGCACTCTCGAAGAAACCGTTCTGCTTGAAGTTCGCGATCGTCTCGTCGAGCACTTCGTCCGTCGTGACCTTCACGAACGCGTCCTCGAGCCGCTTCGTGCTCGAGTACACCGCGGTGCGGTCCGAATGCGAGTCGTTCACGAGCTCGAGCTTCTGGCCGCTCGCGTAGGCGAGGTAGCGCACGCGCAGCGCCTCACCCGTCTTCGCCGGCCGCGACGGGCCCGAACCCGACCCGCTCGCAGAGCACGCGCTGGCGAGGACGAGCAGTCCCAGCGCGAGGAGCAGGGGCACGCAACGGGAGTGAATGGAAGTCGACATGCGCGGCCAATCGGAACGGAGAGCCTCGAGGCCTCAAGCCCCGGCCACGACCGACGGGTCGTGCGCCCTGGACCGAGTTCGCGCGGCCGACGAGGGAGCTTCGTGGATCGACAGGTCCAAGCTCGCTCCCAGGCTCGCGCGCATGGACTGGCACGATACGCTCGAGCCCGTCCGCGCTCAAGTCGCGTCGTCAGTCTTCGACCGGTCGACCGTCGTCCGGCAGGCGCCAGGGGGCGAGCACGGGAATGAAGAAGCTCGCCACGCGCACGAAATCGTCGGCGGCGAACTGGATCCCGTCGGGCATTTCCTGCAGGCCGACCTCGGCCGGAGTGCGTACCGGGCCCGCGGCGCCGAGACGCGCGGGCATCATCTCGGCGACGATGGTGGGCGAACCGGGGCCCTTCAGGGTGGTCGGGTCGAGCGCCACGAGCTTCATCCACGTCCGTGTCGGGATGAGGTCGCCGCGGCGATAGGCGTTGCCGATGGGGCGCACGCGACCGAAGGACTCGTACGCGCGGTGCGCGGGCACGACCAGATAGCTCTCCGACACGATCTCGTCGGGAGTCCAATGCGAGGTCGGGCGCGTGCCGTACGCCGGCGCGTGGTTGTTCTCCCACACGTTCGTCTCGTTCGGGCTCGTCATGCGGTCCAGGATCCACCAGTCGCGTTGCACCGGCCGCGGCACGCGCCAGTGGTAGGTGATCCACCCGAACTCCTGCGGTGGCAGCGTCGTGTACTCGACACCGAGCAGGCGCACGCGGTCCTGGTTCTCGATGTCGACGAAATCGAGCGGCGGTTCGACTTGCCGCGCGCGCGTGAACTCCTCCTCGCCGACGCCGCGCGTCACGTCGAAGAAGGTGCGCGCGTCCTTCGAACCCGTGCGCCGCGCGAGCACGAAGATCGGTCCGATGTCGTCGTACGTGCGCTGGTCGTACAGGGCGGCGAGGACCTCGAATCGCGCGTTCACGAAGCTCATCAGGTCTGGATTGGAGGAGAGGATCGGCAGGTGCACGACGAACAGGTCGAGATCCTCGATGGCGGCGAAGTCTTCCGCCTTCTCGAGAGAACCGTGGTCGACCTTCTTCTCGTACTGCTTCCACAGATTCAGCTGCCAGGGCAGTTTCGCGACCTGGACCAGGGGCGAATGGCGCAGGTACACGGCCCAGTGATAGGCGTAGCCGACGCGCAACGGTTCGGGCTCACCGTCCTTTCCCGGCCAGACCGTGCGCGCCAATCGCTCACGGTAGGTGGAGCGCGCGAACGCGTCGACCCAGTCGCTGGCGCTCCAGTAACCGCCGAAGTGCTTCACGTTGAACTGCATCAGCGCCGAGATCGAGAGCACGATCACGGCCACGGAACCGCCCGCGGCAAGGAGCGCGCGCGTCTGGGCACGACCGCGCAGCAGGTCGCTCGCGATCCACTCCCAGCCCGAGGCCAGCCACGGCGCCAAGAGCGGCAGGAGCGGCAGCGCCAGCCGAAAGTCCTTCGACCCCTTCAAGCTCATCACGGCGAACGCGCCGGCCGACACGCAGGCGAGCATGACGAGCTTGGCTTCGCGTCGCTTGAACAGGCGCACGAGAGCCGCCACGCCGACCGCTATCAGGGGCCACACGAAGAACGTCGGCAGCGCCGTGACGTAAAAGTAGAGAGGCTGCTTCGAGGCCAGGCTCATCTCGCCGCGGCCTTCGTAGTCCTCGATCCCGAGCAGCTTCTCCTTGTAGTAGTAGAGCTCCTCGCCGCGCTTGTAGAGCCACTCCCAGTGGAACAGCACTGAGATGCGGTACATCACGATCGTGATGATCTGCACGAAGTTCGCCGCGAAGTAGTTGGCGATGCTGGCGCCGAAACTGCGGTACATGACCCAGTCGAGCGTGCACTGCACGAGGATCGCGATGCTCACGCCCGGGACGAGCCCGCGCCACGCCGCAGTGCGCTTGAAGCGATCCCGCACCATGGAGAACGCGATCAATAGCAGCGTGAAGAGCAGGGTCTTGTACGCGACGGTGAAGCCGACACCGAGCCACAGGCCGGCGACCAACGACCGCCGGAACGAGCCGCGCTCGAGCACCAGTTCCAGCGCGAAGGCAAAACACACGCCCGCCGCCAGATCGGAAATCGGCTGGGTCGACCACTGCAGGAACACCGGGTTCGTGACGACGATGAAGCCCGCCGCGATCGCACCCGTGCGCGCCGCGACACGCGCTCCGATGCGCATGCAGCGCCAGGCGAGCACGAGCCCGAGCGCCATCTGCAGGAGCACGACGCACCACACGAGCGCGCGCTCGTCACGCACGCCGATCCACTCACCGAGTCCGAAGACAGGAATGAGGAGGAACGAGAAGCCGATCGGTCGGACGACGCCGGCATCCACGAGTTGCTCGCCGCGCACCAGCGCGCGCGCGCGCTCCATGAACTCGACCGAGTCCGCCAGTTGATAGCCGTCGACGCGCCACCACGCGTAGATCTGCAACGTGACGGCCAGGAACAGGATCCAACGCACGTACGGCGTGCGCAGGGTCGGCAACAGGGATCCGTCGCTCGCGAGGATGGGGGCGTCGACCTGACTCTCGAGCCGACTGCGCGACACGAACGCGGGCCCTTTCGCCGACGCGCTCGTGTTCGCTTGCGCCGGATCGAATGCCTGGTCAGCCATGTTCGCGCGCTTGTTTCTAGTGGATCGGGCGGCTTCTCGCGAGCGCACTCCAGGCCGCCGAGGCGATCGAACCGGAGCCCCTCGGCCGGCCCCGACCCTCCCCCCGGATCGTGTGTGGGCAGGATCTCGATCTACTTCCGCTAGTAGGAAAATCGATTTTTCGAACCTCTTTCCCTTTGACTCGACCTCGGCCGATTGCGATACCCCCCGATGTCGAGCGCGCTCTGATCCCCAAGCGCCGCCGACGTCGCTAAGTCTCTGGAAAGTTCCGGGTTACGGAAAGCGCGCACGCAGTCATGGGCAAGGTCGAAAAAGTCATCGTTCTGTCGGTTCTGTTCCTCATCGCACTGATCCTGGTGGTCTCGCTCACGGTCGACGACCCGTTGAACAAGACCCGTGTGGTCGAAGCGGGGGCCCCGCCGGTCCGCGCCACCGCGCCCATCGTGCCGGCACCCGAAACGAGCCTGGCGGCGGTCGAGAAGGCCGCCGAAAAGCCCGCGGACGCCAAGGGGCTCCTCAGCACGGAGATCGCTCCGGCGGGCCCAAGTCCGGAGAGCCAGAAGCCGGTCGTGCCCGTCACTCCGCCGGCCGCGAGCACGGTTCTCCAACCGGTTGCGACGCCGGCCCTTCCGCCGGGCGCTCTGCTGAAGAAGCTCGACGGCCTGGAGGACTCGATCCTGCCCGACATGAAGCTCTACGTGTGGAAGGAAGGCGATTCCTACAAGAGCGTCGCGCACAACTACTACGGTGACTGGCAGAAGCTCACGCTCCTGAAGCGCTCGAACGAAGGCCGCACCGACCTGCAGGCGGGCAGCAAGATCTTCGTCCCGGTGTTCGACACCGAGGCCCTCTCGATGCCGAAGCCCGAGGCCAAGAAGGCCGAGAAGTCGGGGAGCGCGAGCGCACCGGTTGCCTCGAGCAGCGGCAAGGTCCACGTCGTCAAGGACGGCGAGAGCTTGTGGAAGATCGCCAAGGCGGAACTCGGCAACGGCGACCGCTGGAAAGAGATCTACGAGTTGAACCGCGACGTGCTCGCCAAGCCCGAGGCCGTGCACAAGGGTCAGCGCCTGCGCATTCCTTGATGCCGCGCTGAATCGCTCAGCGCCAAACCACGCGCCGCTCGTCTGCGAGCGCGCGATCCGCGACACACGTGCGAGGGGTGCGACGAATTTCGCTCCCAATTGGGGCGCGCCGGCGAGCGCGGGACCGCTCGACAGGATCTGCTCGAGGTCCGCGCGCGTGACGTCGGCTCCATGCGCGAAGACGCTGGCGCCCTCGAGCAGGTTCTTCAACTGGCGCACGTTTCCAGGGTAGTCGAGCGACATCAGGAGCTCCGTCGCGTTCGCGGCCAGACCGTGCGGGCTCCGGCCCGATCGACGCGCGATGTCCTCGAGGAATCGCCGCGCGAGCTCCGGCACGTCCTCGAGTCGCTCACGCAGGGGTGGCACGTGCAGCGGCACGACGTTCAGACGGTAGAAGAGATCGAGGCGGAACGTCTTCCTCTCGACGCCCTGCGCGAGATCGGCATTGGTCGCGGCGACCACGCGGATGTCGACCGGAATCCGCGCGCTGTCTCCGACGCGCGTGATTTCGTGCGTCTCGAGCGCGCGCAACACCTTGGCCTGCGCCGCGAGCGGCATGTCGCCGATCTCGTCGAGGAACAGCGTGCCCTCGTTGGCCGCCTCGAAGTGGCCGACGCGCCGCTCGATCGCGCCCGTGAAGCTGCCCTTCTCGTGTCCGAAGAGCTCCGACTCGATCAGCTCCTCGGGAATCGCCGCGCAGTTCACCGTCACGAACGGACCGTCGCAGCGATTCGACAGATGGTGGAGGTTGCGCGCGACGATTTCCTTTCCCGTGCCGTTCTCGCCCGTGACGAGCACCGACGCGTCGGACGCGGCCACGGCTTGCAGTTGAGCGCGCAGTCGCTGCATCGCGGGACTCGAGCCGACCAGCTCGAAACTAGCGCCGAGCTTCTTTTTCAGGCGCCGGTTCTCGCTCGTCAGGCGCTCCTCGCGCAGGGCGCTGTGCTGCTGGCCGAGCAGGCGCAGCATCTCGGTGCGGCCGCGCTCGAGAAAGCGCAGCCAGTTGGCGTAGTAGACAATGCCGGCGGCGTCGGTGTCTTCGTAGTAGATGCGC